>JBHHVD010000045.1:0-24516 GCA_046754105.1 Candidatus Krumholzibacteriia bacterium
CAACCGCGGGCGCTTCTTCGACCGCCTCGGCCTCGTCAGCGGCAACCGCGGGCGCTTCTTCGACCGCCTCGGCCTCGTCAGCGGCGGCCGGCTCCTCGGCTTTCGACGTACCGAACAGGCTTTCTTCGGTATGTTTTTTCGTCTCCGCAGCCTCTTCCTCGCCGACCGTTTCGTCGAAAAGTGGTTTCTCTTCTTCCTTGGCCCGCTTGCGCTCCTCGTTTTCCTTTTCGATCAGTTCTTCGAGCGCTTTTTCCAACTCCTCGATCGTCCCCTGCGCCGTTTCTCTCAGCTTCGCCACCGTCTTGAGTCCAAAACCGGGTATCGACAACAGTTCCTCTTCCGTCGCCCGTGCGAACTTCTGTACGGTCGTGATGCCCGCGGACTTGAGCTTTTCCGCCATCTTCGCCGAGACACCGACCATCTCCTCGATCGCCATGGTGAGATGTTCCTGCAGGCGCTCCTGCTGTTCGAGCTCCCTGGACGTGATCAAGTCGATCTGCCAGCCGCTCAACTTTGAGGCCAACCGCACGTTCTGCCCGTCCTTGCCAATCGCCAGAGACAGTTGATCCTCTTCGACGACCACCAACACTCCCTTGGCATCCGAGTCGACGCGCACCGACGCGATTCTCGCGGGCGCCAGCGCCCGGCTGACGAACGCAGACACGTCGTCGCTCCATGGCACGATATCGATCCGTTCTCCGCTGAGTTCGTTGACGACTGCCTGGACGCGCGATCCTTTCATGCCAACGCATGCCCCGACCGCGTCCACGCGGTCATCCCTCGAGTACACGGCGACCTTCGAACGTCCACCGGCTTCGCGCGCAACGCTCTTGATGTCGATGATACCTTCGTAAATCTCCGGTACCTCCTGCGCAAAGAGCTTCTTCAAGAACTCCGGGCTGGTTCGCGACAATACGACCATCGGGCCCTTGGCCTCCTGATCCACCTTCAGGATACAGGCTCTGAGCGAGGCACCTTGATTGTAGCGTTCGCGGCGGATCTGTTCCTTCTTGGGCATGGTCGCCTCGGCATTACCCAGGTTGACCAGGATGCCGTTGCGGTCGATCTGTTGCACGGAGCCCGACACGACTTCCCCGACCCGGTCCTTGTATTCCTCGAAGGTACGCTCGCGTTCGAACTCGCGGATTTTCTGCATCAGGATCTGCTTCGCGATCTGAATCGCGTTGCGCCCGAACTCCGCGAATTCGACGTAGATCTTGACCTCCTCGCCGACCTTGGCCCCTTCGATGTACTCGCGAGCCTCGTCGACCGAGATCTCCGCCGCCTCGTCCTCGACCTCCTTGGTCACGACCTTGAGCAGGTAGAGCTCGATGCCCCCCTTTTCGTCTTCGGCGATCTCGACTTCCGCGGTGGGCCCGAATTTCTTCTTTGCCGCGGAGCTGAAACCCGCCGTCAGGGTCTCCATGAGCAACTCTTTGTCTATCCGCTTTTCGCGGATAAGATCACTAAATGCTTGTGCGAACTGTATCTGCATCCGGGTTCATCCTCAGTGCTTCTTGGAACGCTTGCGTTTTTTGTCGATTTTATATTCGCGAGCGGTGAGATTCGCGCTCACGATGTCGGCTAGTCTAATAAGTTGTTGCCCCTCAGAGGTATCCAGAACCAACATTCCATTTATACAGGATCGAATCTGACCTGTATACGTCTTTTTCCCCACCTCCGGGTTTGCGCACTGCGCACGGATCTGCGATCCGACGAACCGCACAAAATGATCCTCCCGGGTTAGCGGACGACTGATCCCCGGCGACGATACCTCGAGCAGGTAACGCCCGGGGAACGGATCGACCCGGTCCAGTAGCGCCCCCAACGTTCGGCTCGCCTGGGCGCAGTCCCCGACACTCACCCCACCCTCCTTGTCGATGTAGAGGCGGATGGTTGGGCTCTGCCGCGCGCCGACGATCTCGAGCTTGACGCACTCGAGTCCGAGAAGGTCCAGCTCCGCTGCGACCAGGCTTTCCAACTCATTACTTTCCATAGGGATGCGCCAGGCTTGAACCGGGGTGGTCTCCCCCCCACGCTGCGTATATCAAAAAAGTGGCCACCCGCGCCCAATTCGTACACCCCCCAAACTAATAACACAATCGGCCGGGTGGTGCAAGTCAAATCACGCCGCGGCGGGCCGGGCCCGACTCCGCCCGGCTGGCTCAATCGCCCGCATAGTTGTAAAGGAGATCGACGAGAAGGACCCCCACCTGGCGCAGGGTCTCCCGGGAGCACTTGTCCGGCGTGTCACGGAGCGTATGCCAGTGGGCGTACGGCAGGCCGATGAGGTCTACGGTGGGGATTCCCGCCTGCAGCAACGGCACGTGGTCGTCAAAAACGCTCTGCCCGCGCCGGGCGACGAAGACATCCAGCCCGAGTGCCGCCGCCCGCTCGAACAGGCGGGTGGTAAGCGCCGGCGCGTAATCGAGCGAATTTCCTTCCTGCAAGATCGTGGCCCCCCGGGCGCCGACCATATCCAGCAGTACGCCCGCCTGCGGCCGGTAGGCGCCGAGATGTGCCGCGAAATACTTGGAACCCAGCAGGTAGTGGCCCAGATCGCCCTCCTTGCCGTAATCCTCTCCGTCGAAGAAAACCAGATCCACACCCACATCGCCGGGCGGGCCCGCGCCGAGAATATCACCGACCTCGAGCAGGACGGCGACGCCGCTGGCGGCGTCGTTCGCCCCGAGGATGGGGCGCGTCTTGAGGCTGTCAACCGTCTCTTGATCCGCCCACGGCCTCGTGTCGTAGTGCGCCGCCAGCAGCACCCGTTTCCGCGTGTCCGGTGAATAGCTGCCAATGATATTGGTCAGCTTGAGCTTGCCGTCCCGGTAGGGATCCGTGATTTCGAACCGCTGCAGGGACACGCGGGCTCCGCTCGCGCGCAGATGGTTGACGATGTACACGACCGTGCTGTCGTGCGCCGGCGTTCCCGGCACCCTCGGGCCGACCGCGCACTGTGCGTTCAAGTAGCGCCACGCCGCCTCGCCGGTGAACTCGACCGGTTGCGATTGTGCGCACGCGCACGGCAATACGACAGCGGCTAACAGGCGTAATATGCGCGGGGCCAGCTTGATCTCGGAGGACTCCCGAATCAGAAGGTAAATATGGCCGTCAGACCCACCCGTATGATCGTCGTGGTCTGGTTCGTCGCTTCGCTGAACGACCGGGAAAAATCGATGAACAACGACCCGTTCAGCGCCCTCGAGAAACTATACGTCGCGCGCGGCGATAAGCGAAGCGAGTTCGTGCCCGGCAGCGGTTCGAAGAACGCGGACCCCGGCACCGTGCGCTTGCCAGCACTGGTGTTGTACGCGATATTCAACGTGGTGTCCAGCTTGCCCTTGAGTTTCTTGTTCCTCAGGAATGGCAACGGCACCTTGAGCGCCTTCCCCGCTTCGAACGAATACTTGAGGTCCAGCGACACGCTTTTCGCAGAGGTTTCGTTGATCGCCCCCCGGGTGTCCGAAGTGTTCGTCGTAAACGACGTGTTCACCGACGTCGTCACCCTGTTCTTCCACGCGAAAACGATCGAGGGTGTGATTTGCCGGGTCTTGTTCGCACTGAGGAGCTCGTCGCCGCGGCCCGATTCGCGCAGGGTGCTGCGAAACCCGAAGGTGGCGCTCGCCGAATTGAACAACCCCCGAAACGGGCCTGCGTTTTCCAGTCCCTTCCAGCTCACGTTGATATCCGGCCAGGTTCGGTTCGTGGTACGCGAGTCGTTGGCCCGGAAGAGCGACTTGCTGGTAGAATTTGAGAAACGGGCCGCGACGTCGATGTTTCGCGTGATCTGCGTGCCGGAGTCCAGTGCGATGGACAGGCTCTTGCTCACGCGTTCCGGCTCAACCGGAGTCCCGTCGCGCCGCACCACGTCGGCGGCATCGGTCAGGCCTACCTGGTAGGCGAAAGAGGGGCGGTCGGGAATGCGCGAGTAGTCGCTCTGTATTCGTTGACGGATCGACACGTTGACCTTGCGGATGTTGCCGAGGATGCCGCCGACCTTCTTGAGCGCGATGAGCCGGTCCGGTTCCTTGGGTGTTTGAGTGGTGTCGCTTTCCGCGCTCCCCGCGCCGCCACCACCAGCGGGCGCGAGCGGCGCCTTTTCCTCTTCCTCCAGCAGGTTCAGGCGGCCCAACAACCGTTTGAAATACCGGCCGAGTTGAAAACTCATTTTCACGCCCAGGTTGCGGTTGTTCGTGACGTTTCGGACGCCTCTCGAATCCCCCGGTCTTCGAACGTTCGGACTCGCGTCTTCGCGGTAACCGGCCGTGTAGCTGATATCCGGTTGCAGAGCACCGATGATCCACACGCGGGGCGGTTTGTAATTCGCCTGCAGCGTCTGGTCGCGTCTTACCTCCAAACCGACCTCCAGCCCGAGGAACTTGTGGGGCAGCGTAACGTCACGCTGCTGGTTCATGCGAAAGTTCGTGGTCAGCGAGGGAAAAGGGATGTACGTCGCCGAGCCGCTATTGGTGAGCCCGGCGTTGAACGTCTCCGGATCGGCGACGAACTTGCCACCCACGTTGCGGAAGCGCTGCCCGGTCCTGCGGCTGGCGTTCATGCGGAAATTGAGCGACGTCAGCCAGTACCGGAAATACGTGTTCTTGAAGAGTTTCAACCGCGTTCTTCTCTGCGACCAGTTGATCTGGTACACCAGCGTGCCGGCCATGGTCAGCGAGGTGTCGGCGGACGAGGGAGACCGTGCCCGTGACTGGCTCAGCGAGTAGTTTATCCTCAACTTGTCGAACGTGTAGCGGAGAAACGGATTCTTCGACGCCGAGCGCGTGAGCGACGTACTGAACCCACGCGTGGTGCTTTCCGTCTTGAGGCTGTCCTGCAGCGCAGCGTCCCTGATCTCCGTATCGCTGTTGGGACTGAACTTGGGCAAAGAAGTGTTGCGGTTGAAGTTTCCCGACACGGGTATGTTGAACCCGAAGAGCGGAATGAAGTGCTGGAGGCTGGTCTTTACGTTCAAAGTCAGGGCGCGATTATCCCTGCCGCTGCCCCGTTTTTGCCGGAGGCTTCGAAAATCGGCACCGGTTCGCCGCCAGCTCGCGTTGACACTGACCACGTTCCCCATGTTGATCGACGCTGTGGCCCGCTGCGCAAAATCGATGTCGCGCTTGCGATTGCCCAGAAAAATATCGTTCACCCACACCTCGCCACTCACCTCGACGCCGCTGCGGTTGCGCACACCCGCGTAGAGAAAGCGAACCGAGAACAGGTTGGGCTGGCCGACCATACGGACGTCGTAGGTCCGCGCGGGATCGGCCATGTCCTGGATGCGCCCGGTGACGAGGGAGTCACCCGGCTGAATCTTGAACTTCAAGTCGGTGATGTCGGTCAGGCTGACCAGCACGCGGGTCCACCCGTTCGCGGGAAAAAACTGCTGGGTCATCGGCAGCGTGATTTCGTAGAAATTCAGGCTGTCGAAGGCCACCTGAAAGTAATACTCGAGCGCGCCGTTGAACTGCTCGGTATGCGTGAAGAAATTCAGGTCGCGGTAGACGGTCCAGTCGTCCCCGTTGCCTGGAAACCGCTTGCGGATGCGAAAAGACCGGTCGGCCTGCAGGTTGGTGTAGGTGACGAGCAGCGACTGTTCCTTTTCGAAGATATCGTTTTGTTCGGCCGGCCCGATCGGCGGGATGTAGCGTGTGGGATCCGTTTTGTTGCTGATCACACCGAGGGTGACGTTCGTGCCCAGCGTGTCGGCGCCGGTGAGCAGGCTGTCGGTCAGCGTGCGAATCCCGTCTTTCTCCCAGCGGTTGCCCACCACCTTGAACCCGACGATCTGCAGTCTGCGCTCCGCCGGATTGATGACGTCACCGATGCGATCGAACCAGACCCTGAGGTGCGTGATCTGCGCCAGCGCCGGCGTGCCGGACTGGTTCACGGGCACCGCATCGGAGAGGTCGATCCGGTAGAGCCGCCAGGAGTCGTTCTCGTGCAGGGCCTCGTTGAAACGATTGCTGTTGGGAAACTCCTTGCGGATGTCGGTGATGGGCTCGGAGGCGAGATCCAGGGTAAAGGAAAAATAGGAGTTGGCCCGGTCCAGCTGGCCCGAACCGTCCAGGTCCTCCGTGTCGAGCAGCAGGTTGCCTTCCGTACCGTTGATCTTGGTGAAGCGGCCGTCGATACGCGATGGAACGTAGTCGTCGTCCGGATCGTCACCCGGCTCGCCGTCGGGAACCCCGTCCAGGCCCGTATCCTCGGTCAGCGCGGTAAAACCGTCGCGGTTGGAATCCTCGTTGTTGAATTCGTTGAGCCTCGGCTCGAAGAAGTTTTCGTCGATCAGCCCCATGTCGAAATGGATCGCGCCGCCCCGTGTCAGGGTATCGGGTTTGAAATCGTTGATCCACACCTCCAGGAATTGTCCCTGCGTCAGGTCGAGCCCACCCCCGCGAAATCCGCTCATGATACCCGCCCACCGCGCCGGGTCCACGGTGACGCTGTCGAACTCTATGTCGAGCGATGGGATCAGCGTGCTCTCCCGCTCGTCGAGGTCGGGGTTGAGGTCGCGGCGGGTCACGCCAAAATCGGGTTCGATGTTGTACCACAACACCGATTCGTTACTGTCCGGGTCGAGCGCCGTGAATCCCGTCCCGCTCGTCGTATCCACGCGCACCGGCGGGCTGGCCGGGTTCCACGACCGGCGCGAGAGCGAGAACTCGTCGGAGTCCTCCACCCCCTCGAAGTCGTCGATATACGCCTCGCCGCGTGTGTTGGGGTCCGGGAAACTGACGGCAACCTCTCCGGCGAGACTTACGTTGCTGCGCGCCTCGGTGTTCACGAGCGGCAGTTTGTTGACGAGGCCGGTGAGAAACGACGGGTGATAGGAAACGTTGCCGTTCAGGTCGCCGACGACGGCGCGGGACGGTTCCTCGCCCAGCCGCGGCCGCGTAGCGGAGCTCGACTTCGATTCGAACAACCACGTCGTGCCGAACTGCGTGGCCTGGGACAGCGTCAGCAGCGAATTGAATCCGACCAGGGTGCTCGAGGCGCCGCCGATGAACGGTTTGAACTCGTAATCGATGGTAATGTTCGAGCTGGGTGTCAGCTCGTCGACGACCGCACCCTGCAGCTCCACTTCGCCCGTTTCGTAGTTGATCGTGTAGTCACGCCCGCGGGTGAGGTTGCGGCCATCGAGCCGGACGACCTCGCTGTTTTCAGAAATGTTGAACGCGTCGATGTTGAACGTCCGCGACGTGCTGGCCGCCCGCACCACGATGCGGAAGCGGTGAAAGTCTTCCGGCCGCGACAGAAAGTCCGTGTAGATTTCGGATCTTCGGATGTCCTGGTAGCGTGGCGTGTTGAAGTCGAACTTGCCGCCCGTCCACACCGCGACCGAATCGTCCGGCGGGCTGAAAGGGGTCAGAATGGGAAAAGTCAGGATACCCCGATCGAGATCGATCAGACCCGACGACAGGTCGATGCGGCTGTCCGGCGGCCCGACGCCCGAGACATCGGTACGGTCGAGACCGAATATCCGGATCCACGGAACGTCCGAACCCGCGGGGATCGACAGGTCGAGCCGGTTGTCGTTGTCCTCGATCTCGAGGTCCAGCGTCGCGCGGTCGATTTTCGTCAGGCCCAGGTTGTAGATGTTCCGCATCATGTACTGCCACGTGTACCCGAACTGGTTGGTGGGCCGGGGGTCCCGCGGTTTGATCAGCTCCAGGTCCAGGGTGTCGGCAAAAACGCCGAAGTTGCCGATAACGTCTCCCCGCAGGTTGGCGTAACGCACGGCCAGCACCTTGGTGCTGGGTACCGGCCGCAGCATTTCCAGCCCGATGATCGACTCGTCCACCGCGTTCAACACGAAGCGGTAGTCATCGCCGACAGTCAACAGCTTGAAGTTGCGGTCCTCGAAAGGCGGGGGCGTGCGACGGGCTGCGATGTCCGCGCGTGCCGCCCGAATCTCGCTCCCGTCGCCAAAACGATCCACCCACGCCTTGCCGGGAAACGTCACCAGGTCGGGGTTCGTCTGGCGCTCGATGTCGGACACCGACTCGAAGACCTCGATCGAATCCTCCACGACACCGAAAAAGAAGTTGTTGATCGAGTCGGGCGGCGCATCCAGAAAAAAGTACGTATCCCGCACGAAATCGATGTCGCGGACGATGCGCCGCTCCGTCTGCCCGATCGTGCCGCCACGCGAGCTGAAGCTCGCCCGCGAGGTCTCCCCCTCCTCCTTGCTGGCGATCATCGTGATATCCATGGGACCGACCTGCGCCAGCGCCTTGATACCGAACAGTCCCTGCGACGACCCGGAAAAGCTCACGAGCTGGGAACCGGGCAGTGTGAGACTCGTGTTTCCCAACTCGACCCGTTGGACGATATCGTCTTCGAACCCCACGTAATTGAGACGGATCTGGTTCTGCGAGGCGGAGAGCGCGGCGCTCGAGTGATCCACCTGCACGTTGAGCTTCTCGCCGATCTGTCCTTGCAGGCGCACGTCCAGCTCCTGCCTCATGTCGAGCGACGGGAAGAGAGATTGTTTCTGCTGGCCCTCGACACCGATGAACGGACTGACCCGCCTCGACTCCCCCGAGATCGTGATGCTCTCGCGACCCGATATGTTGATGTTGGTTTCCTCGCCTCGCCCGATGATGCTCTCCACGACCCCGGGCAGCGGCAGAGGCAGGGGCACGTTTATGCCGCCGCCCCGTCTTTCCCCATCTGCGCGCCGCGTGTTGATCGACGTGACAACCGTCTCACGCCATACGCGCGCAAACGACCGCCGTCTCTGCTCCTCCGCGATGTCATCGACGAAGGCGAGCTCGAGGGAAAGACCCGGGGCCGCCAGGTCACGCGGCGCCAGGTAGACAAAGGCGCCCTCACGCGCCTCGTCGAACTCGAAGCGACTGGTGATCGGATGCCGGCCGGTCATTCGCAGCGACAGGCCCGGGAAGTATTCCTCGACGACCCGCTCGCGGTCGAAGTCTGTGGGCAGAAAGTTGGGAACGAGACGGTAGTCGCCCAGTCTCAGGCGGTCCAGCGGCACCCGCGCGGTCGTATCGAAGGGCGCATCCACCTGCACCGAAGGCAGGTCCCCGAGCGAGAGCTTCAATCTCTGGGCGGACGCTCCGGGGACCAGGCCCATCGCCAACCCCGCCAGGGCAAACCACAGGCACACCGCGCGGTGCGGCCACCTCGATGATAACGATAAGTAGAGCTTTGCCACGTTTCTCAACAAAGACGAACAGAACGACACGCGTACCTGGTATTGGGGGAGTCCTGGAGTCTCGCGGACAGTCAGGTGTTTCAGGGACGACGTCGCCGGCCACCCGGGTGTCCATTTTCTGGTACAAAACGCCGTCGGATGTCCTTCAACGGATACAGTCTCACAAACAGGCGACACCCCTCCCTGGCACCTTTCGCCGGGCGAAGGCGCGCCCTTCAAGGGGTCTGACGGCAACGATGTCTGAAACTACAAACTGCTTGTCAACAAAAGAATTATTTGTATTATTGAAGCGAACGATCGACAGGGCCACCGGCCCGGGACAACCAACCGTGATTCTCGAACGTTATATCCTCCGTAACTACCTTGGTCCCTTCCTCTTTGCAATTTCTATCATAACGTTCTTGTTTATAATGGATTTCGTTCTCCGTTACATCGATCTCTTTTTGAATAAGGGCGTCGACTTTTTCATTGTGCTGCAAGCGTTTATCCTCAGTCTTGGGCACATGTTTGCATTAATCATACCAATGGCCGTCTTGCCCGCGACCCTGATGTGCTTCGGCAATCTGGCCTCCGAAAACGAGATAACGGCGATGCGGGCGAACGGAGTGAGCCTCTACCGGATGATCCGGCCCGCGGCGGTTATGGGCTCGGTCCTGACCGTGCTCATGATCCTCTACAACAACTACGTCCTGCCGGAGAGCAACCACAAGCTACTCAACCTCCTCATCGACATCAACAAGAAGAAGCCGACCGTGGAGATCAAGGAAAACGTCTTCATCAATGCGTTCAAGGGCTACACGATTTACGTGCGGCACAAGGACGATAAGACCGGGGCGATTCGGGATGTCCAGATCTTCCGCCATAACGAGGCCGGCAAGCTCCCGACGACCATTGTCGCCGAAAGAGGTCATCTCCAGTACATGGAGAGGGAAAACGCGCTTCGCTTCGAGCTCGAGAACGGCGAGATCCACGAGATGCCGGAGGGCAACGATCCTTCCACGTACCGCCGTACCGAGTTCAAGCAATATGCGATCAATATCGAGGACGTGGACCGCTCGCTGCGGCGCACCGAGCGAAACTACCGCGGGGACCGGGAGATGAGCGTAGAGCAGATGAGGGACAAGATCACACGCATCCGCGCTGACATCGCCGGTGTCGACACCCGGATGGCCGGCATGGCCAGCGATCAGGCCTCGGTTGTTTTCGCCCTGCTCGACACAGCGGTCCGGGATTCCGTGCGGGCCGACGGAGGCAGCGCGCGGCTACCCCCCGCCGCCGGCACGCAGGAGACCCAGGCGCGGGCCATCCGCCCCGGCGACGCGCCGAACCCGCGGGGACGGCAAGGCAAGCAGCGGGCGGCGATCACGTACCGGGCGCTGGAAAGTCAGAAGAAAATCAAGGAATCGTATTTCAGGCAGATCGACCGCTACCGGGTCGAGATACACAAAAAGTTCTCCATCCCGTTCGCTTGCTTGATCTTCGTCCTCATCGGTTCCCCGATCGCGCTGCGATTGGGGCGATCGGGCATGAACACCGCCGTGGCGTTGAGCGTCCTCGTCTTCATGGTGTACTACATCTGTCTCATCGGGGGGGAAAAGCTCGCCGACCGACGTATCGTAAGCCCCATCATCGCCATGTGGGTCCCGAATGCGATTTTTGGCGTCGCCGCTTATTTCTTGATTCGCCGGGCGTCCGCCGAGTACAGCGTTTTCCAGTGGAAACAGCTGAATCCCTTGAGAATCTTCCAGCGGGCCGCATGACCTCACGTATTCACGACCGATATCTCTTCCGGCAGTTCGTCAGGATTTTTCTCATTAGTGTGCTGTCCTTCACCGTGATTTACATCACGATCGACACCTTCGAAGAGATCGATAATTTCATCGACCACGATGCCTCTATCGTCAACATCGTCCGCTACTACATTTACTCGGTACCGTTCATGCTCACCTATATCATTCCGGTCTCGATGCTCCTCGGAACGATTTTTTCGGTAGGTATCATGGCGAGGCGAAACGAGCTCACCGCTTTTATCGCCTCCGGGGTGAGCCTCATGCGCATCGCCCGCCCAATATTTGTCGTGGCGGTACTCGTCACAGTCACCACCGTCTTCTTCAACGACCTGGTCGTTACCAACGCCACACGGAGGCGCAAGGAGATCAAGCAGCACGACATCGAGGGCCGCGCCCGTTCGAATCCCTTTCTCAGGGAGAACTTTCGCTACCTGGGCGAGAACGGTTACGTATACCTCGCGGCCAGATACAACCACGAGACGAGAACGTTGTTCGAGGTGGTACTGCAGCAGTTCGACGGCAACACCTTGACGAGACGGATAGATGCCAGAACCGCCAAGTGGATTAACGGCCAATGGGTGTTCCACTCGGGCTTCGAGCGCGTGTTCGAATCCCGGAGTGAGACCGTTCATGCATTCACGCGCCTCGCAATGCCCGATATCCGGGAGACCCCGGACAACTTCGTAGAGAAAGAGTTGGACCCCGAGAATATGAATCTGAGGGAGTTGGCGGCATACATCAAAAAGGTCCGCAAGAGCGGGGGCAACGTCGAGCGTCTCTTGACCGACCTCTACGGGAAGTTCAGCTATCCCGTCGCCGGGTCGATCTTTGCCCTGATCGGAATCGCCTTCGCCGCCGGCAAGAGAAAACAATCGATCGCTACCGGATTCGGACTGACGCTGCTCATAAGTTTCATATACTATGGCGTGTTACAGGTGGGACAGACCCTGGGCTACAACGGGCGCGTGCCGCCGCTACTTGCGGCAGAGCTGGGCAACCTCTTATTTTTGATTATCGGGACCGGATTGCTGGTCCGGGCAAACCAATGAACCGTCTTCGAACCACAGGTATCCTCTTCGTAGTCATTGCCGGCGTTTCGCCGGTCGTGGCGGGCCCGCCGCAGTACAAGGTGACCCGCACCGACGTCGTCAAGCTCTCCAGGCCCCTGCAACAAACCTTCGCCGGCCTGCAGTACCTCCTCAATCCCTATCAGGTGCGCCAGTTCCTCTCGCTGGAGGATGATGAAAAGCGGGTGGAGTGGATAAAGCTCTTCTGGAAGCAGCGCGACCCCACACCGACCACACGCAAGAATGAGATGGAGGTCGAGCACACGATCCGCGTCAAGCTGGCGCGCCAGTTCTACGGCAGCAAGAAGTGGCCGGGATGGGATAAGCGCGGCGAGGTGTTCGTACGCTACGGCCCGCCGGATTATCGGGGCAAGATATGGGGTGAGGTCACCGTCAACCGTGGGATGAGCCCGCCGGGCGAGCTGTGGTATTTCCGCCGTCATGACATGCTGGTGTCGTTCCAGAATTTCGGGCTCAAGGGCGAGTACATCTACTCGATCGATCCGCTAGGTGCGTCCGAGAACATTTCCCCGGAATTCGCCGATTTCCTGCTCTATGACACGAGCGCATCACTCACATCCAAGATCCCGCAGGATCTGCTCGAAGCCTATGCCGCTCCCGTCTACAGCGCCGTGCCCCAATCCACCACGCCCGGGCGGGAGCAGGAGTACCTCTTGTCCCGGCCGCGGGAGCTGGCCGACGCCATCGACGCTCTGATGGACCCGGACCGCGTCGAAATGCTGCCGCGCGACGTCTCCGCGGTCTTTCAGAAGGACCAGGTCCGCGAGACGGCCAACAATTTCGAAATCGTGCTCGACGAGACCCCCTCCAGCTACCCCTTTAACTTCGAAAAGAAGAACCTGCCGTTTTATTTCGGTGTCGATCAGTTCAAGGGCGGAAAGAGCAGTAACAGGGTCGACGTGCAGATCGAGATTCCCGTGTTGGTCGAATCCGGAAGGGGATCCGTCTTCGAGGAGACGTTTCACACGGAAATCGTGGTGTGGGACCCGCAGTTCAATGAGCTCTCCCGCAAGGAAAAGGACGTCGTGTTGAGAACGGGACCGGATGTCACAACCTGGTCCAACCTGCTCCCGACGCAGATACCGTTGCTGCTCGAGACGGGGTACTACCGCATGGCCGTGTCCGTGCGCGGGCTGAAGTCGGGCAAGTCGTCCTCTTTCCGGACGTCGTTCGATTGCAACTCGTTCGACAACGGCCTGGCGCTGAGCGACATCCTCTTTGCGAGACGCATCGCCCAGACGGAAACCCCGTCGTTGTTCACCCGCGGCGCCCTCGAGGTTATCCCCCACCCGCTCCGCGCCTACAGCCGCTCCGTTCCGATGCCGATTTACTTCGAAATCTACAACCTGACCACGGACGAGCGAGGCGTCTCGTCCTACACGGTCGAGTACAAGATCATCCCACACAACAAGGAAAAGAAACACTTCTGGCAGCGCTACCGGCAAGCCACGCCCGTTGTATCGTCCAGGTTCCGTTCGTCTGGCTTCGGCGACAACGAGATCCAGCACATCACCGTGAACACGGAGAACCTCAAGAAGGGCTCGTTCGACCTCCTCATCACGCTGACCGACGACCTCTCCCAACAGGTTACCTTCAAGCGCGGCACGTTCTCGCTCATCGACTGACCACTCACCGACCCTCTGCACGACTCCTGCAGGCGACAATGCATCGCCACAGCGCGAGGGAGTGGCCGTGGGTCTGTTAACGGACAAAAAGAGGGGGACGGCCGCGGCGGGCCGTCCCCCGGATGTGCGTGCGAGACCGGTCGATGCTACGTGCCCTGGTCCCAACTCGCCAGATAGCGTTGCTGCTGGTCGGTCAGGGTGTCGATCTTGCACCCCATGCTCATCAGTTTCAACGAAGCGATCTCATTGTCGATCCGCTCCGGCATCCGGATCACCTCGTTCTTCAACGAACCGTGATGGCTCACGAGATACTCCGCCGCCAGGGCCTGGTTGGCGAAACTCATGTCCATTACTGAGGCCGGATGACCTTCTGCGGCCGCCAGGTTGATCAGTCGCCCTTCTCCGAGCACGTTCAGGCGTTTGCCGCTGGGAAGCGTGTACTGTTCGACGTGCTCGCGTACGCGCTTCTTCTTCGCCGCGATCTTCTCCAGCGCCTCGATCTCGAGCTCCACGTTGAAATGGCCGCTGTTGCAAACGACCGCCCCATCCTTCATCCGCTCGAAATGCTCCTGCCTGAGCACGGCGATGTTCCCGGTCAGCGTAATGAAAACGTCCCCGACCTCGGCCGCATCGTGTGCCGGCATGAGCGTGAAGCCGTCCATGGCCGCCTCGAGGGCCTTGATCGGATCTACTTCGAGGATGATGACGCTCGCTCCCAGCCCGCGTGCACGCATGGCCACGCCCCGGCCGCACCACCCGTAACCGGCTACGACCACCGTGCTTCCGGCCAGAAGGATATTGGTGGCCCGCAGGATGCCGTCGATCGTGCTCTGCCCGGTACCGTAACGATTATCGAACAGGTGTTTGGTTTGAGCGTCGTTGACGGCGATAATTGGGTATTTGAGCACCCCCTCATTCTGCATGCTCCTCAGGCGGATGACGCCGGTCGTAGTCTCCTCGGTCCCGCCAAATACGTCCTCGAGCACGTCGTCACGCCCGGTATGCAGGGTTGATACCAGATCCGCTCCGTCGTCCATCGTTATCTGGGGGTTGCCGTCCAGCACGTTGTTGATGTGCTGATAGTAGGAATCGTTGTCCTCGCCCATAACCGCGAACACGGGGATCTCAAAATCGGCTATCAGGCTGGCCGCCACGTCATCCTGCGTGCTGAGCGGGTTCGACGCACAAAGCGCGACCTCGGCCCCGCCCGCCTTCAGCGCCCTCATCAGGTTCGCCGTTTCGGTTGTCACGTGCAAACAGGCTCCAAGCCGGATACCGGCGAGCGGCTTTTCCTCTCCAAAACGTTCCCGTATCGACCGCAACACCGGCATGCGGTCATCTGCCCATAAGATTCTGTCTTTCCCAATCGGAGCCAGTCCGATGTCCTTGCAATCGTTCTTCATGGTTTCCTTTCTCCAGCTATGGTTGATGTCTATCAGGTCTGACTCTTCAGTTTGTCGACGTAATCGGTCAACTCCCATGTAAAGTCCTTTTCTTCCCGGCCGAAGTGCCCGTAGGCCGCCGTCTTGAGATAGATGGGGCGTCTCAATTTCAAGCGATCGATGATACCGGACGGCGTGAGATCGAAGGTCTCCCTGACGATCCTCGTTAGTTCCAGATCGGCCACTTTTCCAGTGCCGAACGTATCCACCATTATGGAAACCGGCTCCTTCTCACCGATTGCGTACGCCAGCTGAATTTCGCAATTCCCGGCCAGGCCCGCCGCCACGATGTTTTTCGCAATATGTCTCGCAGCGTAGGACGCGCTGCGGTCCACCTTCGAAGGATCCTTGCCCGAGAACGCGCCACCGCCGTGACTGCCGACCCCCCCGTACGTATCGACGATGATCTTGCGCCCGGTAAGGCCGCAATCGGCCTTGGGACCGCCTTCGACGAAGCGGCCCGTCGGGTTCACGAACAGGATGTAGTCACCGTCGTGGCCGGCGACGTGTTCTTTGAGTACGGGCTCGACAACGTGTTTCTTCACATCCTCCCGGATTTGATCGAGGGGTGTGTCCTTGCCGTGCTGCGTGGAAACGACGATGGTGTGCACCCGGCACGGCTTGCCGTCCGCGTACTCTACGGTGACCTGCGTCTTGCCGTCCGGCCGCACGTATTCCATGCCCTTTTGGTTGCGCCGGGCATCCGCCAGGCGTTGGGCCATGCGCTGCGCAAGAAAGATCGGCATCGGCATCAGCACGTCCGTCTCGCGGCACGCGTACCCGAACATCATCCCCTGATCGCCCGCACCCGCCTTGTCGACCACTCCCAGTCGAATGTCGGGGGATTGCTCGTCGATCGAGGTCAGCACCGCGCACGTCTGGCAGTCAAAACCGTACTCGGCGTCGGTGTATCCGATCTTCTCCACGACGCCGCGTGCGACGGACGGGATATCGACGTATGCGTTCGTCGTTATTTCTCCTGCCACAAAGATTACGCCCGTCGAGACGAGCGTCTCGCAGGCCACTTTCGCCTGTGTATCCTGCTCCAGTATGTTGTCGAGTATCCCGTCCGAGATCTGGTCCGAAATCTTGTCCGGATGCCCTTCGGTAACGGATTCTGAAGTAAAGAGTCGACTGACAGCCATGCAATCCTCCTTGATAGAAACCGGGCCTCTCCGGTTTCGACTACGATGCGATTAATTACCTGAATACGACCTCGCTTGAATCTCCGATATTTAGCTTTTGAAACCCACCCTCGATGATGGCCTGCGAGCCTACGATGCTGCTCTCGAGCAGGCAATTCGTCACGTGCGCTCCCCGGTCCAGAACCGAGTCCCGGATGATCGAGTTTTCCACCGTGCACTCGGCAGCGATCGAGACATACGGGCCTACTATGGAGCTCTTGATTTCCGCCGACGGCGCAATGGATACCGGGCCGAGAATGATGGATCCTCCGACTTCGGGCCGGGACGCCGTGTCTTCGAGCAGCCGCCGGTTGGTTTCCAGTAGTGTTTCCGGCTTGCCGCAGTCGAACCACTCGTCTATCTCGAAGGCGCTGAACTGCGATCCCTCGTCGATCATCATCTGCAGCGCGTCCGTGACCTGGTATTCGCCATGGCTCCTGATGTCCCTTTCAGCCTGCTCCTGCAGCATGTCAAACAGCTGCGCCGAATCGGATAAATAGTACAGTCCGACCAGGGCCAGGTTGCTCACGGGTTTTTTCGGCTTCTCGACCAGCCGCAGAATATCCCCGTTTTTCGTTTCCGCAACGCCGAACCGCCGGGGATCGGCAACTTCCTTGACGCCGAGCGCATTGTGCTTCGATCTCGTTATCTCCTTCAGGTCGGTGCGGATAATCGTGTCACCGAGTATTACGAGCAGCGGCTCTCCGGTGTTGGCAACTTCTCGCGTGAGGTAGATCGCGTGACCTATACCTCGCCGTTCATCCTGAAACACGAAATCCACGCTCAACCCGGAGTATTCCTTGGTGACGAAATCTCTGATCAACTCGCCCTTGTAGCCGACGACAATTACCACGCTGCTTACGTCCAGAGCCTTTACCTCGTCGAGAATGTGCGAGATAATGGGTTTGCCCGCCACGTAGAGCAGCGCCTTCGGCAAAGTATGCGTGTGCGGCCGCAGTCGCGTGCCGATCCCCGCGGCGGGTACTATCACTTTCACCGGATCACAGCCTTTCAAAGTCGCCCCGCAATATCAGCCAAGTCGTTTCTTGAGCTCGTCGATATTCTTTACCGGCGTCGGATCGATGTCGTTCAAATACGCGAGGTAAACGCTCGTAAAGTCGCCCAGCATCATCGCCGACAACATGCGTTCCAGGCGTTCACCCTCGAAGTTCGAGATCCTCGCGACCGCGGCCGCCAGGGGCTCTATCATATCTATCGCGACGTCCGCCTGCCTTTTCGCAGCTGGGTGGTCATCCCTATCCTCGAGCGATATAACGAAGGTGTTCGCGGTAAGCGCGTTGCTCTCCCGCCACCCGACGATTTCGTTGTGCCCCAACTCGGGAAACGCGCCGTAACGCGCGAATACCTCGCTGTTTTCGTTGAACTGGCAGGTCCATCTTCGCGCGACCGGATCGAATAATCCACCCCTGGAGTAGATCACCGGTTCGTGCTTTACCATTCGCGATGCGAGATCGGCGGCGGTGTTCTCCACTGAATCCGAGCGGTACTTCTCGCTCAGGTCGCGCAACCGCTCGCGGGTCGCCGCGAAGTTCTTCCCGTCGAACGATGCCGCGCCCAGGGCATCAAGAACGTGTAGCAGCGGAAAGAACGAATAGGCGATCGCTGCCCTCGGAGGCATTCCGCCCGGAATGATGCAGGCCGGCACCCCGTCCCGCCTGCACATGCTGGCGAGCAGACCACCACTCGTTATCGCCGCGGACGGGATTCCCCGCTCCCTCACGCTTTCGTAGGCGGCCAACGTCTCGGCCGTGTTGCCCGAGTAACTCGAAAACACGAAGAACGCCTTTTCGAGCCACGCGGCCGGAACGAGGAAGTGACGGTTCACCCGCAGCGGCACTGCCAGCCTGTCCCCGAGGCACGAGCCCACCATATCCCCGCCGATCGCCGACCCGCCCATTCCACAAACGACGATCCTGCCGGGCGCATGCCGGCGAATCGATCGGGCGAATTCCCGCCCCCGCTCCCATGCATCCGGCATGTGAGCGGGAAACGCCGCGACGAGATCGAGCATGTTGCCCTTGTCCAGGGCCTTACCCAACCGTTCGAGTTCCCGGAAAGCGCCGGCCATACTACTCGCCAAACATTGCCAGGTCGGGACACCGCTCCCTGAGCAACTTCGTCACTTCTCGTTCGATCTCATCCGTCGTCGAATACTCCAGTATCCTTTTCACCAGCATCTTACACTCGTCGTAGGTCACCGATCGTATTGTTTTCTTCACTTCCGGCATGGTGCTCGGGCTGCAGCTGAATTCGTCCATCTGCAGGCCGATCAGGACCACCGTTGACATCGGATCCACGGCCATTTCACCGCAGATCGAGACCGGGATCTTGCTCTTGCGGGCTGCCTCCACCGTCATCTTCAGGAGCCGGATGATGCTCGGGTGCAGGTGCTGATACAGATGCGAAATCTTGCTGTTTCCCCTGTCCACGGCCATCGTGTACTGGATAAGGTCGTTCGTACCTATGGAGAAGAAATCTACCTCTTTGGCCATGGCATCCGCCAGCAGCACCGCCGAGGGCGTCTCCACCATAATGCCGATTTGCACCTTCTCATCGATGCGGAAGCGGTTGCCTGCCAACTCATCCCTCACCTCGGCGCAGATTTGTTTGGCCTTCTCGATCTCGTCGAGTTCTACGATCAGCGGCAGCAGTATCCGCACGCTTCCGTGCGCGCTCGCACGATAGATTGCCCTGAGTTGCGTCTTGAAAATGTCCTTGCGCGTGAGCAGGAAGCGGATGCCCCTCCAGCCCATGAAAGGGTTCAGCTCCGGCGAACCGTGCAGGTAGTCCGCGATCTTGTCGCCGCCGACGTCGAGGACACGGATAGTGACCGGTTTGTCCGTCATGCACTCGAGAACAGCACGGTATACCTGGTACTGTTCCTCCTCCGACGGCAGCTGGTCCTGGGCAATGAAAAAATACTCGGTCCTGAATAGCCCCACGCCCTGGGCCCCGTAGGCGACGGCGGACTCTACTTCGTCCGGAAGATCGATGTTTGCATTTAGCTTGATGTTTCGATTGTCGAGGGTCTCCGCCGGATAAGCGGTCAGCTTCAGCAACTCTTGCTCGAGCTTCTTGTAATGCTTGATTTCGCGGCGGTAGGTCTCCAGCGTCGACTTGCGCGGGTTGATGACGATGGTGCCCGTGTTTCCGTCCAGGATGACCTGGTCCCCCGTTCGGACCTTTGCGCTGATGTCCTCCAACCCCACCACGGCCACTACGCCCTGCGATCGCGCCAGGATCGCCGTGTGGGACGTGCGCCCCCCGCGATCGGTCGCGTATCCGAACACGGATTTCCGATCCAGTTGGGCCGTCTCGCTGGGGGCCAGATCGCGTGCAAAAATGATCGACTTCTCCGCCGGGCTGAAGACCTTTCTCTTTTGCTTGCCGAGGATTTTGCCGATCACCCGCCGCTTCACGTCGAGGATGTCTGTAAAACGGTCTTTGAGGTATTCATCCTCCATATCCTCGAAGGTGGCCAATACGTTGGAAATCACTTTTTGAAATGCCCACGCCGCGTTGCGGTTCTCCTCGCGGATCAGCGCCTCTGTGTCGTCCACCACCATCACGTCATCGAGGATCAAGAGATGCGCTTCGAAGATACGCGCGTGGTCTTCTCCCAGACGGTCCGAGAGACTCTCCTGGATCTTCAGCAGTTCTTCTCGCGTCGCCGCCAGGGCACGCTTGAAACTCGCCACTTCCTTCTCGCGTTCCGCGGACGGCACCGTCGTGTTCGGGACGCTGAAGGTCTCCGGACGCATCACAAACGCCGGTCCGATCACGATGCCCGGCGCGGCGCCGATGCCCTTACGAACCATCTCTTCCCGTGGCGCGTCGTCCGTTGCCCCGCCGGAGTCCGCCGGGTGATGTGGCTTGGTATGCGGTGCTCTTCTCGTTTCCATGCGACGTCCTGCCGCTATTCCTCGTAGAAGTTGTGACTGATGAGATCCTCGATGGCCGCCTTCGCAGCCATCTCGTCATCCCCCTCGACGCGAATCGTGATCGTCGATCCGGCGCCGACGGCCAGGCTGGCGAGGCCCAGTATGCTCTTGCCGTTGGCTTTCTTCCCGTTCTTGATGACCGTGATCTCGCTCGTAAACTTGTTCGCCAGCTTGACGAATTCACCCGCCGCGCGCAGGTGCATTCCTATCTTGTTGTTCACCAGTGATTGGAATTCTACCATGTTTGAACCCGTTCTAAGCCTTTGTTCGTGCGCCCGAGTGCGCGGAGTACCCTAGACGAAGATCAGCGTGAAAAGAGCGGAGACTGGGAATAGGATTATTGCAAACCAGGAAGCCGGAACGTCTCTCTTCAAAAGGTACAGGGTCAGAACCGTCAAGGCACTGCCAAAAAACAACATCCATTGACCGTTTTGCGGAAAACGGTGGAACACGATGCCCACCAGCACCCCCGCGGCGCCCGCACCAAGGCCCTGGACAACACCGAGGATCCTCTGGAAATCAGGTCCCGAGAAGACGTCGACGAGTTCCCACCCCTTGGCATAGCCGAAATACACACCCCAAAGGCGGCAGGAGATGATCGTCAGATTGTAGATCAAGAAGACGGCCAATAACCCTATGGGAAGCTTATATATAGCAAAGATGCACGCAAAAGTCAATGCCAGAGGCTTCAACGCGCCCAGGAACAGCATATCGCCCATGGCGGCCAGGGGGCTGGCCAGGGATTTCTTGAAGCGGTCGATGTCGCCCTCGCTCACCGGCTTTCCGGCAAGCCGCTCTTCCTCGAGCCGCAACACCCCGCCCATGATCAGGGGCGCGAAGTTCGGATTGCAGTTGAAGAACGATAAATGCCTTAATAATAATGAATTATCCTTGGCCCCCTTCCAGCGGCCCGCGGCGGACATCGCACCGGCGAAACCGAGGTTCTGCATCCCCCTCCGGTTGAGCACTCCCTGGAGAAAGAGCATCCTGAGGAAGACCCGGAAAAGGTCGATCCTCCCGAGTTCTCGTCGGGTTACCGTAGCCATAGGACCAGGATCACCATTACTGCGCAGAGTATGATCACCCTCTTGAGATGCCGGTGCCAGTAGACATGGATCAGGGACGCGGCTCCGAGTGCCGGCAGCAGGCGGTCCCAGCTGGCGGCACCCGCTACCAGCGCTCCGCCGACGTAGCGGGTCAACCGCTCCGCCCCATGGTAGCCGGCGCCGAGCAGAATGAACACGACGACAGCTTCAACGACAAAAAGGTACAACGTCGATCCGGCTTGCAGCACGAGGAGTTTCCGCGCCGTGCGGGCAAAGCCGGCCTCGGGCGAAAACTCGACGCGGCCCAGGCGGCGGTTTAGCAACGCAAAAAGCGGTGCGGACACCCGCGCACCCAGCTCGCCCGCGAACAGGCCGACGAGAATGCCGGTAGCGGAGATGAAATACACCCTGGGGTCTGCCGTCAGCTTCATCAGCAGCGCGGCGGTACCGGCGCCGACGACCGCACCGGCGATCTGGTCCGGGCGCCTCAGACCGCGCATGGGGAGGATGGAGAGCCAGATGAGTTCCAGGATCAACCCGACGGCGACGGCGGTGCGGACTTCGCCGGTAACAAAACCGACGAGGAGCGCCGCAAAAACGGGCTGCGCCAGCAAGCTCTGCCACCCGGCGCGATCGTCGATGGCGAGCACTCCGGCGATCAGACTCAGTAGAATAAGAGTATTCATCCCAGGAAACTCGGACAAGTAACCGGCGGCACAGGGCACTGTTGCTGCCCGTGGAATTCTATGGCAGACGGGAGGCGCGGTCTATTGAAAATGGAATCGCCTATACCACCATGGAGTTGATTACGACCGGGCTGTTCCCCGGGATATCCTGCGCCAGAAGCGTGATCCCGCTCTTGACGAGGTCCCGCAGGAGCGTCTTGTCCTCTTCGGTCAAAAACACGAAGGGAAGCAGTTCCTCTGCGCCTTGCCGATAATGCAGGCCGCCGACGTTGATCTCCTCGAGCTGAACGCCTTTCTGCACCATCGCGTGCACGTCCTTCACCGTCTCGAACAGCATGAGTACCGCCTCGTTGGTGAACAAGTTGTTGAGCAGTTCCACGGTCGTTTCCTCGAGACTGAGGAAAGACACTTTGACCTGAGGAGGAACGCTGGCCGTATAGAACTTGCGCTCCCAGAGGTTCGCCGCGATACGATCGTTGGCTACAACGATTCTGTCAGGCTTGAGTAACCGTGACCAGCCGAGCACGACTTGCCCATGAATGAGCCGATCATCGATGCGCACGAGACTCAACGGCATCAGATCTTGCTCGGATCCAGCACCTTGATGCTGTCCTGACCGCGCTTGACGATCTCGGCCGTGAGGTCGTCCGGTGGTAACGTGTCACGCTTATTCACAAACGCCAGCAGCATGGGAAGGTTTACCCCGCTGATCACGCGTATGTCCGGATGAGCGATCTCGATCCTGAGGCACGCGTGGCTGCAGCTTCCTCCAAAATAATCGACGAATATAATACAGGGATTACCCTTCTCGGATTCCAAAAGCAAGAGAATTTCATCGTACAACGTCTGCGGGGACTTGTGCGAATTGGTCACGCCGTGGCAGTGTGAGAAGTCACCCAGGATCAATCTCGCCGTGCCCAGCAACTCCTCGGCGAGAGCTCCATGTGTGACGATGATGCCGGCAGTCATACCTCTCCCTGTTCCCGTTGCTATTCCGTGTCGTATCTCAGGTAGTGCCGGGTCTTGCGGTCGCTTTCCATCTGATCGACTAGCATGCGGTCGAACCGCTCGGCCGCGCTGATCCCGTACACTTTGAACATGTGGTTCATGGCAATGACTTCCGATATCACGGTGATGTTCTTCCCGGGATAAAGCGGAACGACGACCTGCGGAATGTTTACATCCAGCACGCTCGTCGTTCGATCCTCGAGGCCCGAGCGCTCCCAGTCCTTGCCCGAGTCCCACCGCATGAGATGGACCTCGACTTCGAGGCGTTTTTGAACTCGTATCGCGCGAATACCAAAGAGATCCTGAACGTTGATGATCCCGATACCTCGGATTTCCATGAAGTGCTGCAAGTGCTGGTTGCCCCTGCCGAGCAGAATGTCTTCCGACCTTTTCGTAACCTGGACTGTATCGTCGGCCACCAGTCGATGCCCGCGCTCGACCAGGTCCAGCGCGATCTCGCTCTTGCCGATCCCGCTCGGACCGGTAAACAAAAGACCGACGCCGTAGACGTCGACCAGGGTCCCGTGCAGGACGTCGGTCGGCGCGAAAACGCCGTCCAGAAACTGGGTGAGTTCGTGGATGAACGGCGTCGTGAGCATGGTCGTACGCAGCACCGGCACTCCCTTCTGTGAGGCAAGTGCCATGAGTTCTTTCGGTATTTCCAGGCTACGCGTCACAACGATGCATACGAGTGGTACGGAGAAAAGATTTTCGATGTCGCTCTTGCGCCCTTCTTTCGACCGCGTATTGAGATACAAGATCTCCGTTTCACCGAGGATCTGGATCCGCTCGTTGAGGAAGTTTTGCATGAACCCGGTCAAGGCCAGCCCGGGCCGGTGAATGTCCGGGACCGATATCGGCAGGGGGCCCTCGACGACATCCCCAAGTAGTTCGAGGGACAACGTTTCCTTGTTGATCTCCAGGAACTCTTTTACCGACAGGACCTTCTTCTCCATGTCACGCCTCGATTATGCCGATCGTCCCGTCTTCGCGCTTATAGAGGACGTTTAGACGGTTCGTAGTCCGATTCAGGAAAATATTGAAGCCACCGCCGTTCTCGTTCAGTTTCAAGATGGCCTCTGACAGCAACAGCTGGGGAAACTCGATTGGATCCGCCGGGATTACCTCGCCTTCGCGAGTGCGATCGTCGTTGCTCGGGGGCGCGGGCGCAGGCTCCGCGGTGGATTTCTTGCGGGGCTTCTTGGCGTATCTCTTACCCTTGTGCTTTAGAATCTGGCGCTCGAGACGCTCGACGACCCTGTCCACTGACGCGTACATATCGTCTGACTCGTCATGTCCTACGAAGTCCTTTCCATTCACGTGCAAGGTTATTTCGACGAAATGGCGGTATTTTTCGAGCGTGAAGATGATGTGGGCGCTCACCAATTTGTTAGAAAAGGTCGTGAGATTCTGGACTTTTGATTCTGCGTAGTTTTTTAGCGCCGGAGTCAGTTCGTAGTGCCTTGAAGTCGTTACAATGTTCATTCCGCACCTCTCT
>JBHHVD010000046.1:0-24472 GCA_046754105.1 Candidatus Krumholzibacteriia bacterium
GGGGTCCAGGCCGAGCGCGCGCGCCTTTTCGATGACCTCTGTGCTCTCGCTGCCGGGGTTGAGGAACAGCTCCTTCGTCCCTTTCTGCGCGATTTCATCCAGGACCTTCAACGTGACGGCGGGGGGCAGGTAGACCGATACGCGGTCGATGTCTTCGGGGATGTCGAGCACGGAGTGGAAGACGGTGAGGCCCTCGATGCTCCGCTCGCGGGGATGCACGGGAAAGACCCGAAAACCCCGCTTGACGTAGGCGCGCACCGACTTGTTGCCGAACTTCGTGGGGTCGTTCGAGGCACCGATGATCGCGATGTTCATGCCAATGGACTCACGTATCCGCCGCGCACGGGCAGCGCGGCCCGTGCTAGTTGGTACTGCGGCTCTCGGCGTCCTGGTCCAGTGCGGCCATCAGGTAGACCTTGCGCACGCCGAACCGCAACGCTTCCATCCGCGACGGGAACCAGATATCGACACGGTTGTCCCAGCGGGCATTCATCGAGTCTTCCACCAGAAAGTCACCCAGACCCGGGATGTGGACGTAGTCCCCGAAGGAGAACGGGGCGTCGGGCGTGTACTTGTCGAGCAGGTCACGCGACATGGCGAGGATGCCGTTGCGCGTGGGCGTATTGGCCGCCGTAACGAACGGGGAGCTGTCCGTTTCCCATACCGAGCTGGAATACCCCGTCGCCACTACTTTCACCACGACCTCGTCGCCATAGCGGAGGCTGTATCCCCCGTCGAGCAGGATCTCGGTCAGACGAGACTGCTCGGAGAGGAGCTCCCGGACCGACGACTCGAGAAAGCCGGCCTCGGTTGCCGCGGCAAGGCTCATCGTCCGGTAGGCCCGCTTCTGGGCCATGTGACGGCTCCGCTCGACCACGTAGAGGATGGTCGGGGTGATCACCATCGCGGCGAGCACCACGCTCCACACGGCCCGGCCCCGCGTGAGCCCGGCCCGCAGCTCTAACGTCGAGCGGACGACCCGCTGCGGGACCTCGCCGACGGCGAGCACTGCCACCGTGCGCACGTTGCCAAGGGCCAGCGCGATACGGTTGAACGCCCAGGTGCACTGCTGTTTCAGTCGTGATGCGTATTCGGGGTGCATAGCTCTCCAATAGCAAAAAAACCAACTGTCGTTGGCTCGTCCGCCCCTGTGGGGCGCGAATTGACTACCATAATTATACGGTTCGGGCACGCCGGGGGTCAACCCGAAAAGGCGGTTTCGGGGCGAGCGGTCCATATAATTCGTTCCTGAATAAGGAGATATGGCGTATTCTCCGAACGGCCCCGGGCGGAGCTGATGCCGCTCCCCGGCGCCGGGATCGGGTCAGGGCGAGGATTCGGGGCGGGTGTACTTGGTGAGCGGCTCGTCGGCGAACGCGCCCTTGAGAAACACCTCGGTGTTCGTGTCGGGGAAGTCCATGTAAACAGCTAGTTTGCGCTTGGCGTCGAGGTAGCCGTAGAAGGTCGACCCACTGGCGATCGTAAAGCGATACTTCGTGCACACGCGCCGCGGGACCGTGTCGATCTCCACCTCGCTCTCGATGAGCGATGCGCAGCTTGCCGACGTAAAGTCCACCGGGAAGAACAGTTGCACCCGATTGATCAGCTCGTCCGACTCGGCGGCCGCGTTGAGCAGCAGCAACTGGTGCTCTATGATGTAGTTCTCGAAGATGAGCTTGCGCCCGGCGAGTTTCTTCCCCGAGGGAAATGCGGCGTCTTCCACCTGGAAATCCCCGGAGATCGAGTCGCCGTCGAACGAGATCGTACCCGATACCTTCTGACCGGCACGGATCCCCTCGTAGGAGAAGTACCGGGGGGAGAAATCGTCACGAGAAACCTCGGTGCGGGTGTGCAGGTCCAGGGAGAACTCCTCGAACGTCAGCTGGGAATGCGAGTTGAAGAGCAACACATCCTCCGTCTCGCTGATCTTGATGACCTCCTCGCCGGCGAACTCTCCGTAGACGTAGATGCGGTACGTGAGTTCGGCCGGAAACATGCCCGCCTGCGAGGCACCTGCGCCCACGGCGAGAAGGCCCGCGATTATGAGGAGAGATCGGCGCATGGTCGGAAGAGTATGGAGTATCTACGCCGGTTTTTCCAGCCAAAAAGGGGTTCCCGCCGTGCCCCCGGTCATTTCCGTTCCGCCAACGACTGCAGGAACCGAAGCGCCAGGTCCACGCCGTAACCCGTGGCCCCCTTGGCGTGGTACGGCACCTTGCCGCTATCGCTCCAGAAGGTGCCGGCGATGTCGACGTGGACCCAGGGTGTCTTGCCGACGAACTCCCGGAGCAGCGCCGCCGCCGTAATAGTCGACCCGTCCCGGCCGGAGTAGTTCTTGTAGTCTGAAATCTCGCCCTTTACCGACTCGGAAAAGAACTCGTCCAGGGGCAGCTGCCACACCTGCTCGCCGGCCATCGCTCCCGCGTCGATGAGCCGGTCGATGTGGCTCTGGCTGTTTCCCATGACGCCGGCGATGTGGGTGCCGAGCGCTACGACCACGGCACCGGTCAGGGTCGCGAAATCCACGATGAGATCGGGTTTGAATTCCGTCGCGTAGGCAAGGGCGTCGGAGAGAATGAGGCGGCCCTCGGCGTCGGTAGACAGGACCTCGATCGTCTTGCCCGAATACGTGGTGATGACGTCTCCCGGCCGGAACGCGTTGCCGCTGGGCATGTTCTCGACGGCGGGCACCAGTGCTATGATCTCCAACGGCAGCTTCATGCGGGCCGCGGCCCCGATCACGCTGAGCACCAGGGCGCCGCCGGCCATGTCTCCCTTCATCTCGTCCATGTGCTGCCACGGTTTGATCGAAATACCGCCCGTGTCGAAGGTCACCGCCTTGCCGACCAGGCAAACCCGGCCCCGCGTGGACTTGCCCTTGTTGTAATGCAGGCAGATAAAACGGGGCTCCTCGTTGCTTCCCTGCGCCACGCCCAGCACGGCGCCCATCTTCATTTTCTCCAGCTCGCGCCGCCCGAGAATGCGGCAGGTGAGACCGTGGTCTTTGGCCAGCGTTCGAGCTTCCGCGGCCAGCCGCAGGGGCGTAAGGACGTTGGCCGGCAGGTTGACGAGGTCGCGGACCTTCTCGTTGTGCTCGGAGACCATGCGAGCGCGCCGTATCGCGTTCGAGACGGCCTTGCCGTCGCCGGCCATGAGCTCCAGCCGCTTGATCCCGACGGCCTTCGTGTTCGTCTGGCCGAGAAAGAACCGGTACTGGGCGAGCAGAAATCCTTTCAGGAAAGGATGCAGGCGCTCGTCCGGCGCGTCCTCGAGGGCATCCGCCGCGAGCAGGTGAACCGTGGTAAAACGGTGCTTCTTCAGGACCCGCGAAGCGGCGCCGCCGGCCCTCGCCATGCGTTCCGGATTGGCGGCTCGCGTCGGTCCCAGACCCAGCAGCAGGACATGGTCCGGCGCCTTGGGGAGGTGGAGCGCCAGGAGCAGGGTCTCGCCGGGTTCGCCCTTGAAATGGCCGCTCCCCAGCGTGCGGCTGATGGCCGAGCGGCACAACACGTCGAGCTTCCTCGCCGCCCCGGCGGGTTTCTTGTCGCCGGAGTGCAGCGGCAAAACGACGACGTCCTCTTTGCCGGTAAACTCCGGTTTAACGCGAACGATACGATTGATCATGACGCTCCGCGTGGAAAGAGTACTTCAAGGGTGTGTCCGCTCGGTGCGGCGACGAGACGAAGCGGTGGTTTTTTCCGGAAAGTAAAGCGCACCCGTCGGGCAAACACGTATGCACAGGGAGCAATTATCGCACAGGGGCTCGGCCAGCTCAAGCGCCAATGCGTCCATGTTGAGTGCGAGCGTGTGGCACACCGAAGGACACGCGGCACAACTCACACAGCGGCCGTAGTCGATCTTCAGCCGGCAGCGCTCTACCATAGCATCTTGCCCGCCTGCCATAGTACTCCCGGAGTGGCCATGAACGCGGCCCGGAACACGTCGGCGTAGTCGGCGATCGCGCCCGGCCGTGCGCGTACCGCCTTGTCGAGAACCGACACGACGTTATTCATGTTGTCGTCGTCAAGCTTGAAAAACAATTCCCGCAGCTTGAAGAATTTCTGAATGAGGTGCCCGTTGCGATCGTGCCACGCCCTGTCGTAGGCGCGCAGGGATTTCGGGCTGAGGTCGTCCCGTTCGAACGCTGCGAGCACGACCCTGTGCGCCTCGTCGGCGCCTTCGAGGGCGTTCATGATACCACCTCCGGAGAACGGGTTGTTCTGCCGGCCCGCTTCACCGACCAGCAGAACACCGTCGGCGACCATGGTCTCGAGGGGTTTCGACCCGGAGACCCCGCCCGCGACCACCCTCAGTACGCTGGCACGGGGGTAGCGGGCCGCGACGAACCGGTCCAGGTACTCGCGTGCCGTGCCCCGCCGGGCCTTCGTCGGGTGGACGCCCAGTCCCACGTTGGCGCGACCGGGTCCCTTGGGGAATACCCACGCGTAGCCTCCGGGTGCGCAGTCGGTTCCGAGGTAGAGCTCGATCACGTCGTCCGGAAAGTCGCCGCCTTCGAGCAGGTACTCGATCGCCGAGTGTATGTTGCGCGGCCGCAGGTGGCCGGCGAGCTTCGCCCAGCGGCCGCACCAACCCTCGATGCCATCGGCTCCCACGACGAGGCGCGCTTCGACGTCATACGTCGTGCCGGTATGGTGATTCTTGACGGTAACGCCGGTAACCGCGTCGCCGCGCCACGTCAACGCGGTCACCTCGTTCCAGGTGCGCACGTCGGCGCCCCATTCCGCGGCCTGCCGGGCCAACGCCTGGTCGAATACATCCCGCCGTAGCATGAGCCCGACGCCCGGCAGACGCTTTTCGACGTAACGCCCGTCTGGTGCGTACATGCGCGCCGCGTTAATGTCGGCGACGATCCACGATTCGTCGACGGGGATGAAATGCGACATCTCGGAGCGGCTGCCCGCGGCCTCGCCGCAGCGCACCGGAACGCCGACGCGGGGGCGCTTCTCGAGAGCGATGACACTGATACCGTCCCGGGCGAGCCGCCCGGCGAGAAGCCCGCCCGCGACGCCGCAGCCGACAACGGCGACGTCGACTCTTTCCGGCACCGCGTGGTTATTGCCCTGTGGGCTCATGGGAGTGGTTCAGAAGAATTTCGACACGCCGACGTTCAGGACGAACCCCGTGTAGTCGACGTCGAACGATAGTGGTATAGGGGCGGTCTGCGCGGGAATCTCGATCTTGCTCTGGGCGATCTGGACCCTTCCTTCGAGGTGAACCGCGACCGAGTTCTTCAAATGGTAAAGAAATCCCAGGATGGCGTGCACGCCGGGGTTGGCGCTGTTTTTCGAGACGTCCCGGCCGCCGGGAAAGGGCAGGCCGGTCGCGTCATCCGTAAACGTTTCGTCGAAGCTCGCCAGCGGGAAATACGTGCTGAACCCACCGCCGAGGTAGGTTTGAAACTCGTCCACCGACGCATCCTGGAAATAATAGATGGCCGATCCTTCGACGGACAGCAGCACGACGTCGAACTCCCGGACGAAGCTGACCAGCGTGGAGATGGTGTCGGCCGGTGACGCCAGGACCGCCGCCTTGCCGACGCTCTCGGAAGAGAGAAAGCCCGCTCCGCCCTTGAGCCGGAAGGCGAACTGCGGGTGCATCTTGACGGTGTAGGTCAGATCGGCCTGTAAGCCCGTGCTGAAGTCATCCGTACTCAGAAAACGCTTGAACGGATCGTCCACGGAACGGTCGAGGAAACCCCACATGTCCTCGCTGTCCGCCCCGCCGAGAAAACCGATGCTCAGCGTCAGCGACTTCCGTGGAATGGGTCCATGGTATTTCCGCGGCTTCAAGATTGGTTTGGCCCGTAATTGTGGGGTGGGGGGTACGACCAGGTAGGACAGCAGCAGCGCAACCAAAAATGTCGCCAATGAACGTGTTTTCATTCACACCTCCGTACGCTTTTTAATATACAAAAGCGTCCGCAATGTCAACTTTTTCTTTCGGTTAATTGATGCCGGTCAAGAAACGGACTCTCCGGACAGCGGAGCGTGCGTTGCGGCCCATGGGCTCCTGCTTAACCCTTGACACACTGTTTTTCGGCTGTTAGAGTGAGGGCACATATAATCGAAGGGTAACGCCGGTGAAGAACATACTCTTTGTTTGTACGGGAAATACGTGCCGGAGTCCGTTAGCAGAGGGAATCGCCAGGAAACTGTTTTCGCAAAGCAAGAGGCAGGACTACCACGCAGGTTCGGCCGGTTCCGCGGCCGTTGATGGAGCGCCCGCATCCCCGCTGGCCGTTGAAGTCGCAGGCGCAAACGCGATAGATCTCACCAAACATCGGGCCAGATTACTGAGTAGATCGCTGGTAACAGAAGCGGACTTGATCGTGGCAATGGCGTCCGGCCACCGGGATACGGTTGGAGTCATCGAGCCGTCCGCCCTCGGGTACACGTTTCTGATGAGCGATTTTTGTGAAGCGGTGGAGGGCGACATTACCGATCCCATCGGAATGGGGCGCGAAGTATACGAGGAGGCCTTTTCAGCGATCGAAAAGTGTGTCAGGGAAATGCACGACAAAATAGAATCATTTGATGGTTGGAGAGAATAGAGAGGGCAGATAGGGAGGTCACGTATGGCGCTCGACAAGACCGACAAGATTTGGATGGATGGGGAATTCGTCGACTGGGACGACGCGAAGATACACGTGTGCTCTCACGTCGTCCATTACGGCTCGGCCGTGTTCGAGGGAATGAGGTCGTACAAGACGCCCAGGGGTACCATGGCGTTTCGGCTGGACGCCCACGTGAGTCGATTGTTCGATTCCGCAAAGATTTATCGCATGGAAATACCTTTTTCGAAAAAAGAAATATCGGACGCGATCCTGGAGACCATCCGAGTAAACAACCTGGATGCGTGCTACATAAGGCCCGTCGTCTACCGCGGCTACGAAGAGCTGGGCGTCAATCCGTTCCCCAATCCCATCAACGTGATCGTTGCGGTGTGGAAATGGGGGAAGTACCTCGGTGCCGACGCGCTCGAGAACGGGGTGGACGTGTGCGTGTCTTCATGGACGCGCATCGCTCCCAACACCCTGCCCGCGTTATCGAAATCCGCGGCCAACTACATGAACTCGCAGCTCATAAAGATGGAAGCGATCACTAACGGGTATGTCGAGGGTATCGCGCTCGACGCAGCGGGGTACGTGAGTGAGGGCAGTGGTGAGAACCTCTTCGTGGTTCGGAACGGCACGGTTTGCACTCCGCCGCTCGGCGCCTCGGTGCTGCCCGGGATCACCCGCGACTGTGCGCTCCACGGCGCGCGGGAGCTCGGCATCCCGGTTAGCGAGCAGATGATCCCGCGGGAGGCCCTCTACGTGGCGGACGAAGTGTTTTTCACCGGCAGCGCGGCAGAGATCACGCCGATACGCTCCGTCGATAAAATCAAGATCGGCGAGGGCAAGCGGGGTCCGGTCACCCGGAAGCTCCAGGAGTATTTCTTCGGGGTGCTATCCGGCGAGGTCGAAGACCCGGCCAATTGGTTGACGCCCGTATGAGAGCCGGAGACAGAGTGCCGAACAACGCCCATGTGAACCAGGACTTCGAGCTGCTCGAGCAGACAGACCCGGAAGTCGCCGCCGCGATAAGTGCCGAGGTGGTCCGTCAGCACAGCCAGCTCGAAATGATCGCGTCGGAGAACTTCGCCAGCCGCGCCGTGCTCGCCGCCGTCGGATCGGTGATGAACAACAAGTACGCCGAGGGGTATCCCGGCAAGCGCTACTACGGGGGCTGCGCCGAGGTAGACAAGGTAGAGATCCTCGCCCAGGACAGGGCAAAGATTCTTTTCGCAGCCGAACACGTCAACGTCCAGCCGCACTCGGGCAGCCAGGCCAACATGACGGCGTATTTTTCGTTGTTGTCGTACGGCGACAAGATCATGGGTCTGAGTTTGTCGCACGGCGGACACCTGACCCACGGGCACCCCGTGAACTTCTCCGGCATGTTCTTCGAGGTGGTGCATTACACGGTGGACAAAGACACCGGTGCCATCGACTACGATGCCCTGGAGAAACAGGTCATGCAGGAGCGCCCGAGAATGTTCGTCGCGGGGGCGAGCGCGTACGCGCGCACGCTGGATTTTCCGCGCCTCAGGGACATCTGCGACAAGGCGTCCTGTTATCTCATGGTGGACATGGCGCATATCGCGGGCCTCGTTGCGGCCGGCGTCCATCCCAATCCCTCGCCGTATGCCGACCTGGTTACGAGCACGACGCACAAGACCTTGCGCGGGCCCCGGGGCGGTTTCGTCATCAGCAAGGAAGAACACCGGGAGAAAGTCGACAAGATAAACTTTCCCGGCACGCAGGGCGGACCGTTCATGCACGCGATTGCGGCAAAAGCGGTTTGCTTCAAAGAGGCGATGAGCGAAGAGTTCAAGGCCTATCAACTGCAGGTGGTCAACAACGCGAACGCCCTCGCCCGGTGTTTCATGGATAACGGCTTCGACGTCGTGTCCGGCGGCACGGACACGCACCTGTTCCTGCTCGACCTGAGCTCGAAAGATCTTACGGGAAAGAAGGCGGAGAAGGCGCTCGAACGGGCCGGGATAACGGTGAACAAGAACACGGTGCCGTTCGATACCAGGAGCCCGTTTGTTACGAGCGGCATTCGCATCGGCACTCCGGCCCTGACGAGCCGCGGCATGAAGGAGCCGGAAATGACGAAGATAGCCGGTTTGATGGTCCGGGTACTCGAGAACATCGACGACGACAGGACGATCGAAGCGGTCGGCGGGGAAACACGCGCCCTCTGCGAGACGTTCCCGCTTTATGCAGAATACCGAAGCTGACCCCAGGACAGATTGCCCTTTGCGCCGGATGCACCAGGAACGGCGGCCCGGCCGCACGGTTCGCCGGCAGGAGAAGGTGGATAGCGGATGAGATGTCCGCAGTGCAATCACATGGAGGACAAGGTCGTCGACTCGCGAACCACTCGTGAGGGGGAGGCGATTCGCAGGCGCAGGGAATGCCTCAAGTGCGGCAAGAGGTACACGACGTACGAGTACATCGAGAAGGCGCCTTTAATGGTCGTCAAGAAAGACGGCAGGCGTGAGGCCTACGATCGAGAGAAACTCTACGCCGGGTTGATTAGGGCGTGTGAGAAGCGCCCCGTGTCGCGCAAACAGTTAGAGACTCTCGTCGAGGAGGTGGAGAGCGCTACTTTTGGCAAGTTCAAACATGAGATTCAATCCGACGAATTGGGCAACGAGATCATCGACCGGCTGCAGGTGCTCGATGAAGTGGCGTACGTACGTTTTGCATCGGTGTACCGGCACTTCAAGGACATCAATCAGTTCATGAGCGAGATCAAGGGGATTCTCGTCGATAAGAATAGAAAGAAGGAAAGCGGCTGATCCGACCCGTGGGTCATCGGCTCCCAGCGTGAAAAAGTGAAAACGCCCGGCAACGACGTCCGAGAGAAAAGTCGCGAAGAACTTCGCGAAATGTCCTTCTTCGATCACCTTGAAGACCTGCGGGGCGTGATAATCCAGTCGCTGGTCGCTATCTTCCTGCTGACCGTAGCCTGCTGGTTTCTAAGCGGTCGGATTCTGGACCTGCTCATCAAGGATCTCCCCGTACAGAGCCTGTATTTCAGTTCACCGTTGGGGGCGTTCACGATACGCCTGCGCATAAGCCTCGTGCTGGGAGTCGTGATCGCCTTTCCGTTTGTCCTCTATAAGGTGTGGTCGTTTGTGGCACCGGGCCTGTTCTCCGTCGAGCGCCGGCGGGTGTATCCGCTGGTGATCAGCAGCGCGACGCTGTTCTATATCGGTATACTCTTCTGTTACGCGATCCTGATTCCTTTCGTTCTCAAGTTTCTGTTGAGCTTCGGCACGGATAACCTCAACCCGTTGTTGTCCGTAAGCGCGTATTTCGCCTTCGTGGCGAGACTGTGCTTCACATTCGGGATCGTGTTTCAAATCCCGATCGTGGTGCTCGTGCTAAGTTCGCTGGGGTTGGTAACGCCGCGCTGGTTACTCAAGCAATGGCGCTACGGCGTGATTATCATATTCACGGGCTCGGCGATACTTACGCCCCCGGACATCGTCTCACAACTGATGATGGCGCTCCCCATACTGCTGCTCTACATTGGGAGCATCCTGGTCGCGTTCGTGGTCGTGCGCAGGAAGAGCGAGAGGCAAGATAAGGAGGCGGGAACCGAGGACAGCTTGTGATAGAATCGTCGGCGCGCGGCGAATCGCCGCGCCGGCAGTACCCGAGAGGAATATTATTGGCAAGGCGACCCAGGACCATAGCGAAGAAAATCATCCAGCTTGCACTCGGCAAGAAGGCCGAAGACGTAATGTTGTTCGATCTTCGCAAGATCACGGCGATGACGGACTTCTTTGTGATATGCACGGGGACTTCGGACGTGCAGGTGAGAGCCATCGCCGGCGCGGTGATCGACGGGTGTAAGAAGGAGAAAGTCAGCGTTTACAGCGTCGAGGGGCTCGACGCGGCGACCTGGGTCCTGATCGACCTCGTGGACGTCGTCGTACACGTCTTCAAACCCGACGTCAGGAAGTACTATCAGTTGGAGAGGCTGTGGGGCGACGCGGTCATCGAGACCTTCGACGACGACGGAAGGGAAGCGATCCGGTGAGTTTCCGGAAAGACATTCAGGAAAGGCTCGAAGAGGCTGTGTCGAAGGCGGGCTACGGCGGGGAAGGGGTGCGGGTGGTGCTGGAGAAACCGCGCCACAAGGAGCACGGTGATATGGCCACGCCCGTAGCTCTGTCGCTCGCCAGGGAGTTCAAGAAGAACCCCATGCAGATCGCGGAGGAGGTTGCCGGAGAGCTGTCCTTTCCCGCGGGCACCGTAGCCGCTGTCGAGGTGGCCAGGCCGGGGTACATCAACCTTACGCTTTCGCAGGAAATGCTGACGGGCAATCTGGAAGAGGTTCACAGGACCGGCGACCGGTACGGAGAGAGCGACTGCGGTCGCGGGACGAAGTGCCAGGTAGAGTACGTGTCGGCCAACCCCACCGGGCCGCTGGTGCTGGTGTCGGCCCGCGCGGCGGCGATCGGTTCGGTCATTGTCAACCTGCTGCGCGCGGCAGGGTTCGATGCCGAGGGCGAGTATTACGTAAACGACTCCGGTAACCAGGTCAGAGCGCTGGGCGAGAGTCTCCGCTTCCGCGTGCGCGAGCGTCTCGGGCGCAAGGAGGGTGGTGAAATCGGCGCGTATCCGGGCGACTACCTCAAAGACATTGCGGCAACGGTCGAACCCGATGAGGCGGCGCGCTGGGACGCGGACCCCGCAGGGGTTGCCCGCTACGGCGCGTTCGCAACGGACGCCCTGCTCAGGGAAATCGAGCGAGACCTCGAACGGTTTGGGGTACGCTTCGACAATTTTTTTCGCGAATCGAGCCTGCATCCCGACGCCGTCGACGAGGCCCGCGGGATAGTCGAGAAACAGGGTTACGCGTACGTGGAGGACGGGGCACTCTATTTCCGCACGTCCGAGTTCGGTGACGAAAAAGACCGCGTGCTCGTGAAGAGCGACGGTAACGCGACATATTTCCTCGGCGACATCGCCTATCATCTGACCAAGCTGCGCCGCGGCCACCGGTGGGCGCTCGACCTGCTCGGTCCGGACCACCACGGTCACATTCCGAGGATGCTGGCGGCGGCGAAGGTGCTGGGCGCGGCCGAGGGCTGGCTGAACGTCTTGATCGTGGGGTGGGTGCGCCTGCTCGAGGGCGGCAAGCCGGTTAGCATGAGCAAGCGCGCCGGAGACATCATCACGATGCGGGAATTGATCGAGGATGTCGGAAAGGACGTGGCCAAGTTCTTTTTCTTGATGCGGCGGGCGAATACCCCCCTCGATTTCGACCTCGACCTGGCCCGCAAACAATCCGATGAGAACCCGGTCTACTACGTGCAATACGCGCACGCGAGAATCGCCAGCGTGGCGCGTTTCGCCGAACAGAAGGGCCTGAAATTGCCGGAACGGGTCGAGGACTGTCACAAACTCGAATCTCCGCAGGAGCGGGAGCTCATGGTGCACCTTCTTTTCTTTCCCCACGTCGTCGAGGCGGCGGCCTTGACTCGTGAGCCCCATCGAGTCGCCACCTACGCCCAGGAGCTGGCGGCACTGTTTCACCGCTTTTATCACGCTCATCGCGTGGTAACCGACAGCGAAGAGGTGTCCGCCGGGCGTTTTTTCCTCGTGGACGCGGCACGGCAGGTGCTGCGGAACGCCCTGTGTGTGATGGGTGTGGATGCACCCGAGAGCATGTAACCAAGAAACAGCAAAAGGAGCACGAAGGGATGGCACAAGACAAACCAACACTTCTCACCGTCGGGTCAGTCGCTTTCGATTCGGTTGAAACACCCGGCGGGGCCGTAGAGCGCGCACTCGGCGGATCGGCCACGTACGCGTCACTTGCCGCCAGTTATTTTTCCTCGCCGCGCGTTGTCGCGGTCGTTGGAGATGACTTCGGTGACGCCGAACTGGAGACCTTCCGCAAACGGGCGATCGATACGAGCGGAATCGAAAGGGTACATGGTAAGACGTTTCATTGGCGGGGGCGTTACCACGAAAACATGCAGGACCGCGACACATTAGAGACCCAGCTGAACGTGTTCGAGAGCTTCGATCCGCAGGTTCCAGCGGGCTTCAGATCGTCGGCCTTCGTGTTTCTGGGCAACATCGCACCGAAGATCCAGGCGAAAGTACTCGAACAAGTCGAGGGCCCCGACCTGATCGGCCTGGACACGATGAATTTCTGGATCGAAAGTGCCCTGGCGGATCTGAAAGCGGTGCTGAAGCGTGTCGATATCCTCTTTATCAACGACGATGAGGCGGCACAACTCAGCGGTGAAACCCAGGTTCTCGCCGCGGCGGAACGAATTCTCGATCTCGGTCCGAGGTACGTGGTGATCAAACGAGGCGAGTTCGGTTCACTCTTGTTCGGGCGTAACGTGTGCCTGTTCGTGCCCGCGGTGATGCTGCCGAAAGTGGTCGACCCCACGGGGGCGGGTGACGCCTTCGCCGGTGGATTCCTCGGGTGGCTCTCGGGCGCGGGGGAGGTCAATCGCGTAAACCTTGCCCAGGCAATGCTCCACGGCACCGTCATGGCGAGCTTCACCGTCGAGAACTTCTCGGTGGACGGTCTCCTGGCGCCCGACCGCTCGGCCATCGACGACCGGCGCCAAATCCTCGAATCCATGACAGATTACGTGTAGAAGTGGTGAGGTTTTTGCTGCGGGCGGGGGTAGGGATCGTGCTATAATCAAGGCCGGGACGCCTTTCCGAGCCCAACCTAAGCTATGACAGCACAAAGATATACACCCGATACCATCGCACGTGCGGAGCAGCTGGTCAGCCGGATTCAGGGGATCTCGTCGTGCCGGATCTCGACGGACGAGACCGGCGAGATTACCGAAGTGCACGTCGTTGCCACTTCCCCAAAGCCTCCCAAGCTCGTCGCCCGCGACGTCGAATCCTGCCTGAAGGCCGAGGTCGGTGTCAGCGTCGACTATAAGAAAATCGGCGTGGTGGTGTTCGATCGTGATCCGGAGAGCGGGGAGGAGACGGCGGAGGCGGCGAGTGAGCCGCGGGCCGAGCCCGTCCTGGAGTTCCCCGTCGAGGAGTTTCCCGCCCGCTTTGCTTTTCACAGTGTCAACTTGTTCATATCTCCGAACAGCGTCCAGGCCGAGGTGGAACTGCTTCGTGAAGGAGTCGAGACATTGGGCACGGGCAGGAGCGAAAACTCCGGCGGTTCCCACATGCGTGTGGTTGCCCAGGCCACGTTAAACGCGGTCTCGGAATTGCTTGACGGGGAAATACGCCTATGCTTAGCTGACGTGGTGGAGATTCTGCTTGGCGATGACACTGCGGTGGTCGTTAAGGTGAATCTCCTGCAAAGCCGTGAAAGCAAGAGCCTGTCCGGTTGTTCACTCTACTGCGGCGACGCGAACCAGACGGTGGTGTACGCGACCCTCGCCGCGGTGAACAGGATACTGGGTGTCCTGAAGGCCAGAGATTCTGTAGAATACAAGATAAAGTGATCAGCAAGTGATTCTGAAAGGCATGACCCCACCCGCCCGTTAGCCGAGTACGAGGGTCGCGCCTTTTTGGTATGACCTTGACCACACCCCCTGGGTCGCAGCTCCCGATGGCGGTGCGCCCCGAAACCTGCGTTTGAAGGTGCAAGACCAACAGGTGTAGATATCGTGGGCCAGGGAATCAAGAACTCTTCGGCGACCTTCAAGCTGTTCTATTTCCTTTACATCATCATGGGATTTCTTCTCTTTGCGTACTTGATGCGACGCTTTGAGCTGGCCCAGTTTCGCGACGTACTCCTGTTCATTGCCCTGATCATCGTGGCGGACACCGCCCAGATAACGCTGCCAATGGGGGGTGCTTCGATTTATGCGTCGAGCCCCATCGACCTCGCGGCGATTCTCATCTTCGGTGCACCGGCGACGGTATTCATCGAAGCGATCTCCACGTTCCTCTCGGAAGTGTTTATCCAAAGGCGGCCTGCGGTGCGGATCGCGTTCAACGTTCCGCTGCTGATAGTAACCGTCGGGATTTCCGGTCTCGTCTACGAGAGCTTCGGCCCGCGGTGGACCAGTCTCGACACCCCGAGGTTTCTCATTCCACTTTTTGCCTGTGGGGTCGTGTACTACGCCGTCAATACGTTCTCGATCAGCACCATCATTGCGCTGAGTGATTTCAAGAATCCGCTCCGTATCTGGAAGCAAAACTACATGTGGAATTTCTTCCACATCCTCGCGTTCCTGCCGGTGGCCGCGATCTTCGCGCTCGTCTACACGAGCCACGGCATGTGGACCATCGCCTTGTTCGTGGTGCCTCTCTTTCTGGCGCGCTATACGTTCCAGTTGTACATCGAAATGAAGGAGGCACACATTAACACCGTTGCGGCCCTGACGTCCGCGCTCGACGCCAACGATCCGTACACGCACGGCCACTCGTACCGCGTTTCGCGCTACGCGCTGCGGTTGGGAAGGGCCATGGGGCTGTCGTCGAGGGACCTCGAGATACTGGAGTACAGCGCCCTGCTCCACGACATCGGCAAGATCGCCATCCGAAAAGAAATCCTTCACAAAGCGGGAAAGCTGTCCGACGAAGAACGACGGTCTCTCAGCACACACCCCACGATCGGCGCGGACATCGTGGAAAACCTGAAATTCCTCAAGGAAGCGGCGGTCCTGGTTCGATGCCACCACGAACAACCGGATGGCAAGGGGTATCCGGTGGGTCTCAAGGGCGATGAAATCCCCATCGGTTCGCGTATACTCTTATGTGCAGACGCGTTCGACGCCATGACGTCCGACCGGCCCTACCGCAAGGGCCTGTCCGTCGATAAGGTGGTCGGGCAATTCCGGCAGTACAAGGGGGAGCAATTCGACATGGATGTGGCGACGCTGCTCGTCAGAATGGTGGACGAGGGCCGGTTCCCACTCATCGTCGAATCCGACCCGACGACCGCGATCTACGAATCACTCAAGCAGCGTCTCTAGGGCGCCTCCCGGCGGAGGGATTTCCGTGAAATACAAGGACTCGGGTGTGAACATCGACCGGGCGAACCGGGCCAAGGCCGCGATCGCGTCGCACGTGCAGTCGACCTGGGGCGCGGAAGTGCTCTCGACAACCGGCGCCTTCGGCGGCCTGTTCGCGCCGGGCGGTTCATACCGGGAACCGGTCATGGTCAGCAGCATCGACGGTGTGGGTACGAAGGTAATGGTTGCCGCGATGGCGGATCGATTCGACACCGTGGGACGGGACCTCGTCAATCACTGCGTCAACGATATACTCGTGCAGGGCGCGACACCGCTTTTCTTTCTCGACTACCTGGCCAGCGCCGAATTGGATCCGGAACGGGTGAGCCGTATCGTAGGGGGTATGGCCGCCGCGTGCCGCGAGAACAACTGTGCGCTGATCGGCGGCGAGACGGCGGAAATGCCGGGCGTGTATCGAGGAGAGGATTTCGATCTCGCCGGCTGCATCGTGGGTATCGTGGAGAAGACAGAAATCATTGACGGCGGCGGGATAGCGCCCGGCGATGTCGTTTTTGCCCTGCCCTCTACCGGCCTTCACACGAACGGGTATTCACTGGCGCGCCACGTATTCTTCGAGCGCTTGAAGCTCGGTATTGGTGACCGGGTCCCGGCACTCGGCTGCACGGTGGGAGACGAGTTGCTAAGAGTGCACGCCTCCTACCTGGCTCCGGTTCGCAAGATCATGCAATCGGCAGGGATAAAGGGCATGGCGCACGTGACCGGCGGAGGCGTCCTGGAGAACTTGCCCCGCATCCTCCCCGCCTCGTGCGGCGCGCGGATCGAGAAGGGCACGTGGCCGGTGCCCCCCGTCTTTACCTTTCTCGCCAAAGAGGGCGCCATCGACGCCTCCGAAATGTTCCGCACCTTCAACATGGGGTTGGGAATGGTGCTGGTCGTCGACCCGTCGGACGCCGATGAGGTCGTCGCCGCGGCCGATATCCACCGCGTCGGCGAGATTACCTCGGGCGAGCGCAAGGTCACCCTTTCCTGATCGCATATCCCCGGAAGTTCTCTTCTTCGCGCGGGTCCTGTCGCCGATTACCCCACCGTGCTCGTTGTCACTGCGCGCGGCGGGGGGGCCATTGGCGCCACCCGCGCGTAGGAGTCCGAGGCGCGCGGGTTCTACTTGAGCACAGCCAGGCCGACGCGCTCGTCGGCTGCCATCGGCCGCGACAGCTTTATCTGTTCGAGCGAGTCTGAAAAGAGCGGCGTGAACTGCCCCGATAGATCGACGACAAGCAGCTTGTCATTGAGCGTATCGAGAGTATAGAGGAAGGGCCTGCGCAAGGCGATGTCTCGCTGCGAGCCGCCGCTGGGAAGGGGCGGGCTGGGGTCGACAAGAAAATCATAGAACGTCGTCTTGGTCCCGCCCGAGGCGACGCGCACGATGCGCTTCGTCGTGGGTGTATCCACCAGAATGTATACCATGCCGTCGAACCCGTCGCACACCATGCCCCGGGCCCCGTCGGCCTCCTCCTGCGTGAGCTGAACCACCGTTTCCAAACCGGCCGCGCCCCTGGCCGTCTCGACGGACAGGCTGTCGAGGGCGAGGCGGTAGAGCATCGCATCCGTCTTCAGAATAAAATAAATATCCTCGCCGAACTGGCTTGCCGATTGCCGCCTGGGGTCGACCGCGACAGCGTCGGTGTTGACGCCGTTCGTGTAGGCGGCGGCCGCAAAACGAGTCAGCGTGTCACGGCAGCCCACGGCGAACGGGCCCTTCTTGTCGACTCCCACCAGCAGTCCGATCGGGTTGGCGTCGATCTCGACGGCGTCATCGGCCTCGACGGCGTCCAGGGCGGCGAAGTGCGTGACGTTACCGGCAGGGTCTATCTTCAAAATCTCCGGAAAGATGGCGCGGCCGGCAAAGTAGAAATCACCGCGCGGCGAGAACGCTACGTCCCAGACCACGGTGAGAATACCGCCATTCGAGGGCATTTCCGTTTGATCCAGGGCCTGCGGCGGCGCGCTGAACGGGTTGATACGCACGATGCCGGTAGAGGTGGAGGCGAACAACGACGATTCCCGGGTGGCCAGGAAGACGTGCCCCTGTGGGCCGTACGAAGTGGCGCACGCCTGGCACACCTGTAGCGAGTCATCGGCCTCCGGGCACAGAAAATCGCTGGCCATGGCCTCGAACAGCACCGACCCCTCGTCGATGCTCGCTTGTACGCGGTTGGTGCCCACCGTGGGCCCGAGGGTAAGCCTCACAGACGCGACGCCCTGGTCGTTGGTCTGGACCGATCCGCTGGAGACGGATCCGCCGCCGGCGATCGGGAGAAAACGGACGGTCGTGTTCTGCGCGACGGCGCCGTCGGTGGTTGTCACCACGACCGTAAGCGGTTCGGGCAACTCGGTGCCCTTGAGCGACCACTGTTTGTCGCCGGACTTGATGGCGATGTTCCCGGGCAGTGGAGGTGCGGTGGAATCACTGCATTGCGAGAGCAGCGCGCCGGCGGCGATCAGCCCGAGGGCGAGCAGCAGTTTCCCGATCGTCTTGGTTGAAGCAGTTTTCATTCGAACAAATCCTTGGCGTGGACGACACGTGATTCGTCTCTGTTGACCGCGAGTTTGAACACCTCGATCTTCTTGTCTTCTGCCAGGAGGTCTTCCGGCATGTCCTCGGCATCGTACACGATCGGCGACGGCTTGTTGTCCAGGATTTCCTTGAGAAACTCGTCCGCGCCCCTGGTGACGATTGCGACCTTCATGTTGTTCGTTGCCAGGTACTTGCGAATTACCCTGTTGACGTCCTCCAGCGTGACTGATTCCAGCTTCGCAGGCAGCGTCCCCAGGAAATCATCGACACCGTAGAATTTCGAGTCGAGCAGGTATCCGAGGCGCCGGCTCTGGTCCTGGGCCCATAGCCGGCTGTAACTGCTGAGGAATTTCCTGGTCGCCGAAAAATCCTCCTCGTTCATCCCCTGCGTTACCAGCTTGTTCAATTCCCACAGCGCCAGCCGCAGGGCGAAGTGGCGGTTCTTGTGAACGACGGGGCGCACCCAGATGCTGAAGTGCTGCTGGCGGCGGGGGATGTTGGTCAGGGGAAAAGTGCTGCCGCCCTCCTGTACGAAGTTCTCGATATAGGAGTAATCTCCGTAGTTCAAGCCGCGGTCGCCGCGCATCCGGTTCATCAACACGCCGTTAAACGTCCGGTGCTCCCCGAGATAGGAATTGGCGATCATGAGCGGATAAAAATCCTCCTCGCCCCTGACGACGTCGATGGGGAAGCCCATCGAAATTGCCGTCGACCGGCACTCCTTCTCTACGACCATGATCTGGAGACCGTGGATGGCGCCCGGCTCCGGCAGCGTAACCTCTTCGACACGGCCTTGCGGGAGCTTCGATAGGTCATCGCGAATCGATCGTTCGAGTTTGCCCGGGTAGCCGCCTGCGAGGCCGATTACAACGTTGTCACGCGTGAAGAAGCGCCGGTAGTGGTCACGGACGTCGTCGAGGCCGATCGCCTTCAGGTTCGTTACCAGGCCGGACACGGGACATCCGTAAGGATGGTCCTGGTAGAGAAACACGTTGAGGCTCTCCTTGCCCAGGTTCTCGTCGTCGTTGAAGCGGAGCTGCCTTTCGAGGCGATTCACCCGGTCCGTGCGAATACGCTCGAAGTCCTCTTCGCGGAATCCCGGCTCGAGCACCATCTCGATCAGCATGTCGTAATATTTTTTTAAATGGTCTTTGTGGACGGTCCCGACGATCGTCGTGACCTCCTTGTCAACCTGGGAGAAGACGCTGGTTGCCATGGGATAGAAGGCATCGATGATCTCCGTGTACTCCCTCTTGGCCGTTCCTCCGCCGGTAAGAAGCGATGCCGTCAGTTCGGTCAGCCCTTTCTTGCCGTCGGGGTCGTGCGCGGACCCGACCCCGAACTGGATCCTGAAGGTCACCAGCGGCGAGTTGTCGACGGGGAGCAACACCGACCGTATGCCGCGGGTCGCGGCCGAGTAGGAGTCAAAACCGGTAAGTGCCATAATCATTGCGGTCAGAAGAATCACCGTTTGCTTCGGGTTCATTGTCCTTTCGCTCCTGTCAAAGTCACTTCGGTACAATTGTCCTTCGTGAAATAGCGCCGTGCAAGAGTGATTATGTCCTTGCTCGAAATCTCCTCGTACCTCTTGTAAATCTCGTTCACCGCGAAGGGGTCGCCGGTCAGGTTGATAAAGTGGGTCAGTTCGTCCGCCACGCCCTCTGCGGTATCCAGCCCCATCGCAAAAGAGTACCTCAGCCGCGACTTGATGTCAGCGAGCCGCTTCTCGTCCACTGCCGTCGACTGCGCGGCCGCGAGGGTTTCATAAATGCGGGACTTCACCTTTTCGACATTTTCCTCTTCCTTCACGCGGCAGTAGATCAGGAAAAGGCCCGGGTCCCGCCTGTCGGGAACGTACGTAGACAGGAACTCGACGCTCTGCTCCTCGATGACCAGTTCCCTGTGCAAGTCGCTCGTGGACCCAAACAGCAGACGCGCCAGGATATCCAGACCGGCGTTGTCCTTCGTGGACGGATCGAACTGCGGGGTATGGTAGGCGACGGCAATGTATGGCAGCGTTTCGTTCTCCCAGTCGATGTGGGCCTTCTTGTGCTCGGTTTGTTTCGGTTCCACCGGTATCTCGGGGTTGTACTCGCGAGCTTCCCAGCCGCCGTAGTACTTTTCTATCAACCCGTACGTGTAATCGGGGTCGATATCGCCGACTACGAGGAGGACTACGTTATTCGGCCGGTAGTAACGATCGAAGAACTTCAGGCTGTAATCGAACTGATTGGGCATGTCCTCGATGTCTTTCAGGAATCCCATCGTCGTGTGCTTGTAGGTATGCTTCGTAAAGGCCGTGTCCCGGAGTCTTTCATAGATCTTGGAGATCGGCCTCGAGTAGTTCTTGTTGTACTCGCCGAGGACCGCGCGGGATTCCTGTTGAAAATCCGAGACGGAGTACTTCAGGTTGCGGAAGCGGTCGGCCTCTGCCTCAACGACTTTTTCGAGGCCGTCCTTGCCGAAGAGGCTGTGGTAGCAGGTCAGGTCGTCAGAGGTGTAGGCGTTGGCGTCGCTGCCCAGCACCTTGAAGAGGAGGTTGTACTCGTCCGTCGAGTACTTTTCGGTACCACGAAACATCATGTGCTCGAAGAAGTGGGCGAACCCCGAGTGTCCCGCCTCGACCTCGTTCCTCGAGCCGGCGCGGACGATACTATAGTAGGCGATGATCCCCGGGCTGTCGAACGGGACCAGCACGACCTTGAGGCCGTTGGGCATGGTTCGAACGTGCATCGGGTATGGGAAGATATCCATAGCAGCCACCTCTCCTGCCGGTGCGATAGAACAGACCACGACCACGAGACATATAACGAAAACACCTCTCATATCGAATGTTACCTCCTGTGTACCATGGATTTAGCTCGGAAGACCTGCGGTGGGGAAGGTCCCGCATAGCCCGTGCGCCCCGTCCCGCCCAGGGTAATTGGGACAGCGAAATCCTAACGCTTTTCTCAAAAAAACACAATCGCATTCAGCCCCCGCCGCTACTGTCAAATAAATTTGACACTCATCGTCAAACTCTCTCGACTAGATAATCCATTGTGTGTGAATAGGATGCGACGCCTCTATGGAATGGGGTGTCACGAATGTATGACAGAAATGGGGGGTGCGACGGACCGTTGTGAGGCACCACGGGCAACAACGAGTCGCTATACTCAAGTGACGTATACAGTTAGGAATTATTCGACGCTTCGGGGCACGATGGTACACGACTTGCCATAACCCCCGATCAAGAGCAAGCGGTTCCCGAAGGTTGGGATCACGAACAAACGTCAGAGAAGGAGGTGTCCAAATGAAGTATATCGTCATGTCAAATCTCGGACTGCTCGTCACCTTGCTGGCCATCTTCGGCAAGAGCGTATGGGGAAAGAGCGTGTGGTAGATACGCGCGAGATGATCGAGGAAAAGAGGAGTCTGCACCAGAGGGCAGGCTCCTCTTCTTTTGCCGCACGCGACCGGGGCTGGTTCTGCGGATGTCGATCGCGGGGCTCCGCGACCGCACTTCCGCGTCCGGCGGCGGGTGGCGGCTCGGCTCGGCTCGGCTCGCTGGTGCACTCCAAAGTGCCAACTATATTTGACAGTATTTGTCAAGGGCATGATACATGTTATCTCGTGTTATTGCAGTCGCTTGTGTAGTGTTTCCGAATTGAGTGTCAAAAATATTTGACACCTGGGGGTTGCAATCTCGTCATTATGTGCTATTAAAAGAATGACCCGGAAAGCAACGTCTTTCATGAGAAGCGATTAGGAGCATCTGGAGATTCCGGGAACGTTTGGTACGCGGCTTGCCCTTTTAAGGGGGTCGTGTTAAGCGGAGCAAAGCGCAGTCAATTGTCGAATACCGCAAGCCACACTCGGATGGGATGGAGGTGGCCAAGATGAAATACATCATCTTCGCCAACATAGGATTGCTCATCTCAATCCTGGCGGTCTTGGGAAAGAGCGTTTGGATTGCGTGAGTAGACAAAAGAGCCTGCTGCAAAGCGGGCTCTTTTTTTGACAGGGTGATTCCAAGGGATAGGCCATGGCTGATCAGAGCAAAGCAGGGCAGGACGCCGCGAACGTGTTCAACGAGCTTGACAGGCACGTCGGCCCGCCGCCGCCAGGCGGCGACAACGAGCCCGGGATCGAAGACCTCAAGCGGCGCTACTCGATTATCGAGACGCTCCTGAACGTCAGCATCTCGCTCAGTTCCACCATGAACCTCGAGGTGCTCCTCGAGAAGATCGTGGACGCCGTCGTCAAGATCACCGGTTGCAGCCGCGGCTACCTCATGCTGCGTGACAACGGCGAGCTGACCCTGGCGCTGGCGCGTTCGCGCCACGGCAAGCCCATGTCGCACAAGAATTTCAACCGGAGTCTCAGCGTCATCCAGAAGGCGGCCGAGACCGGGCTTCCCCAGGTCATCACCGACGCCCAGGAGCAAGACGATCTTCGCGACAAGAAGAGTATCGTCGACCTGGACATCCGCACGGTGGTCTGTATCCCCCTGCAGTTCGAAGAAAATCTGGTCGGCGTCATATACGCCGATAGCGACCGGATCTCGGAGCGTTTCAGCAGTTCGGATCTCTCCATCCTGAACGCGTTTGGATCGCAGGCGGCGGTGGCGATCGAGAACACGCGCCGGCACGGCGACCTCGAGATGTTGAAAAACGCCCTCGAGACCCAGAACGTGAGCCTGCGCCAGGAAGTCGCCGGCAACTACGAGTTCTCCGGCATCATCGGCCGCAGCAGCACCATGCAACAGATCTTCGAAGTGATCAAGAAGGTGTCGCCCCTGTCGACGACGGTGCTCATCCAGGGCGAGACCGGTACGGGTAAGGAGCTGATCGCCAAGGCGATCCACTACAACAGCGCCCGCAAGGAACGGCCCATGGTGTCGGTCAACTGCGGCGCGCTGCCCAAGGACATCCTGGAAAGCGAGCTTTTCGGGTATCGCAAGGGCTCGTTCACCGGTGCGGACCAGGACCGGGCCGGGCTGTTCGAGGCGGCGAGCGGGGGCACGATCTTCCTCGACGAAATCGGCGAGATGCCGGTCGAGCTGCAGGTCAAGCTGCTGCGGACGTTGCAGGAGAACGAGGTGCGGCGGCTCGGCGAGGAGCGGGCGATCAAGATCGACGTCCGTGTAATCGCCGCCACCAACAAGGAGCTGGCCCGCGAGGTGGAGGAGGGACGGTTTCGCGATGACCTCTTCTACCGGCTCAACGTGGTGCCGGTCTTTCTGGCCCCGCTTCGCAAGCGCCAGGAAGACATTCTGCCCCTGGCGGATCACTTCCTGGAGAAATACGCCCGGCAGATGAAGAAGGAAAAACCCCTGCTGAGCCGGGGGACGAAAGAGATGCTCTTCTATCACTCGTGGTCGGGTAACGTGCGGGAGCTGGAGAACTCGATCGAGCGCGCGCTGGCCCTCGGCGAGGACAAAAAGGTGCTCGACGTCGACCAGTTCGAACACCTCATAAAGAAGGCCACGGTCGAACGCCCCGGAGAGGATTTGTCTCTCAAGAAGATGCTCTACGTTTGGGAACGGGAACTCCTGCAGAAAGTGCTCGTCAAGCACTCGTGGAACGTGACCCAGACGGCGAGCGCCCTCCATTTGAGCAGGCAGCAGCTCTACAACAAGATCAAAAGATTCGGGTTGGCACCGCTGATCTGAGCCGCGCCGCGGCATGCCGCGACGGAGCTCCCGCTGCGCAGTCTGTCGGGTTGGCGACGTCCACCGTCGCTGGCGGGCGGACTCGGGGGCTTGTCTCCGTCACGTCGCCCGCTTCGCTCAGCGACCGGCCTTGCGGCCGGTGATCTTCGCTCGCTCCTGCGAACGTTCCGTCGACAACCCCCGAGCCCGCCCGCGCGCAGCCTTCGAGCACGGGCGGGCTGTTCGCTGACAGGACCCGCGCAGGGTACGTGGCGTGATGCCGTGCCATATCGCTTTGCATTTCGGCGCCATCTGCTAGAATCTTCCTGCATCGGGCAAGTGGTGCGCGCGTGTGCGAAAGGAGCGGCACTTGGATAAGAATCTGGAGACGATCCTCAACGAGAAACGCCGGTTCGAGCCGCCGGAGGCGTTCCGGGAAAAGGCGCATATCTCGTCGTTGGAACAGTACCGGCGGCAATACGAGGAGAGCATCAAGGACCCCGACGGATTCTGGGGTGCCGTCGCCGGCGAACTGCATTGGTATGAGAAATGGCGCACGGTGCTGGACGAAACCGACGCGCCGTACTTCAAGTGGTTCGCCGGGGGCAAAACGAACATTTCGGTAAACTGTCTCGACCGGCACCTCGACGGCGCCACCCGGAACAAGGCGGCGATTGTGTGGCAGGGCGAGCCCGGAGAGGAACGCGTCCTTACCTACCGCGACCTGTGGCGCGAGGTCAACAGGTGTG
>JBHHVD010000047.1:0-24413 GCA_046754105.1 Candidatus Krumholzibacteriia bacterium
AAGGACGGGGGTTGACGGCGAGTTCCGCACCGCGCCGACCGCCCTCAAACCGTGGGTGATGGGATAGCACCCCTCGTCGGCGCGCGAGGACTGTTTGAGCCGGAGCGCCCCCGTCCTTACGCGCCCGACCCAACCACACCGGCGATTCTTTTGACGCATTGAGGTTAGTCAATCCAGCCGGTATCGTCAAATGAAGTCTACGACCTCCCGTTCGTATATTTTTTAATGTACGATTAATCTGGCTTTAATCCCGACGTGCTACAGTTCGCCGTTGGTCACCAACGGCCGGGCGTTGTCTATTTAGAACCCGGGCCTGCGGGTTCGAAGTGAGGTGACAGAGATGAGTTCCAGAACTCTAGTCTCTATGTTCGTCTTTTTCTTCCTCGGTGTGTTTGTGACGGCGGCCGGAGCCAAAGGACCCCCTGTGGGGAACTGCCCCGACATCTACTACGAGTCCGACAAAACCCTCAGCAACAATGCGGTAGTCGTGTGGACCTCCAGCTTCGGAGGCTTCGAGTATTCGGCGGGCGGCAGCTACACAGTGACCGTGAGCTGGACCGTGACCGGCGCGAGTTCGGTATCCTACGAGGGCTTCGATGAGAAAAGGAAAGCCTGGACTCCAAGAGGATCTGCTGGAGGCTGGTCGGTTGATGACAGCAACGCATCGAACGGCAGCATCGATCTGACGGTTACCATGTCCGATATGCACCGCTCGGTGAAGCCGAACTGGGCGGGTTACATCGCCAACGGCCATTTCAAGCTACAACTGGACGTCGACGGCATCCGTGCCAAGCTCGGGGTGAACATCCATCTGGAGGATCCGGACACCGCAACCACATCGCGTTGCAAGAACGCTGCGGCACATAAGTCTTTCGAAATGCAATTCTGAACCCGGCAAACCTAGCCAGGCCGTTTGGTGACCAATTCTGGGCACTCCACGGGGATATCGACGGCTGGATCGATCGCACCGTGGAGTCCATCCTCTCTCTTGTCGTCCCCCCCTACCGCGCCCCTCGTTCCCGGCCCGCCGCCAGGCGGCTCAGGTAATCCGCCACCGCCGCAGCTTCTCGCTCGCGCAGGTTGATACAATCGCCCACCTGGTCCGCTACCTTCGCCAGGTTCTTCGCCGTCCCGTCTACCGAGTGCCCGGGGTGGTCGAAGAACTCCCGGGCCGCCTGCAGACGTTCCTCCGAACAACCGCTGACGAAGAACGGCATGAACGCGGCGAAGTCCGGCGGAATCTTGGCGGTGATCGCGTCGTAATTCTCAGTCAACCACCGGTAGACTTTGTCGCGCCCGGCCGCGGTGCTCGCCACGCCGCCTGGAATGGCAAACAGTTCCGTCGGCCGCAGGGATCCGGAGAGGATGTAATCGAGCGCCCTGTCCTGCAGCCCGGTGTCCTCAAAGGCTCCGAGGGCGGAGAGGTACCGCTGCCGCTCCGCCGGCACCCGCGCCTTCTCGAAACGATCCTTGTACGCTTCGAAATCCTCGGCCGTCCCTTCGATGGCCGCGACCCGCAAGGCCACGCCAGCCAGCGTCGGGTCGACCGACGCCGGGTCGTCCATGTACGCCCTCGCCAGCTTGCGGCAGTGCTTCCGCACGTCCGCCTGGCGCCCATGTGCGCCCAGCCTCTCGATCATGCGTGGGCGCAGGAGGGAGACCGCCTTTGCCTCCCCTTCCGCCGCCTCGAGACCAAAGCGCTCGAGCGCCGGACGGAGCGTCTCACGCACGTAATAGGCGAACTCGTCGTTCAGATCATCCGTGACCAGGGCGGTCTCTACCGCGTCCAGGTCGGCCAGCATCGCGTCGACGATCTCCGGCCGCGCCGACTTGGCGAACGCGCTGAGCAGCCCGAGATAACTCCCCCCACCGACTTCCCCCGCGCTCAACAGCGCCCGCGTGTTGCCGAGAAAAGCCGCGCGTTCGCGTTCGTCCAGCGTCTCGCCCGGGTTGGCAGCCATGTGCGTCATCATCTTCTCGGGCGCGATCCACCGGTAGTAGCCGAAGGCGCCGCCGTCCGGCATCGCCCAGGCTACGTTGACGTCCAGATGTATCTCGGCCGTTCGTTCTTCGAGCAAGAAGGTCCGGGTGTGGGTTGTGGTCCCGTCCGAATACTTCAGCCGTATCGGCACCTTCCATTTCAAATCCGGCGCCTCCACGTCGGCGTTGACGAACCGTTCCTGCCTGAGCTTCAACGCCCCGTCGGGCTGCAGCGCGAGGGACACCATCGGGTACCCGGGCTGGTCCAGAAAGCTCGAGAAGATCCCCTCCAGGTCTCTTCCCGCCGACCCCGATAGCGCGTCAAACAGGTCACCGGCGACGGTATTCCCCCACTCGTTAGCGTTGACATAGTCGACGACTCCCTTGCGGAACGCCTCCTCGCCGATCCACTGCTCGACCATGCGCAGCACCTGTTTGCCTTTTCCATAGGCGAGTCCCAGGTCTTCCCAGATTTCCGCAGGCGTGTTGATCGGCTTGCGGATCGGCGCACTGGACGGTCGAGCGTCCCCGCGCATGAGGCCTTGCACCTGGCGCATCCGCCACAGCTCCACCTTGTATTCGGGAAACAGCCGGGCGGTGATCTTCTCGCCCAGCCAATCGGCAAAAGATTCGTTGAGCCACAGGTCGTCCCACCACGCCATGGTCACGAGATCGCCGAACCACATGTGCGCCAGCTCGTGCGCCGTCACGAGGGCCAGCGTGCGCCGCTGGGTGATGCTCGCCGCCTTGGGATCCACGAGAAGAATCCGGTCTGCAAAGGTCACCGCGCCGGGGTTCTCCATGGCGCCGGGCCAGTACTCCGGGATGGCAATAAGATCGAGCTTCGCGTACGGGTACCGCCTTCCGAAGTACTCTTCGAGGGCCTCCAGAATCGGCGGAGTCAACTCGGCGGCCAGCGCCGCGAGGTGCCTCTGCCCCTTGACCGTGTACACCCGCCCCGGCACCGACAGCCCGGGTATCTCGGCGCTCTCGAGCGGCCCGGCGGCGATGGCCAGCAGGTAGGTCGGCATCGGCTTGGTCTTGCGGAACGCCACCGTCTTGACGCCGCCAGCCTCCGATACCGACGCCACCGGCGTGTTCGTCACCACGTTCTGGCCTTCGGGTATGCGCACCGTCATTTGAAAGGGAATCTTGAAGATCGGCTCGTCCCAGCACGGAAACGCCTTGCGCGCGTCGACCGCCTCGAACTGCGTGAACAGATACCCCAGGCCGTCCTTTTCCATCCGGTAGAGCCCAACCGCCCGGGTGTTGTACTCTTTTGAGAAATCGATCTCGAGCGTGTACGAGCCCCGACCGAGTTTCCGCTCGGCGGTCGCCTCGAACATGCCGTGGTCGCCCGGCTCGAGCTTCAGGCCTACCTCTCCTTTTTTCCCACGCAGCTCCACTCGATCGAGTTTCATCTCTTCGGCATGAAACCGGAAGCTCCGCGTGGGCCGGTCGACTTCCAGCTCAATCCGGACGGTGCCACGGTAGTCGACCCGGTCCGCGTCGAGCTCGAGCTCAATCGTTTGGGACGTCGGTGCGACGTTCGCATCGAGACGCGTGGTTTTCGCCGTCGCCGCCATCACCGGCACCGCGTACATGACCAGCGCCAGAATTACCAACCGGCTTGCCGTGTGCCTCATTGCAGCTACTCCTTTGTGTGAATTGTAATCGAGTGGGGTACCGCCCGGGCGTCCTGCGGGCGCAGCCGCTCCATCGGCCGTGTGACGAGAACTACGGGGGCGCGGTGGAAAAGGTTCCCACCGGGCCGCGCCCTCGGAGGCGACCGGTAGAGTATAGCACGTGGCCTCGCGGCGGACCACCGGCGGCCGCCGCGCTTGACTTTCCGGCCGCTTTTCCTAGGTTAGTAACATCGGCCGCTCCGCCAGCGGCGCGGATCCCCCGGCGCCGGCGATGCTGTGACGCTAGAAAGGAGCCATGTATGTCATTGTTGTTACGCGTCTTACAGAACTCTCTCATCGTGGGCGGGATCGTGACCTTCGGCGCGGCTCCGCGCCTGTCCGCCGCCGGCGAGGGGCCTGCAGAGCGCGCCGTCGCTACCTTTGCGGGCGGGTGCTTCTGGTGTATGCAACCGCCGTACGACAAGCTCGAAGGCGTCATATCCACGACGGTCGGCTACACCGGCGGTCACAAAAAGGACCCCACCTACCGGCAGGTCAGCTCGGGCGGCACCGGGCACGCAGAGGCCATACAAATCGTCTTCGACCCCGAAGAGATCACCTACGAAGAACTGCTGACCGTCTTCTGGCGCAACATCGATCCGACCACTCCCAACCGGCAGTTCTGCGACTGGGGCGGGCAGTACCGGCCGGAAGTCTTCTACCACGACGACACCCAGAAACGACTGGCCGAGCAATCGAAAGCAGCAATCGAGCGTACGAAGAGCTTCAAGGAACCCATTCGCACGAAGATAACACCAGCAACAGAGTTCTACCCCGCGGAAGATTATCACCAGGGGTATTATCGGAAGTACCCGCGGCAGTACAAGTCGTACCGCAAGGGCTGCGGCCGCGACCGGCGCCTCGAGGAGCTGTGGGGCAAGAAGAAATAGCGCGCCGCCACCCCGGCCTCAGGCACCTCGCGTTCCGAGCAGTCCCACTTGTTCGAGCGATTTACGCATGCGACCGAAGCCCACCGACATGTCGTTGTCGATGCCGACGGATATGCGGATGAGTCCTCTACCGAGCCCCATTCGCTTCTGCTCCTCGTCGGGGATCTCGGACGACGTGCTACTACCCGGCGAGCTGAACAGGGTCTTGAAGTAGCCCAAGCTGACCGCCAGGTAACCCACCTTGTTTTCCTGCATCTTCGACATCAGCGCGTTTGCGAGCGCTTCGTCGCCCGCGTCCAGGGCCAGCATCCCCCCGAAACCGAAACCCGGGTTCATGATGCGCTTCATACGCTCGTGTTGGGGGTGCGCCGGCAGGCCCGGATAGTATACCTTCAGCCCTAGCGAGTCCAGTTTCTCGGCGAGAAAGAGCGCGTTCGCGCTGTGTTTCTGAACCCGGATGTGCAGGCTGTGCACGTTCTTCAGAATGCTCGCCGCCCGAAAACTGTCCAGAACCGGCCCCAGCAACATCGATGCGCCCGAGTTGATATCCGTGAGCTCGTGTATGAAGTCGTCCCGCGAACACACGCAGCCCGCCACCGTGTCGCTCGTACCGTTGATGAACTTGGTCAGGCTGTGCACGACGACGTCGGCTCCCAGCGTCAGCGGGGAGACGATCATTGGACAAAACGTGTTGTCCACGACCAGGCTCGCGCTGTGTTTCTTGGTGATCCGGCCCAGCTCCGGCACGTCCGCGATTTCCAGCAGCGGGTTGCTGAGTGTCTCGCAATACACCACGCGTGTTCGCTTCGAAATACACCGCGCCAACTGCGATGGTTCATGGATGTTCACGAAACGCACGTCGATCCCGAATCGGGGCAGGAAATGCTTGAAGAGCGCGTAGGTCCCCCCGTAGACGGTTCGATCCGATATGATCTCATCACCGCTCCGGCACAGCTGTAGCAGCGTGCAGCTGATCGCAGCCATGCCGGAAGACATAACGACGGCCGACTCTGCCCCCTCGAGTCCCGCCAGGGCGGCGGCGAGGTATTTGTTGCTCGGGTTCCAATGGCGTGAGTAGAGAAAACACCCTTCAATCTCGTGGTCAAAGAGTTCCTTCATTCTCGCCGGGCTCATGAACGTGTAGGTCGACGAATCGGTGATCGACGGATTCACACCTCCGTACTCGCCAAACACGAGATAGTCTTGAATGCTGCCGCATGGGTCGAAAACCATGGCCTGATTCCTTTCTGCAACGTTCGATCCCCCGGGCGGCATCCGGTGCCGTCGGGGTCGCTCCCCCGACCCATCCATACCACATGCGGGCCCCGCGCGGCCCGTTGACTTTTGTCGACATTTATGGGCCAACGTGCCCGATTCTGGCCTGTATGTTGCCACTCCCGGGGGAACTGAAGCCGGCGTACGGGGGCCGTGGCGTGGCCGCTACCCCCCGCCAACCAACGGCCTGATGGCTAAGTGACGTCTGAATCGTTGGTTGCGCAGGTCCCTTCATGCCACACCCCAACGGAGGACAGTATGAAACTGCCCAAGATTGCCCAACGACTGTCGCTTTTTGCCTTTCTCGCCTGCGCGCTGGTGGTCACCGGTTGCGGCAGCGACGGCACGCCCGTGGCTCCGGGAATACAGCCGGAGATCATCAATTCCACCGACAACTTTCAGTTCCAGGTGACCTCGGTTTCGAACTTCAGCGGGACCCTCGAGTATCCATGGTCGATCACCGGCACCGTGGCGGACATCAACCAGTCCTCGACGGTAACCGCCGGCAATATCGTCCTTGCACTGCTCGATGACACCGGAGCGACGGTCTATTCGAACGACCTCGCCCAGAACGGCACATTCGTCACCACCGCGGGCGCGACGGGCACCTGGAGGATCCGTGTCGTGTTTGCAAATGGGAGTGGGACGCTGAATTTCCGGGCGGACAAACGCTTGTAGAAGTCGTGCGCCGCCCACCGCGCCCCTCGGCCGGCGTCGGTAGTGGCTCCTCGTGGTTCGGGAATTGCTTCGAAGATTTCCGCCCCAAGGGGAGCACCGCGTTTCATGGGGGCACGCCGGCGTCTCGTTGGCTGCGGGCGTTGGCACATACTCGTAGAGGAGGGATTCGTATGAAGCGATTCACGGCGCTATTCATTTTCGTCTTCATATGCATGTCCGCGTATTCACAGGCGCTCGCACAGGCCGAACTGGGCCTGAAGGGCGCCGGCGTCGAGCTTGGTATCGTCGGACCCGAGGACGTGGATGCCACGTTCAGCTTCGGGGCCTTCGCAGATCTGGGCATGATCACGCCCGACATCATGCTTGGAACCTATCTCGACTACTGGTCACAGTCGGAAAATCTTTTTACCGGCGGTGAGTCCACCGTTCGTGACTTTGCTTTTGGAGCAAGGGGTAAATGGATCTTTCCGGTTTCCAACCCGAAGGTCAGACCGTTTGCCGGCGCGGGCCTCGGTGTCCATTTCTTGAACTTCACCGCGGACGTCCCGGCGCAGCAGGTCGGTCCCATTATCACGCCGGCCTTTACAATGGAGGATTCCTCCACCAAGATCGGTCTGGACATCGGCGGCGGCGTTGCGACGACGGTCAGTGATCGCGCCGACTTGATCGGCGAATTATGGTACGGTTTCGTAAGCGATGCCAACCAGCTCGCTCTGAAGGTAGGCTTCCTCTACAAGCTGTAGCGGACGTCAGCGGGTAGTTTTTTGCACGGCCAGGTGTGGTAACAGCGCTGCAGCGTTGTCCCGGATGAACCCGGCGACAACCTCCGCTACGACCTCGCTGCCGTGAGCAGACAGATGATCATCGTCCAGAAAGAAGTCCGCGGGGCTTCCCTTCCGGGCGGTGATCTTCTCGTTTAGAATGGGCAGCAAGTCGAGGTAAGGCACCTGTTGCCCTCCGGCGTGCTTCCCCACGATCTCCTGCGGTCCCGACAACAGCTCCACGTTCTCGAATTGATACGTAAAAGGAAACGCCACGAGCAGCACCGGGATGTCACTCCGCCGGCAGAACTCGAAGATCCCCGTGAGATTTTCCAGTGTTATCTCCCACGCACGCTCGAAGTTCCGGCTCCGGGGGTCATCGACGAGCCGCTGGACGCTCATCGCTTCCTTCTCCCTCGCGCCGGCCCCGACGTCCTCTCCGAACCGCCTCCGCACCAGCATCTTGTATACAACGTGAACGCTGGCGCTGTGGTGGCGCAGCCAGTCAAAGAATGAGTAGTACGATTCGGTCAGCTGCCAGCCCTCGCCCGCCCCACCGAAACGCGCCAGCTGCGACTTCTCGCCGACGTCGTTCAAGACGAACGAGACGACGACGAGGTCCGGGTCGTACCGAATCCCCTCCTTCTCCAGAAAGATCCGTTCCTGCCACGGTGAGTACCCCCCCACGGCTGCGTTGACGGTTTCGATCTCTTCCCCGAACAGGTCCTCCAGTATGGGCTCCATCCGGTATGGAAAGGACTCGCCGTAGCTCTCCAGCCCGAAGCCGAACGTCACCGAGTCACCGAGGTAGAGGATTCGCGTCCGTCCCGGCGCCTTCTCGTATTCGAGTTCCGGGCCGCGAAGACCCTTTGCATTGATTCTCACCCGGACACCCTTCCAGTTGTCCTCCGTGCCGGGACGGAGCTTCCAGCCAAGATCCTTGTCCTTGATGAAAACAGACGACTCCTTATGGCGAAGACGGACGATGGGGCGGAGACACGCCTCGACGACGAGGACGGGAGCCACCAGCGTCAGCACCAGAATCGTACACTTGGCGACACCGTCGCGGCCAAACGTCCTGCGGAGTGCGTGGCCACCAGTCTCCCGCAGGAGAACCCGAGATAGCCACAGCAGTGAAAGGCCGACAAGCAAATAGACCACTTCGACCCGGCGTACTTTCGCAGCCGTCCCGATCTCGAGCGGCGGGTTCGGATCGAAACGCGCGATCAAGAACTCATTGTAGAAGAGCGCGAGAAACACGAATACGATACCGGCGAGCATGAGCATGATCGCCGGCATCCTTGCGTCGTGCTGTTGGTTCTTCATGGTATCTCGTTTCAACGCCCATGCGTCGGGCCGGCAATGCCGGCTACGTCCACGCGGTACAACCTGCGGCCGGGCTCGACCGCCAGCACTTCGGCGCTCTCGAAGCCGAGACTGTCCGGGCGAACCGTGAAATACACGGCGACCGGCGCCTTTTCGCGGATAAGGCGCGCCATGTACTCGGGGCGTGGCAGCACGTAATGGATACCGACGTCTCGCAACAAACCTTTGGCGAGTTTATGATAAAAGAGCACGTTACCCTCGGCCCAGGCGGCAAAGATCAGGCTATTCGGCGCGACGGCCCCCGCCACGCTCTCGCCGTAGAGCCTGCCCTTGTTTCCACTCGCGATCAGGTGCCAGAAGAGGCCGCTGCCCGCTTCCACTTCCGCGACGCCCTCCGCGGAGCGGAGAAAGCGGGCGAACGGAGAAGCAGCAAGGTGTCGGAGAACGGGTAGCGCGACCAGAGCCCCCCCCAGCACGACCGGCAGAAGCACCCTTCTCCCCCGAGCGGCGCCGCGGCGGGCCAATGCTACCCCTTGTGAGAGGTACAGACACAAGACGACGTAGATGGGGATGGAGTACGTGTACGTCAGCGACCCGCCCGAGAGATAGTTCACGGCCAGCGCGCCGTACGTGGCCATGAGCAGCAACCAGAACCACCTCAGGCGGCTGTCCCGCCATAGTGAAACAAATCCCGCCATCATGATAAATGGGGCGAGAAAAGGAAACTCGAGTGAGACGAGGTGGCGGACCCACAGCACGGCCCGCGCGGCGAAGGCCGCCGGTGTCTGCACGATCTCGCCGTATCGGGCGGGCCACATTTGAAAACGCAGCCGCTCCCAGAAACCGGCGAATGCAGCCGGATCGAGACCACGGTCGGCGTAGAGGTATTGTCCCTGGTTATCGTACCAGTTGAGCGTGTTCGGGTTGCCGTCGATGACGTACGTGTACACGTAGAGGGTGAAAGGCAGCAGGAACAACGCGGCCGCGGCCAACGCGTGCCTCGCAGAGTACCGCTGCCGAACGCGCCAGCGGTACCGCCACAGGACGAGCGCCAGCGCGGGCAACACCGCTACGTTGAGTTGATGGTGTGATACGACCAGCCCGGTGGTAAACGCCAGCGCCAGCCACGCCGGCACCGAATCGGCCGCTACCCATCGCGTCAGGCACAGCAGAAAGATGATGAAAAGCAGCGTGCTCAGGGCGTAGATCTCCGCCACCACCGCGATCTGCCAGAAGGCGTGCGACAAGCCGAACGCCGCACACGCGATCATCGAGGCCAGTGCGTCCCCCGTCATCTGTACGAAGAGCAAGAACAGGAGACCGATCGAGACCGACGCGCACAGGGCGGACAACAATGTGATCCGGAACGCCGGCTCCCCGATGGGCAGAAGCGCCGCGCAGTTACTCAGCACGCACCACAACGGGTAGGGTTGGTGCGGGATACCGCCCACCACCCCGATGGTCTGAAACTGGGCGGCGTCACCCGCGTCCATCGTGACGTCGTAGTGCGACGTCAGCAGGTAAAAAACCAGAAAGACGGCCGCCAACGCGGCGACGCACGCGCCCACGTCGCGTCGCGGCATTCTTCGATCGCCCGGCGTGGATTCCACGATTTCTCTCACCCCTCGGTCTCGCTGCCGTCCACGTCGAACAAGCGCATGTGATCCTCGAAGCGCTCTGCGCGCCGGATGCAGGTCAGTTCGTCCCCGTCCACCAGGTATTCTCCGGGTTTCGTCCTCGCGTTGTAGTTCGAGCTCATCGCGTAGCCGTACGCTCCGGTATCGAATACGACCACACCCGCCCCCTCTCGCGGCGTGGCCAGTTTCCGGTCCTTGCCGAGAAAGTCGGCCGATTCACATACCGGGCCTACGACGTCAAACGTATCGGCGCGGCCGCCCGCAGGCTCCACGAACCCGATGTGGTGGTAGGCACCGTAGAGGCTCGGCCGTATGAGTTCCGACATGCTGGCGTCGGTTACGATGAAGCGCTTGTTCTCGCCCTCTTTCACTCCGATCACCCGGCCCACCAGTACACCCGCGCTTCCCACGATCGAACGCCCGGGCTCGATGACCAGAGTGACGTCTTCGCCGAGCAGCGGCCGAACAGCATCGATCAGGTCGGCCGTTTCGGGTAGCGCCTCTTCGCGTTTATAATCGATCCCCAGTCCGCCGCCGATGTTCACGTACCGCGCTTCGAAGCCGGCACACCGCACCTGCGCGAGCGCCTGCACCATGAGGGCGGCCGCCTCGCGAAACGGCTCTACGCTCTGGATCGTGGACCCGAGATGGCAATGCACTCCGACCAGCTCCAGTCGGCTCGCGGCCCGGACGCGGTCGATCATCTTCGAAAGCCCGCGGCTGTGAATCCCGAACTTGGAGTCGCGGATTCCGGTTGCCACGTACGGGTGAACCTCCGGGTCCAGATCGGGATTGATACGGATCAGCACTCGCGCCGGCCTGGCCGCGTCGCGCGCCGCCTGTTCGATGTGCATCAGATCGAACTCGCTATCGATGTTGAACATCACCCCGTGGCGCGCGGCGAGTTGGAGTTCGGGCACGGTCTTGCCGTTTCCGTTGAACAGGGCGCGGTCCGCCTCGAAACCCGCCGCCAGGGCCAGGCGCAACTCGTTGCCGCTAACCAGGGTCGCACCCGCGCCCAGCCGTCGCAGATGGGTGAGCAGCGTCAGGTTGCTGTTTGCCTTCAACGCGTAGGAGACGATCGCCGGAAGGTCGCCCAGCGCCGAGGTGTAAGCCCGGTAGTTGCCGGCGAGCTGGGCCCGGCTGTAGAGATAGAAAGGGCTGTCCGGGACCCGGTCCTGTATGTCCTTGACGCGCAGCCGTTCGCAGTAAAGAACGTCTTTCTCGTAGTGAAAGCTCATCGGGTCGTGTTCCGCATCTTCTGTCAATCGATGTAACCGAGGGTTTTTAACGACCGGTACGTTGCCGAGTCCAGCACCGCGGGCACGTGCGAGACCGGCCCGCCACCTTCGGCCTCCAGCCACATCGCGAAGGCACCCAGCACCCGGCGCTCGTTTGCGGCAAGCGCCGGCCGGGCCTGCACGAGGTTGCGCGTCTCCCCCGGGTCTGCCGCGAGGTCGTAGAGTTCATCGGCGCCCAGGCCGCCCTCGAGCCGTGCGTCCATTGACCACACGACGGCCCCCACCCCCCGGGGGGCCCGCGCCCACGTCTTGAGGCGTTGCACGTACTTGGTCGCGCCTCTTCGAAGGGCGCGCGTCCGGCCTGCGGAATCGTGCTCGTGGTAGCCCGCTTCTATGAAAACGAAATCCCGTGGGCCGGCGTCGCTAAGCCCCAGCGCCGCCGGCAAAAAGCTCCGCCCCTGCACGATGTCCGGTACCTCCAGCCACAGGGCGTCGAGCACCGTGGGCAGAACGTCGACGACACCGACCAGCGCATCCGATACCGACCCCGAGGGGATGACACCGGGCGCCGAGATGACGAGCGGAACACGCGACGAGGGCTCGTACGGGTGAAGACCGTGGCTGTAGTAGTACTCGTGCTCCCCCAGGCTCTCGCCGTGATCTGCCGTGAACACGATCAGGGTCCGCGTCCGTGCCCCGCTCGTGTCGAGCCAGTCCAGGATCTTGCCGACGTGGTGATCCGTATATCGGATCTCGCCGTCGTAGAGGTCGATCTGCCTCCCCTCACTGCCGTCTCCGAACGTCGTGTCGTGCGGCGGCGGCGGTGAATACGGCGTATGCGGGTCGGTGAAATGTATCCACAGGAACCACGGTTCGTCCCCGGCGCCGTGCTCGTCCAGCCAGCGGATCGCCAGGTCGGCACCGGCATCCGCGCGCTTGTGCCCGAAGACGTAGCGGTCGAACCCCTGGTCGAAATCGTAGACCGGGTACAGGTTACCGTTCGTGATGACCGCCGCGGTGGTCCATCCCGCCGCGCGCAGATACTCGGCCAGTGTCTCGTTGGCGGCGGCCAGTGGCTGCATCGCCCCGTGGACGCCGTGGCGCGCTGGATACGTGCCGGTAAAGAGCGTGGCGAAGCTCGGACTCGTCTTCGGCCGCTGGCACAGCGCGTGCGTGAACCTAACACCGGTTTCGGCCAGCGCGTCGATACGGGGAGAGGTGTTGCGCTCGTAGCCGTAACACCCGAGGTGGTCGGCGCGAAGCGTGTCCACGGTCAACAGGAGAATATTCCAACGGCTGGCCGGAAAACCGGTCGATCGGATCGCGAAGCGCGAACTCGCCTCGCTGCGCAGAACCTCGAGGGGACTCGACGTCGCGAGCCCTTCGCTTCCCGTCTTCTGCGGACCCGCGAACCACGACGCTCCGTAGAGAGCCATCCACAAGAAGAGAAGAATCACCCACCCCGCACGCGGTGGAGCGAAGCGGCGCCCGTCGCCCACGGCACCCCGGCCCGGGGCACGCGCGAACCTGGCCAGCAATACAACCAGGGCGGCCACCGCGATCAAACCGGCGACGGGAACCCCGAGCCGGCCCAGGAGAATCTTGGTGACAAACGCGACCCACGGCGCCGCATACAGAATGACGAGCAGGACGGGCACCCACCACCGTTCGCCGATCGGCAGCCGCAAGCGGGTTCCGGCGCCGAGAAGCGTCCCCGCGACGAGCCCGACCCCCGCGCCGGTGATCCCCACGAGCGCCGCGTAGCGCGCGAAAGAGGCCACGATCTCGCCGGCACCGGCGGGCACGTAGAGCCCGCCGCTGGCCAGGATGGCGGCGTGGCCGACACCAAGCACCATACCGGTGACAAGACCCTCGAAGACACTTGCTTTGATGACCACGCTGCGGGTTCGAAACATCGCCGGGCTCTCCTTCTCTCCCTACCCCGTCGCGAGACGCACGTTTGAGGCGTTTGGCGTTCGGATGATCCGATCTTAGGGAATTCAGACGGCTTCGTCAAAGGAATGATCCGCAGCGCCCGGACGCCACCGCCAGCAGGATGATCACGAGTGTGAGCAGGTTGGCGAGGAGGTGGCGCTCTGCGAAAAACCGTCTAAAGGTTCTCACTTGCTCGTGCCTTGCCGGCGGTTTACGGCTTGGCGGCCTGGATGCTCGCCGATACGACGGAATCTTCGAGGCGCATACCCGGTGCCCATTCGCCAACGATTTCACGGCTCCGGAAGAGCGGTGTGATTCGGACGTCGGTGAAGCCAACGTCGGCCAGCAGCGATTCCAGGGTAGGGATCGCCTCCGCGCCCGCCACGCATCCCGTGTGGAGCGCGAGGTCTTGCCTTATTGTCTCGGGAAGCTCCGCGGTGGCCACGACGTCGGAGACGGCCAGCCTGCCACCCGGCTTCAGTACGCGAAACGCTTCCGCGAAAACCCGCGACTTGTCGGGCGAGAGGTTGATGACACAGTTGGAAATGATGACGTCGGCGAAATCGCCGGCAACCGGCAGTTGTTCGATCTCACCCAGGCGAAATTCCACGTTGTCCAGCCCCGCTGTTTCCGCGTTCTCTCGCGCTCTACCGATCATCTCCGGGGTCATGTCGACGCCGACAACGCGGCCGTCGTCGCCCACCGCCCTCGCGGCCAGGAAGCAATCGAAACCAGCCCCACTCCCCAGATCGACCACCGTCTCTCCGGGCCTCAGCGACGCGATCGCCTGGGGGTTCCCGCATCCCAGCCCCAGGTTGGCACCCTCGGGCGCCGCCGCGACTTCCCTTTCCGAGTAGCCAAGCCCTCTCGAAACATCTTCTGCACGAACACCCGAACCGCAACACCGGCTCTCACCCGCACCGCATCCGGCAGCGGTGGCGATGCCGCCGTAGCTCCTGCGCACCGCCCTGCGTATTTCCTCATCGTTTCGCTTTCTCATTTTGTCTCGCTCCTTATCAATAAAAACCGTGAACGTCCGATACCTTCACCCCATAGACGTCAACGATCCGCAAAGGACGCGGCTTTTCTCGAACCTGTCAGCAGTTCTCGCAGTCGGTTCCCTTCTTTTCCCAGTCGACGACCCTCCCGCGGTGGTCGAACTCGAAGCGGCAGCAGTCCACCAGCGTCTGCTTGAGCATCGCCCGCCCGCGCTGGACCCGCGACTTCGCTCCGGAGAGCGAAATCCCCTGTCGTTTGGCGAGTTCCTTTTGTGCCAGGCCCTCGATCTCGGAGAGCCGCAGCGCCTCGCGATAGGGTTCGGGGAGCGTGAGGATCATGGGCACAAGCCAGCTCTGGATCTCCCCGCGGGTTCGTTCGGTTGGATCGGCCTCGGGAGCCGTCATCGAGTCGGGAACCTCCGCCGTTTCCTTGCGAGAGCGGTAGTAATCGACGATGGCGTTTCGGGTGATGCGGTAGATCCAGCTCCCGACCTTGCGGTCATCGCGGAGCGTGTCGATGCGGGAATGAATTCGCAGGAACACTTCCTGCAGGATGTCATCCGACTCGGTGGAATCACCGACTCGGCTCTCTATGAAGCGGCGAAGCCCATCGTGGTACTGCCGCCATATGTTCTCGGTCTGACTCATGGTGGTGGGGCGACCGGCCCGGGGCCAATACTCATAAATAAACGATATCTGGTCGCGAGGGCAAATCTGCTTTTGTTGACAATAATCAAGGCGGGGCGCTTACCGTGCCGCTACCCACTCTCCTCCACCACCGCCAGCTTGCCGACGGTCAGTCCCTGCACGATGATCGAGAAGACGACCACAAAGTAGGTGACGGTCACGAGGATCGCGCGCTCGGTTCCGGCGGGCAGCGACAACGCCAGCGCCACGGAGATGCCGCCGTGCAGGCCTCCCCACGTCATGATGCGTACCGCCCGCGGGCTGAACGTGCGGCGGCGGCGCATCACTGCGACCGGCACGCCCACGCTCACGAAGCGGGCGAGGAGAACCACCGGGATCATCAGCACACCGGCTGTCACGTAGTCCCGCCCGATCGTGATGGCGAGCACCTCGAGGCCGATGAGGAGAAAAAGCACCGCATTTAGAATCTCGTCGATCAACTCCCAGAAGGAATCGAGGTGCTCCCGCGTCTGCTCGCTCATCGCCAGCACCCGGCCCCGGTTGCCGATGAGAATACCGGCGACGACCATCGCGATGGGCCCCGAGACGTGGATCGCCCGGGCCAGCGCGTATCCGCCCATCACGAGTCCCAGCGTGAGCAGGACTTCCACCTGGTAGTTGTCGACGCGCTTGAGCATCCAGAAGGTTACCCAGCCGGCGGCAAAACCGAACGCGGCGCCCCCGAGAGATTCCACCACGAACAAGCGTGCCACATGTCCAACCGTCACCTCTCCCCCCCCCAGCGAGATCTCGGCCAGCACGAGAAACACCACGACCGCCACACCGTCGTTGAACAGGCTCTCACCGACGATCTTCGTCTCCAGGCTCTTGGGCACACCCACGCGCTTGAGAATGCCGATCACGGCCACCGGATCGGTGGGTGAGATCAGCGCGCCGAAGAGCAGGCAGTACATGAAGGGGATGTCAATATCGAGCAGCGTGAACACGCCCCACGACAGGACGCCCACGATTAGTGTGGTCGTCACCAGGCCGACCGTGGCCAGGATGCCCACAATCCACTTGCGGTCCGCGAGATCCGCCAGGTTGATCTGGAGCGCGCCGGCGAACAACAAGAAGCTCAGCATGCCATGCATCAGGGCAACGTTGAAGTCGATCCCGCCGAGTACCGCAGCCGCCTGGGCACGGGCGCTCGCCAGACCGAGGTACCCCAGCGCGACAACCGCGAGCGACATGACGATCGCGATCACCATGATACCGATCGCCGTCGGCAGGCCGATATAACGATAGTTGATATAACTGAAAACCGCCGCCAGAGTCAGCAGCAGCGCGGCCAGATCCAGTGCAGACATGCGCACACTCTCCTCTCCCGTCGGTGGTGGGGTGTCACCGGGCCAGTCTGCGCACGCCGCCGGTCTTTGTCAATGAATCGATTGCCAGCGGCGCGTGTCTATATTACAATCAGGTGTCACGTCTCGTCCACTCCCGGCGAAAGTACAACCATGGCCCGGCTGCAAGGGATCTCCGTCCTTATACTCCTGTTCCTCTTCGCAAGTGTTCCACTTCCGGCCCGCGCCGGCGGCGCGCCTGTCTTCGTGGAAACCTGGGGTTCTCTGGGGAGCGCCGACGGCCAATTCCGACGCCTGCACGGTGTTGCCGCCTCCCCGGACGGCTTTGTGTACGTGGCGGACACACGCAACAACCGGATCCAGAAATTCACGACCGACGGCGTCTTCGTCAGCAAGTGGGGCACGCTGGGCAGCGGCCCGGGCCAGCTGAGCTGGCCGCACGGGATCGGCGTCCTGCCCGGCGGCGACGTGGTCGTAGCCGACACCCGCAACAAGCGCGTCGTGCGTTTTCAAAGCGACGGTACTTACGTCCGGACCTGGGGATCGGAGGGCGCCGCGCCCGGCCGGTTCACCAAGCCGATCGGGCTCGCCGTCGACGCAAACGGTTTCGTTTTCGTCTGTGATTCGGCGACCCACCGCGTGCAGAAGTTCACCGGCACCGGAGCGTTCGTCACCATGTGGGGTACCCGCGGCAGTGCGAACGGACAGTTCAACGTACCGGTCGATTGTTGCGTGGACTCCTCCGGGGCGGTGTACGTGGCCGACGCGGTAAACAGCCGTGTCCAGAAGTTCACCAACGACGGTGTATTCATCCTGGCGTGGGGTGAAACGGGCTCCGGCGACGGGCAGTTCCAGACACCACACGTCCCGGCGGCGGGCCCGGACGGTAGTATCTACGTATCCGACGAGTTCAACCACCGTATCCAGAAGTTTACCAACAACGGTGTGTTCCTCACCGCCTTCGGCTCCTTCGGCTCCGGCGACGGCCAATTCTTTGCGCCGATGGGTGTCGCCGTCGATCGGGACGGCAACGTCTACATCGCCGACTCCACCAACCACCGCGTCCATAAGTGGGCCGACCCCATCAAGGTGCCCGTAGAAGACACGACCTGGGGACGTACCAAGGCGATCTTCCGCTAGAACCGTTCGACGCAGGTCACGATCTCCGGGCCAGCGGCCGCGTGAGACACGTCGGCCCGCCGGCGCCTCTTACGCTGATCTCGTTCCCGTCGTACGCGTGGACCTCGACACCCGCCGCCTCGAGCCGTTCGCGGGTCAGCGGGTTGCCGGAGAGCGCGATGCACCGGCGCGGCGCGACGGCGAGGACGTTGCACCCCATGGTGTCGAATTCCGCATCGGGAACCTCGATGAGTTCCATGCCCCGGTGGAGGAGCGCTTCGCGAAACGGGACGGGCAAAAGAGGCGAGTAGACCAGCGCGAGGTCGTCGTCGATCGGGCTCAACACCGACATCAGGTGAAACACGCCGCCGGGCCCGCGCCAGTGCGGCAGCGGCACCACGATCAATTCGTCGACGCAGCCGCCGAGCAGGTCCCGCAATTGGCGGATCCCCTCGTCGTTGCTGCGGTAGCCGCGTCCCACGGCCAGCGTGCGCCGGTCGATCCACGCGACGTCGCCGCCTTCGAGCCGACCCTCGCCCGCGATCGCCCCGCGGATATCGACGCCCGCCGCCCGGTACGCCGCCTCCGCCGCCCGCGGCTCCCCGCGCCGCGCCGCCTTGCCCATGCCGCACAGGATCAGCCCCTCGTCGCACACCACCGCCGCGTCGCGCACGTAGATCGAATCCAGGCCGACGCCGTCGCCCGCCGGAAGGTAGAGAATATCGACCCCAAAGCTCTCGATCAGCTCTGCGAAACGATCGTATTCATCGACCGCGCGGGCGAAATCCGGAGGTCCCGTGTAGCCGAGCTCGCACCACTGGCGCCCGATCCCGTCGTCGCTCACGAATGCATCGCGAGCGTGCTTGAGTATCACGCGCTCCATCGTGCCGACTTCCGACTGGGATCCGGCGCTCATGGCGCGTGGTTGATAAAAGTCAAATACAAAACCGCGTACATAACGACTAAGATTCTATCAACGATCACGGCAAGCGCAAAGGAGGATCCCCGTGCCGTCGAGCGCAAGGTCCGAGCGTACCGTCGCCGCAAAGGACGCGGCCACACCGGCCCTCATGTCGGGCAACGCGGCCATTGCCCGTGGCGCCTGGGAAGCCGGCGTCCACTACGCGACCGGCTATCCCGGCACGCCGAGCACCGAGATACTGGAGAACATATCGACGTACGTCGGCATCGAGGCCGAGTGGTCCACCAACGAGAAGGTTGCCATGGACGTCGCCATGGGTATCTCGCTCGCAGGGCGGCGCGCGCTCGTCACGATGAAACACGTAGGGCTCAACGTCGCGGCGGACTCCTTCATGGTGTTTCCCTACTCGGGGTGTATCGGCGGTCTGGTCGTCATCTCCGCGGACGACCCGGGCATGCACTCGTCGCAGAACGAGCAGGACAATCGCTATTTCGCAAAGTTCGCCAAGGTGCCGCTGCTCGAACCGGTCGACCCCCAGGAGGCAAAGGATTTCGTCTCCATCGCCTTCGATCTTTCCGAGCACTTCGAAACCCCGGTCTTGCTGCGCACCACCACACGTATCGCCCACGCCAAGGGCGTCGTCGAACTCGGCCCGCAGCGACCCACGCCGCCCCGGCGGTACGAGACGGACATCGCTCGTTTCCTCGTGCCGCCCTTCGCACGCAAGCGGCGCACCGTCGTCGAGGCGCGGCTCGAGAAGCTCCGCGAGTTCTCCGAATGCTTCGAGTTCAACCGCGTGGAGCGCGGGAACCCAGAGGTCGGCGTCATCGCCAGCGGCATCGCCTACCAGTACGCGCGAGAAGTCCTGCCCGCCGCCACGTACTTGCGTGTCGGGATGGCGTTTCCGTTTCCCGTCGACAAGGCGCGAGAGTTTTGCCGGCGTTTCGAGACCGTCTACGTCATCGAGGAGGGCGAGCCTTTCATCGAGGAGAGCCTGCGGGTCGAGGGCATTACCAATATCCTCGGCAAGACGCGAATCCCCCGTATCGGCGAACTAAACCCCGAGATCATCGCCCACGCGATCGACGGCACGCCGGTCCCACGGACCTACGCCTCGGAGGTCGCGATCCCGGCGCGCCCCCCCCTGTTGTGCCTGGGCTGTCCACACCGCGGGGTGTTCTACATTCTTAAGAAGATGATGAAACTGAACGTCGTAGCCCTCGGCGATATAGGATGTTACACTCTCGGCGGTCTCCCGCCGTATTCATCGATGCAGACCTCGTTCTGTATGGGCGCCAGCGTCGGCAACGCCCTCGGCTTCGCCCTCGGTACGGCCGGCAATGGCGACCAGAAGGCGGTGGGCGTGATCGGGGACGGTACGTTCCTGCACGGGGGCATTCCCGGCCTGATCGACATGGTCTACAAACGGAGTCCCGCCACTCTCGTCATCTGCGACAACTCGACGACGGGGATGACCGGGCAGCAGGAGAACCCGGCGAGCGGGAGGAAGACCGGCGGCGAGCCCGCTCCGGCGGTCGACATCGCAACACTCGTCGAGTCGATCGGCGTCGAGTTCGTCCGCACGGTCGACCCCTACGATCTCAAGCTCCTGCGCAAGGCGCTACGCGAAGCGATCCGTCACACCGGACCCGCCGTGGTTATCGCCCGCCACCCCTGTCTCATGATCAGGGAGCAACGGGCGCTGCGTCGCGAACCCATCTCGTTCGAACCGGACGATTGCAATTTTTGCAAGCTCTGCCACGACCTCGGCTGCCCGGCCATCGAGTGGAGCGACGCCGCCGGTCCGGTCATCGACGACCTGCAGTGCATCGGTTGCGAGATGTGCGCGGCGCTGTGCCAGCCGGGCGCCCTGCACGGTCCGGGTGCCGCGCCATGACGTCACCCCGCACACGAAAGCCCGTCGATCGCGACCGTGCGGATCGGCCCACCAACGTGCTCATGGCCGGTGTCGGTGGCCAGGGAGTGTTGATCGCAAGCGAGATCCTCGCGCTGGCCGCACTCGCGGCGGGCCTGAGTGCAAAGCAGTCCGAGGTCCACGGCGTCGCCCAGCGGGGCGGCAGTGTCGTCAGCCACGTGCGTTTCGGCCCACGAGTTCACTCCCCGCTCATTCGCTGTGGCGAGGTCGACGCGCTCTGCGCGGCCGAACGCCTCGAGGCGCTGCGATACGCGCACTATGTCAAACCGGGCGGCACGTTTGTCATCAACGATCACGCGATCAAGCCGATCCGGATGCCCGGCGAGGACGAGCAACCATACCCCGAGGGCGTCGGAGACTTTCTGCGCGACAAGGGGTACGACGTCGTCCTCGTCGGGGCGTTCGCCGAGGCCCGGCCCCTCGGCGATAAACGCTGCGCCAACGTGGTGCTGCTCGGCGTGCTCTCCACCCGCCTCGAACTTCCCGACGCGTCCTGGCGCTCGGCGCTCGCCCAGCGACTGCCGGTGGCCGTCCGCGCACTCAACCTGCGTGCGTTCGACACCGGCCACGCGCTCCCCCATCCCGTGCGGTAGGTGTACACCCCTTCCACCAGGCCCCCTTCCGGGCGCCCCCGACTGCCGGTCCCGTTGGCCCGGAAGTTGCCCCTCGCCCGTACAGTGCCACGGGTTCGCACATGGGTCACTTGGGGTGTTGCTCGAAAGTAATACCCTAAGTGACTGTTGGTGCGTGCCTTGTGTTGTCACGCACGACTCGAATCCAGGAGGCAGCCATGACGAGGTCCCGCATCGTACCCACGCTGTCGCGTTTTGCCCTCTTCTGCGTTGCCCTGCTGCTCGCCGGCTGCGGGGGATCCGACACGCCGAGTGTCCCCCTTATCATCAACCCGGGTGGCACCGGCACCATGACGTTGCAGGTGAACGCGCAGGCGCTGGGAGCCGACGCGGGCCCCGGCGGCTCGTTGAATACCGATTTTATCGTCGCGGTCAGTGATACGCTGGGCGGACCCGTCTCCGGCGCGGCCGTCGCGGTGCAGACCCCGTATGGCATCGTCACGTTGACCGAGGATCCCCTGACCCCCGGCACCTATAACGGTGTTTCGTCGGCCTACCAGCCGGGTGTGTACTCAGTGAGCGTCGTACGCGGGCCGGACAATGTATCCGGCGTGAGCGTCGTCGGGCCCGACATCCACACGATCACCAGCCCCGCAGCCCAGGCGACCGTCGGCAAGGACATTCCAATCGACGTCCGCTGGACACGTTCGGCCACCGCCCAGGAATCGCGCGTGGAAACGAGGGATTACGTGGGGAACTGGTCCATGTCGGACCCCGGCGTAATGACGGTCCCCGCGTCCGGCAATCCGCCGCGTGTCGACCAGCGTTTCCGCGTGAAGCGCGCCAACCGCCAGGCGGCCGCCGGCGGTCTCGCCGGCTCCGATTTTCGAGTGAGAATCCGCACCACCGTCGAGCCGGTTATCTCCCAATAGGACGCATTCCCCTCCCTCCGGCCGGACGAGTGTTTCCGGCCGGGGGGGGTCCCACAGTGTCCCTCTCGAGATCAGCCCTGCATCGTATCGGGCTCGGTGTGAACGACGACGTCGACGACCTTCAGGCGCGAGGCGAACAGGCGGTCGACGACGTCGTGCGCGATCTCGTGGCCCCGGCGCACCGTGATATCACCGTCGACCGTCACGTGGATATCCATCAGCAGGCCGAGGCCGCTCTTGCGAATGCGGCACTTCTCGATGGCGACCACTCCGTCGACGCCCGCGGCGATACCCCTGACTTTGCCTTCGATGCCCTGCGGAACCGCCGCATCCATCATCTCGTCAACCGCAGGGCGCAGCAGCCGAACCCCGTTGTATAGAATGACCCCGCATGCGGCGAGTGCGCCCCAGTCATCGGCGCTCTCGTAGCCGCGACCGCCGATCAACGCGATCGAGATCCCGAGGAAGGCGGCCACCGACGTGATCGCGTCCGAACGATGGTGCCAGCTGTCGGCCTTCAAGGACTGACTGCCCAAAGATTCCCCCACTCCGGAGAGAAGCCGGTACATGGTCTCCTTCACCGTGATGACAACAAGGAGCACGAGCAGCGTGTACCATGCGGGCGCGTGGTGGGGCGTGCGGATTTCGCGAATACTCTGCGCCGCGATGACGAGTCCGGCGCCGATCAGGGCCAGCGATACCAGTGCGGCGGCAAACGACTCGGCCTTGCCGTGGCCGTAGGGATGTGTACGATCCGGCGGCCTCGCGGAGATGCGCAACCCGCTCCAGACGACCAGGGAAGAAACGATGTCGGCCGTCGACTCGATACCGTCGGCAACGAGGGCGTAGGAATTGCCGACGACGCCAGCCGCAATCTTGGTGCCGGCCAGGACCACGTTGACGGCGACCGACAGCCCGGAAAGCCGGAGTCCTCTTCGCAGCATCGTCATCGCCGCCGACTACGGACGCGCGTAATAAACCAATCCTTTTTCGCCCAGAATGTTGCCCGCAGTATCGACCACCTCGACCGTCCACGAACCGGTCCATTCGGGCACGAAGTTCTTGCTCGAGTAGACGCGCCAGCGGGGGCCGCCAATTGCAAACGGCACCTCCGCCTTGTTCTCGCCCTCAAGGAGCCAGCGGTGGGTTACCGTGTTCCCTTCCATCCCCACGATCTCGGTGAAGAAGAACACTCTCGTCGAATCGGTCGCGAGCGAATCGAGGTCGTCGACCGGTTCGCGGTCTACCACGCCGCTCGTGAAGATGGCCCTCGCCACGTGATCGGCTTGCGCCTGCGACGCGCCGCCCGATTGCGCGGACACCGGCGGAGTCTCACGCACGCCGATACCTGCGACCGCCCAGCACGCAACGACGGTCACCACGACTACCAGATTCCGTTTCAACATGTTCGTTACCTCCTTGCTCGCCCTCTTCGCCCGCGGGGGACGTTCACGAAAACGTATCCGCTGGCGCCGCGGGCCCGGTCAATCGACCGGCCGGTTGAGGTTTACCACATCGCGCCAGCCCGCCGGCATATCGACGGCAACGGTCCCGATCCTGCCCAGCAGGTCCTGCATCTTGAGACGACCGCGATCGATCTCCGCAGAGATGGCCGCACGCATCGATGCGCTGTAGAGACCGAAGAGCGGCTCGTAGCCCCTTTCGGAACGGAACACCACGGCCCCGGTTTCCCGCGGCGAGCGCGCTCGCGTTTCATCGAGTGTTTGCAACCACTCGGGTCGCACCCCGAGCCAGTCGCAGGCGGTGAGGAATATCCAGCCGCCTGCATCGTCCAGCGCGGTCAGAAGCCCTCCGATCGGGCCTTTCTCGGGGACGACGTCACCAATGGTTCGTAGCCCGAGGTCTGCGTAGCGGCCCGCGCGGTCGGCGACCACGGTGACCTCTCCCGCAACGCTCGCGAAAACCTGTGACACTCGTGTGATGAGCGGGGCGCCGTCCACCATGGCACGCGCCTTGTCGTTCCCGAAGCGACGGCTCTTGCCACCCGCCAGAATGTAAACCGGGAGGGCGCCGCGCCGGTCGTCTGGATTCGTATTCGTCATGGCCCTCCGATGCGCCAACCGCCGGGCTCGACTCTAGCCCCGGGGTACGCCGGCCGTCAAGGGTCCGCCGCCCATCAACGTTCCGCGGGCTGCACGCTCGCGGCCACCGACTTGAAGGCCGGTGTGCCCGACGCGCGATCGACCCGTTGCGGTACCAGCACGTTCGCCTCCGGGTAGTACATGGCGAGGTTCCCGGGCCGGATACCCACGATGGCGACGGATACTTCGAGACGACCCGTATCGTTCGACACTGTGACCCGCTGACCCTCCTTGAAACCCAAACGCTGCGCGTCCTCCGCCGCCATCATAACCACGTCGCGCCGCTTGTTGCCCCGGTAGAGGTCCTCCTCGTCGTACACCACGGTGTTGAACTGGCCCTCCGAGCGCAACGTCAAAAGACGAAACACGCGTGAAACGTCGAGATCCGCGGCGAACCGCGGCACCGGCGTGGGGTGAAAACTCGCCCTGC
>JBHHVD010000048.1:0-24246 GCA_046754105.1 Candidatus Krumholzibacteriia bacterium
CGTGCGAGCGGCAGGCGGCGTGGCGAAACTCATCGAATTCGTCGAGAAACGAAAGGCACCCGCCGCGATCGAACTCGAGGTCGACTCACTCGAGTTTCTCGACGCCGCGCTCCGTCTGCCGGTGGACCGCATCATGCTCGACAATTTTACCGTTGAGGAAGTGCGCAAGGCGGTCGAAATGCTGACGGCGTTCCAGAAGCGGGCGAAGCGGCCGCGACCGGAGATAGAGGTTTCCGGGGGCATCCGCGCCGACACGGTCGCGGAATACGCGATGGAGGGTGTGGACTTCATCTCGGTCGGCGCGCTGACCCATTCGGCGCCCGCGCTCGACTTTGGCCTCGAGGTGGTCGAGGATGGCGGCTGACCGGGGCCTCCTTCCAGCGGATATTCAACGCGCGCTGTCCACGGACTCGCTGGGGCGCCGCGTCTATTACTTGCCCGAAGTGGATTCAACCAACCGCCTGGCGGCGGCGCTTGCCGGGTGCGGCGAGGCGGAAGGAACCCTGGTCGTTACCGATTTCCAGAGTGCCGGACGCGGCCGGGGGCAAAATCGCTGGATCAGCCCGCGGGGCCGCAACCTGCTTTTCTCGGTCGTGCTGCGCCCGCGGCTGCAGACGCGCGAACTGCTGCCGGTCACGTTGGCGTTTGCAGTCACCGTAGCGGAAGCCCTGTCCCGGTTCGCCGGCGAGGGACTGCAGGTCAAATGGCCGAACGACATCGTCTCATCCGGCGGCAAGATCGGGGGTCTCCTGGCCGAGAGCGTGAGCAAGTCGGGGAGGGCGTCGTACGTCGTCGCCGGCATCGGCGTCAACGTGAATATGCGGGCGCGAGAGGTGCCGGAGAACCCGGGCCAGCCCGTCGCGTCCTGCCACAGCCTGACCGGCGAGGAGCACGACCGCATCGCCGTCCTCGCGAGCCTGCTCGCCGCGTTGGAGCCCGCATACGGGAGATTCGTAAAAGACGGGTTCGCGCCCTTCGTGCAGAGTTACGGCGAACGGCTGGCGCTTCGAGGAAGCACCGTGGAGATGCAAGACGGCGGGCGCGGGATTCGCGGGCGCATCACCGGCGTCCGTGACGACGGCGGCCTCGCGCTTCGCACGGGCGACGGGCGGGAGCGGGTCGTTTATGGAGGACGGATCGGGGGGATCTTGGGCGATGGCTTCCGGTAGACCGGTTTTGTTCGTGGACGCGGGCAATAGCTTCGTCAAGTTTGCGGCGAGGGACGGGCGCGCGTGGTCGGATCTCGGCCGCACCGCCACGAGCGCCGCTGTCTCGGCAAGGCGCGTAATCCCGCCGGGCGCGCGCCGCTATGTGGACCGGCGCCGCGATGTGGAGACGTGGGTGTCGTCGGTCGTTCCCGGGGCCAACCGGCCGGTGGCGGCGGCGCTGCGCGCGCTCACCGGCTCGCGGCCCGTGTTCGTCGATCACCGGTTCAGACTGCCGTTTCGCCTCCACGTGGCGAAGCCCGGCGAGCTGGGGGCCGACCGTCTCTGCGCGGCGGCGGGTGCGGTGCGCCGGGGCCGGCGGTCGGTGATCGTAATCGATGTCGGATCGGCGATCACGGTGGACCTCGTGGACCGCGGCGCCTACCGCGGCGGCCTCATCCTTGTCGGCCCCGCCCTCGGCCTGCGCACCCTGGGCGCCTACGCCCGGCGGCTGCCCACCGTCGACCTCCCGTCCGCGCCCCACGCCTTTCCCCAGCTGTTCGAGAATACGCGCTCGTCGATGATCCTCGGCGCGAGAGTCGGAGCCCTGGGCGCCGTCCGCGAGGCGGCCGCCGTGCTGCGCCGGGCAGCCGGAGGGCGCCCCGGCGTCGTTGTTACCGGGGGTGGTGTGGTGACGTGGACCGATCGTCTCCCGGCAGGCTGGCGGTTCGAACCGCGCCTCGTGTGCGAGGGTCTGCTCTTGTTGCGCCGCCTCAACCCGGAACGCCGGCCGCAGTGACCCACACCAGGCAGCTATTTGACAATAATTTGTCCAGTATAACATAACCAATTACATAACAATAGAATACACTGGAATAATCGTGCGGGAGTGTGCCCTTTTCGGCTTGCATGGGTGGGGAGGGGCGTGTATATTCATGGCGAATTGGCAGTCTATTGGAGAGAGTGCCAAGATTGGTTCTATGACCCATGGGAGGAGGTAATTCTATGACCATCAATCCGTTAGCGGATCGCGTTCTCGTGAAGCCGCTGGAGAAGGAGGAAGTCAAGAAAGGCGGCATAATTATTCCGGATACCGCCAAAGAGAAGCCCCAGGAAGGGGAAGTCGTTGCCGTAGGCAAGGGGCGGTTGTCCAGCAAGGGCGAGCGGATCGCGCCTGAGGTCAAGACGGGCGACAAGGTCTTGTTCAGGAAGTACTCAGGCACCGAGATCAACGTCGGTGAGGAGCAGTACTTGATTCTGCAGGAAAACGAGATTCTCGCCACATTGTAATTCACGGAGGATAAACGAATGGCAAAGCAAATTGTATTCGAATCCGCGGCAAGAGAGAAGCTCCGTGCCGGAGTGGACAAGCTTGCCGACGCGGTCAAGATTACGTTGGGCCCCAAGGGGCGCAACGTTGTTATCGACAAGAAATTCGGAAGCCCGACGATCACCAACGATGGCGTGACGATCGCCAAGGAGATTGAGCTGGACGATCCGTACGAGAATCTCGGCGCGCAGATGGTGAAGGAAGTCGCGACAAAGACGCAGGACGTCGCCGGCGACGGAACCACGACCGCCACGATTCTCGCCCAGAAGATGATTCACCTGGGCATCAAGAACGTTACCGCGGGTGCGAACCCGATGGCTCTCAAGCGTGGCATTTTGAAAGCGGTCGAGCTCGTTGTAGAGGAGGTTCGCAAGCGCAGCAAGCAGATCAAGAATCGCGAAGAGATCAGCAACGTCGCCACCATCAGCGCAAACAACGATCCCGAGATCGGATCCCTCATCGCCGACGCCATGGAGAAGGTAGGGAAGGACGGCGTTATTACGGTGGAGGAAGCGCGTAGCATGGAGACGACGCTCGAGGTGGTCGAAGGTATGCAGTTCGACCGTGGATACCTCTCGCCCTATTTTGTCACGGATCCCGAGCGTATGGAGGTGGCTCTCGAGGACGCCTACATACTGATCCACGACAAGAAGATCGGATCAATGAAGGATCTGTTACCCGTCCTGGAAAAGGTCGCCCAGCTGTCCAAGCCGCTTCTCATCATTGCTGAGGACGTCGAGGGAGAGGCCCTGGCGACCCTGGTCGTGAACAAGCTGCGTGGCACGCTGCAGGTATCCGCAGTGAAGGCACCGGGTTTCGGCGACCGGCGCAAGGCGATGCTCGAGGACATTGCCGTGCTGACCGGAGGACGCGTGATCAGCGAGGACGCCGGTTTCAAACTGGAGAACGTGACCGTTGCCGACCTCGGCCGCGCGAAGCGCCTGACGATCAACAAGGATGACACCACGATCGTCGAGGGTCTCGGCAAGGCGGCCGACATCAAGTCGCGCATTGGGCAGATCCGCCGTCAGATCGAGGACACGACGTCGGACTACGACAAGGAGAAACTCCAGGAGCGCCTCGCGAAGATGGCGGGCGGCGTCGCGGTCATCAACGTCGGTGCGGCCACTGAAGTCGAGATGAAGGAAAAGAAAGCCCGTGTCGAAGACGCGCTTGCCGCCACGCGGGCCGCTGTCGAAGAGGGCGTGGTACCGGGCGGCGGCATCACGCTGCTCCGCGCGACGAAGGCGCTCGCCAAGCTCGAACTGACCGGTGACGAGTCCGTCGGCCGCGACATGGTCAAGCGCGCGATCGAAGAGCCCGTGCGCCAGATCGCGGCGAACGCCGGTGGCGAGGGATCGCTAGTGGTTGAGCACATCCTCAAGGGCGCCGCCGAGATCGGTTTCAACGCTGCGACCGGCGAGTACGTCGACATGGTTGCCGCGGGCATCGTTGATCCGACCAAGGTAGCTCGTTCCGCCCTGCAGAACGCGGGCAGCGTCGCGTCACTGCTGTTGACGACCGAGGCCGTCATTACCGACGTCCCCGAAGAGGAGAAACCAGCTGCCATGCCGCCCGGGGGAGCACCGGGTATGGGGGGCATGTACTAAAAAGCGTGCGTGCACCTTCGCCCCGGAGCCCGGGGCGAGCCGGAATTACGCCGCGAGGGGACTTCTCCCCCGCGGCGTAGCCGTTTCCGGGCCAAAAAAAAGTCTTGAAATCCCCTGAACTTACGTCTATTTTTTTGTGGAAACCCCACCTATTTGAGATATTCTGAATTGTCCTAATCTACACGTATCCGTTTTCGCCTGTAGAGGTCGATGACCGGCCCAAATGGTTGTTGGAGGTACCGTTGAGAATCACAGGGTCCAGTACGTTTTGGGGAAGGCTTGCGGGGGGCGTGCTCGTGCTCACCGCGCTGTTTTCAGGATGCGGCGACAGCGGGCCCGGCGACGGGGTTGTCACGCCGGAGTCGACCGCGATCAAGGTAGACGGGATTATTTTCAATCCCAAGTCCCCGACGCCGGGTGACACGATGATGGCGACCGCCGTCGTGACCTCGGGCTCCCTGAACCCCGGCGACTTCGTCGGCTACCAGTGGTCGGTCGACGGGGGCACGCTGCTCGACACCGGTAAGACGTCGGTTCGCTGGGTGGCGCCCGATACGACGTCGGGCACCCTGTTCACGGTGACGGTTCGCGCGACGAACGCCGTATCTACTTCGACCGGGTCGGGGAAAGTCCTCGTCAATCGCATTACGACGCTCGTCGGGTCCCGGGCAGGGGAGGTCCACCCGACCAGCACGGGGGACTCGATCTATTATCTGAGTTCCAACCTGCGGCCCACCCAGTTTTTCTTCAACGGATTCGAGATCATGCTGCGGGACGGGAGCGGCACCACGACCACGGTGAACCCGAACCGTTTTGGCACCGAGTACAAGTTCAACCGCACGCTCACGCAGGCGGTTCACGTGGAAACCGAATTCATCTCCGGCTCGGACAAGCTCAAGCAGATCTACCACGATGATCTGCTTGCCGGAGTGAGCATACCGTTGCCGATCATGCCCCTTCAGCCCCTCCAGCGCAAACCGCAGTTCACCGAGCCGGACTTTTCTCCCGACGACCGGCTGATCGTTTACCAGGCGTTCCTGCCCGACGCGCAGAAACCACCCGCGCAGGGCGGAGTGGATACGTTCGAAGTATTCGTCTACGATATAGGCACGCAGCAGGTATCGCGCGTTACACACGGCCTGGCCAGTTTTCATCCCTCGTTCAGCAGCGACGGCGCTTTTATGGTATTCATGTCGGATACGACGGCAAGTCAGAACGGGGCGTGGGAGTTGTACGCGCTGCCGGTGACAGGCGGGGTGGTGAGTCCGGATACGATAGGCCCGCTAACAGAGCTTACGACCTCCGGCGGGATTGTGGGCTCAGGATCGCCGCCAAGCGTGGGTGCCCGGGCGTGGAATGGCAATGCGGCGGACCCGGTGCTCGCCATCGTGGATGCCAACGACAAGCTCAATCTGGTGCGGACGGACGGTTCCGGCGCCCTGGTCGTCAACGTCGCGGACAAAGTGAAGGACTTCGCGTGGGCGCCGGGCGGAAGCCAGCTGGCGATGACGGCGGGCAACAGCATCTACGTCGTATCCTCAAACGCCAGCGCGCAGTCGGTAAACGACATTCTGGTCGGCGACCGGGTATCGCGGCTCTCCTGGTCGGGCAACGAGGACTATCTCATTTATAACGTCGTGCGCAGCACGGATTCCTGGTACGAGCTCATCGACATAACCGGTGCCACCGGGCTGCTGAAGCCGGTCAGGATCTCGGGTGCGGTTTCGAATGGCAATGCAGCGGACTACAGCAGCCTACTCGTGACGCGGCCGGCGTGGGCCCCGAACGCAACGACAGCGTACCTGATGTTCTTTTTCAACCCAACACCAAGGCTGTCGACCCTCAGTCTGTCCGGGTTGACTCCATGAAAATTCGTTGATGAAGGCTTCCCGACTTCTTTCACTGCCACCGTATCTGTTCGAGGAGTTGGAGAACCGTTACCGCCAGGCGGTGGGTGAAGGCCGCGAAGTCATCGACCTCAGCATCGGCGACCCCGACCTCCCCCCACCGGAATCGCTCCTTTCCGCGCTCACCAAAGCGGCCTCCAACCCCGCGCACCACCGCTACCCGCCGCAACGCGGAGTTCGGGCGCTGAAGGAGTCCGTCCGCGGCTACCTGTCGCGCCGGTGCGGCGTGCGCCCGCGGGACGACGAGTTGCTCATTCTGTGCGGTTCGAAAGAGGGCATCGCCCACCTTCCGTGGGCGGTCTGCAACCCGGGCGACGTCGCGTTGGTGCCCGACCCCGGGTACCCGGTCTACCATTCGGCCGCCGCGTTCGCCGGCTGCCGCCTCGCGCCCATACCGCTCCGGCCTTCGAATGACTTTGTTCCGGATTTCGACGCGCTTGACGACGCGGAGCGCGACCAGGCCCGGATCTGTTTTCTCAACTATCCCAACAATCCAACGAGCGCCGTGGCCGACGCCGGCGTGCTGGAACGGGCGTTGGAACTCGGCGCGCGCGGCGGGACGGTCGTGGTGAACGATGCCGCCTACGCAGACGTCTATTTCGACGACCGGGTGACGCCGCTGCTGTGCGCCGTCCCCGGCGCGCTCGAGAGCCCCATGATCGAGGTGTTCTCGTTCTCCAAGTCCTACAGCATTACCGGCTGGAGGATCGGGTTCGCGGTGGGCCGCCACGACGTGATCGAGGCGCTGGCGCACATGAAGGCGAATATCGACTCGGGAGTTTTCGGTGCGGTGCAGGAGGCGGTCGCCCAAACACTGGACTCGGACGGCGATCGGTACGCAGGGTGGATGCGAGGGCAATACCAGCGGCGCCGGGACGTGGTCGTGGCGGGGCTGAAGAGCCTCGGCTTTCAATGTTTTCCCACTTATGCTACGTTTTACGTCTGGGCGGAGGTTCCCACCCCGTGGCGATCGATGGACTACGCGCTTCACGTGCTGCGGGAGGCGGACCTCCTGATCACGCCGGGCGTGGGGTTTGGCGATGGCGGCGAGGGTTTTTTCCGCGTCGCGCTTACGCGGCCGCTTGACGAATTAAAAGAGGCGCTCACTCGCCTCGCCCGCGTGTGAGCTCCTTGATTTCGTTTCCGTCCCGGAGCGGGGAGAACAATGGGCAGCGACATCATACGTTTGAAGAATCTCACGATATTCGGACACTACGGGGTGTCTCCGGCCGAGCGTGAGGTCGGGCAGAAGATCGAGCTCGATATAGAGCTGCACGCGGACCTGAAGGCGGCGTGCCGGAGCGACTCACTGAAGGACACCATCAACTACGAATCGGTGTACGCCAAGGTAGTGGAAGTGGTTTCCGAGCGAAAGCACCGCCTGCTGGAATCGCTGGGCGAGGATATCACGGACTGCCTGCTGCAGCACTTTCCCGTCTCGAGAATCGCGATTCGCTTGCGCAAACTCAACCTTCCGTTTCCGAACAGTCTGTCGCACGTCGAAGTATGCCTGACACGAGACGCCGCGATTTGAGGGATTCCCCCGCGTATTTGAGCCTGGGGTCGAACGTCGGCGCGCGGGAATCCGCTCTGCTCTCCGCGGTAAGGTCGCTGGAGACCGAGGGAATAGCGAGGCTCTCCCGAGTCAGCTCGCTTTACGAGACGGAGCCGGTTGCGTGCGACCCCATGGACGATTTTGCGAACGTGGTCGTGGAAGTTCAGCCTTTACTTTGCCCGGAGGATTTGCTAATCCGGTTACAGATGCTGGAACAGCACATGGGGCGCCGTGGAGGGCACAACGAACCCAGAACCGTAGACATCGACATAGTGGCCGTGGCGGACCAGGTGCTGAAGACCGCGGACCTGGAAATTCCGCATCCACGCTACCGGGAGCGCGCTTTCGTGCTTGTCCCTCTCGGAGAAATCGCGCCGGGTTTCACCTGCCCCGTTACCGGCAAGAGCGTCTCCGAGATGATCCAGGCGATTGCCGCGCCGCAGCGCGTCACGTTGATAAGCGCCAGGCGCATGATCTGCCAGTAACACCCCTTCGCCGGACCAGGAATCATGTATAATCGGTATCGACAGAAACTCGCGAAGAGCGGCATCTCGATCGTCGCCGTCGAGGGCAGTATCGGGGTTGGAAAGACGTCCCTGGCGAGGTTGCTCGCGCGCAACCTGGGGGCGCGGCTCATCGAGGAGAAAGTGGACGACAATCCGTTTCTCGAGCGCTTTTACGAGGACATGGGGGCCTACGCTTTTCAGACGCAGCTCGTTTTCCTGATGAACCGTTACAAGGAGCAGCTCTCGCTGGGACAAAAGGAGCTCTTCGAAGAACTGACCATTATCGATTATATATTCGCCCGCGACCGGATTTTTGCGAATGTGAATCTCAGCGACGACGAACTGGGCCTGTACAACCGCATCGCGTCGGAGCTCGAGAGGAAGCTCGTGCGCCCGGACGTAGTTATCTACCTGCAGGCGTCGAGCGACGTACTGTACGACAGGATCCAGATGCGGGGAAAACCCGTGGAGAGAAGTATTTCAAAAGATTACCTGGAGACGTTGAATCAGGCGTTCAACCATTTTTTCTTCAATTACGAGGAAACGCCTCTGTTGGTCGTGAACACGGACTCCATGGACTTCGTCAACAACGAGAGGCATTTTCACGATCTCGTGGGGCGGATTACGGAACCGGTCAAGGGGATCGAACTCTACGTTCCCACGTGGGAGTCATGATGGGGCGCCAGGACAAGATAACCGTACGCACCATAGTGGACATGAAGACAGCCGGGGAAAAGGTCGTGATGCTGACCGCGTACGACTACCAGACGGCCATGCTGGAGGACCGCGCCGGCGTCGAGATCATCCTCGTGGGCGACAGCCTGGGCATGGTGGTCCTCGGCTACGAGAATACGCTGCCCGTGACCCTCGAGGAGATCATCCACCATCTCAAGGCGGTGAGCCGGGTCAGACCTCGCGCGCTGCTGGTGGGCGACCTGCCGTTCATGAGCTACCAGGCCAGCGTGGAGGACGCGGTCCGGAACGCCGGCCGGCTGCTCAAGGAGGGCGGTGCCGAAGCGGTCAAGCTCGAAGGAGGACGCCGGATGAGTGCCGTCATCAAGGCGATCCTCGACGCGGACATACCGGTGATGGGCCATATAGGGCTCACCCCGCAGTCGCTCCACCGCCTGGGCGGCTACCGTGTGCAGGGCAAGGATCCGGAAAGTGCGGAGAAACTCGTCGAGGACGCGAAGTTTCTCGAGGAGGCCGGGTGTTTCAGCCTGGTACTCGAAGGCATGCCGCGGGAGCTTGCCGGCACCATCTCCGCCTCGCTGAAAATACCCACCATCGGCATCGGTGCAGGCTCCCTTTGCGACGGCCAGGTGCTGGTCGTCAACGATATGCTCGGCATGTCGGAGGATTTCTCACCCAAGTTTGTTAAACGCTACGCAAGGGTCGGGCGGGATATGGGCCGGGCGTTCGACGAATTCGTCGACGACGTCAAGAAAGGCAGATTCCCCGACAGCGAACACAGCTATTCCTGACCGGCGTTCCTCGAGTCATGGAGATCATCCATTCCAACGCGACGCTGCGCCGGAGCGTCCGGCGGCTCAAGGCACGGGACAAGACCATCGTCCTCGTGCCGACCATGGGCGCGTTGCACGCGGGACACGAGGCGTGCATCGAACTGGCCCGCAAGCACGGCGATACGGTGGTCGTATCGATTTTTGTCAATCCGGCCCAGTTCGGGCCCGGCGAGGATTTCGAATCCTACCCCAAGGACATGACCGAGGACCTGGCGCTTTGCGAGCGGGCGGGGTGCGACGTGGTGTTTGCGCCGACTGTGGAAGACATGTACCCCGAGACGCAGGTGGTTTGGGTGGAACCCGGTGACCTGGCCACGCCGCTGTGCGGCGCCGGGCGGCCGGGGCATTTCCGCGGCGTGTGCACGGTCGTATGCAAGCTCTTCAACATCGCCGGGCCGGACGTCGCCGTTTTCGGGCAGAAAGACGCGCAACAGGCGCTCGTTATCCGCAGCATGGTCTCGCAGTTGGGAATGGGAGTCGACATCCGTCTGTGCCCGGTGGTCCGCGAGCCGGACGGGCTGGCCTGCAGTTCACGAAACCGCTACCTCGGCAGCGGAGAGCGTGTGCGGGCGGCTCGCATCTACGAGGCGCTCGTGCGGGCCACGGAGGCGATCTCCGCCGGCGAGCGCGACCCGGCGGCCGTGTGCGGCGAGGTTCGATCGCAACTCGAGGGGTCGGTCGACGTGGAGTATGTGGAACTCCTTGATACGAAGGCACTTAGGCCGGTTACCAGGGCGGCGGACCACGTGATCCTTGCCGTCGCCGGCCGCATCGGCCGGACCCGCCTGATTGACAACGTCGTCCTGCGGCTCGACGCCAGCGGCGGGGTGGCCGAAGCGCCGCTGTTCTAGTCATTGGTTGCCACGCAACGCCGCTTTGCGCTAGGCTCAGCCCGGGCCTCAAATGACACATGCATCGGTGATACTTGCGGCGGGCAAGGGTACGCGAATGAGTAGCGACCTGCCGAAGGTCCTCCACGAAGTCGCGGGGCGGCCGATGGTTGCCCACGTGATCGACGCGGTGAAGCCGCTGTGCGGGGAGCGGGTCTATCTCGTGGTCGGCTATCGGGCCGACGAGGTGATCGACGGGCTTCGGGGGTGTGGGGTGACGTTCGTCCTGCAGGAGGAGCAACTGGGCACGGGACACGCCGTGTTGCGATGCGAGCAAGCGCTGGCCGATTTTGAGGGGACGGTCGTGGTGTTGAACGGCGACGTGCCGTGCCTGAGCGCGGATACCGTCCGGGAACTGTGCGATTTCCACACCGAGCGGCGGGCCGCCGCTACGGTCCTGACGGCCGAACTCGACGACCCCACCGGTTACGGCCGTATCGTGCGGGATGAGGCTGGAGCGCTGGCGGCGATTGTAGAGGAAAAGGACGCCGACGCTGCTACGCGCCGGGTCCGCGAGATCAACTCGGGACTCTTCTGTTTCGAGAAGGCAAGGCTCTTCGACGCACTCGCGGAAACCGGTCGCGACAATGCCCAAAATGAGTACTACCTGACCGACGTCATACGAGTGCTGAAGACGAAGGGAGAGAGGGTGGAAGGTTATTGCGTGGGGGATGCACGCGAGGTGGCGGGGGTCAATACGGACCGAGAACTTCAGGGCGTCCGCGAATACCTAAGAGGCTGACCTGCGGGCTTGCCGTTCTTTGTTGACGGATTGGGGCTGATTGTGGAGAGAATCTACGCACCATGGAGGACCGAATACTTGAACAGTGACCGGAGTGGCGAGTGTCTTTTTTGCAAACTTCTCGCGGAGCGTGACGACGAGAAGAACTGGATTCTGCATCGGGGCGACCACTGTTTCGTCATCATCAATACCTACCCGTACTCGAACGGCCACGTGATGGTTGTGTGTAATCGCCACGTCGACCGCTTCGCCGAGCTATCCCCGCAAGAGAGCGTGGAATTGATGGAGATGGTGTCGCTCTGTGAGAAAGCCGTCTTCGACTCGTACAAGCCCGGCGGGATCAACATGGGTGCCAACCTGGGGCGGAGCGCCGGCGCGGGTATCCTGGGCCATCTGCACGTGCACCTCGTGCCGCGCTGGCAGGGGGATACCAATTTCATGACCGCGGTCGGCGAGACGCGGGTGGTGTCGGAAGATCTCGCCGAGACCTGCAAGCGGTTAAAACCGTATTTCAAGAGTTGACATGAGTCACGAGGTTCCGCGGGGGTGATCCGTTTGGCGAGACGCAGGAAGAGAAAGACGAAGCACCGCAACCATTCACAGGACCTGCTGCTGGTTCTCATGGGGGCCGTGCTGATGCTGTGCGCGTTGTCGATCTTCTACGGATACCGCGTCCGGCAGTCATTCGCCGACCAGGAGCTGAGAGAACTCCGTATCGAACTGCTCAACGGCACCGGCGAGCACGGGTTGGCCGCGAGGGCCGCGGCGGCGCTCAGGAGGGCAAATGTAGACGTCTTCGAGGTGAGGAATGCCGACCGCTTCGATTACCGCGAATCCGTTCTGATTGCCCGCAAGAAGGACCGCGACCTGGGCGTCCTGGCGAAGAAGCTTGGTTGCGACAACGTGATTCAGGCGCTGGTGGACGATTCTATCGTTGACGCCACGCTGATTCTTGGTGCAGATTATCAGACGCTGAGCCTGGGCCTGAGACGAGATTCCGGGTTGTAAGCGGGCGGCGTATTGCGTACTCTGGCAGGAGGTCGAGGTGGCCTACAGAAGGCGGGCGCTGGGCATCGTAGCCCTGGTACTGTTTCTCGGTGTCGTGGTCGGCACGGTGACGGGAGAGGTGATCGGCCTGTTGCTGCCCGAAGGAAGGGCCATCCGGGACGTTTTTGTGAGCTCTACCGACCTTCACGTGGGCCCGCTGCATCTGGACCTCGTCGTCTTCAGCTTCACGTTTGGTTTCTCGCTCAAGGTGAACCTGATGAGTGCGGTGGGTATATTCGCGGTGGCACTCGTGTTGCGCTGGTACTGGTAGGAAAGGAAATCAGGGAATGATACCGCAACTCGCTTTGATCGGTCCCCTGGGGTGGTCGGAACTCCTCATTATATTCTTCATCATTCTCATCATTTTCGGGCCGAGAAAGCTGCCCGAAGTGGCGGAAGCCTTCGGGAAATCGATTCAGAAATTCAAAAAGGCATCGCGGGAGGTTCGGGATGAAATCGGAGTCAACCCGGACGACGACGGCGGCCCCACCGCGCCGAAGACCTAGCGCACCCGCGGCAGGTTCGCTCTAGGTCCGCAGATCCTCTATGCGGCTCGCCGCCTTGAGCGACTCGTACCAGTCGCCCACGTACGCCTGTATCTTCTGGTTCCGAAGGAGATCCCGCAACACGGGTATGCGCTCCTTGTAGTCCTCCGGGTCGATTTCGGATCGCTCGAGCAGTTGAAAGACAACGAACGACCCGCCGACCTCAATGGGCGGAGCGACGGCCCCCTTTTTCACCGACAAGGCTGCCTCGGCGAGTTCGCTGTTCGGGCCGAACCCGTCGAGGTCATCCTGTGCCCGGAACGGCTCCGGCGTCTTCACCGCCACGCCGTACGTTCTGGCCGACGTGTCGAAGTCCGAGGCGCGTGCCTTCTGGAAGAAGGCGCCGGCGTTCATCTCCGTCAGTGCCTTTTTTCTCTCGTGGATCACGCGCCCGCTCACCACGTCACGCACCTCGGAAAGAGGTCTCACGCTGCTGGGCAGGCGCTCGGCGACACGCGCGATGAAGATCGTATTTTCATCACGAAGGACTTCGCTGAGCGCTCCCAGCTCGGCCTGAAAACCGAAGTTGCTGAGCGAAGGAACGAAGCCGATCGTGCCCACGGGAGCGCCTTCCGGGAACGGTTCCGGTGCCAGAGCCTCCAACTGCCGCTCGGCGGCGGCGGTCTGCAAGTCGGTCTCGAGCGCACGCGTGCGCACCTCGGAGGCAACGTCGTAGAGAGAATCCACCGTCTGCCGGCTCAGCGCCGTCTCCACGAAGACCTCCTGCGCGCTGTATTCGGACTGGCCGGAGTCGCCTGCCCGCTTTTCCAGTAATTTCAAGACAAAATAGCCCTCCTCCGTGAGGACGGGGGCGCCGATTTCGCCGGGCGACAATGCGTCCAACGCGTCGAAGTACGCGTCGTCACGTTGACCGCGCACGATGAAGCCCGTGTTGCCGTCGGCGAACGCCGTTGGCGCGTCGGAAAAGGTCTTCGCCAGGTCCGCGAAGGTATCTCCGGACTCCAGCTTTTCGCGCACGTGCCGTGCCGTGAACGCCGCGTCGTCGAAATCGCTCCGGCTTGGCTCCAGCGGGATGCGCACGATATCGAGACGTACCTTGTCCGGTTCCTCGAACTCGTCGATGTGCTTCCGGTAGTACTCTTCGATCTCCTCGTCGGAAGGTGTGAAATCCTCGAGCACCGTGTCCTCTACTGGAAACATCGCGTATTGCAGCTTCAGCTCGACGGCCTCGCCGTCGTACGCGCGACGGATTTCTTCCTCGCTGACGTGTACCTGCGCGGACAGATACCCATTGAGCTTGGCCCGTGGAATGCGATCACGCGCCAGCTGTTCGAGGTTGGTCCAGTCATTTGCCGGGTTGCTCAGTTCGGCCTGGTAGCGGTTGTTGTCGAAGTTGCCCTGCTCGTCCACGAAATACTGTCGGATTTCCTCCGGGGGCGACGTTCTCAGGTACGCCACGATTTCCTCGTCGGTCACCGTGATGCCCAGCCTCCTGATTTCCTGGTCGGTGAGCACGGCGTAGACCAGCTGGTCCCACGCCTGCGCGCGGACGAACTCTTCTTGCGCATAACTGAGCGATTGGTTGGGTGAACTCGCCCGGAACTGCTCTGCGAGCTGTTGGTACACGAGCTGGTACTGCGATCGCGAAATCGCAACGCCGTTGACTTTTCCGATGACGTTGGGGTCGCCGCTTCCCGATCCCGTCTGCAGGTCGAGACCCCAAACGGCGAAGATCGTTACAACGAAAGCGCTCACCACGATCCACAGCACTACCTTCGTGTTTTCCCGCATCTTACGCATCATAAAGCATCGTACTCCCGGGGATTCGATTTGTTGTCGTATCGCTGATCGGCCGCGCCGAGAATAACACATTCAGCGGGTCGGAGGCAACACTCACCTGGACACATAGCGTTCCTGTTCACAAGCGTTTATGCTGTTTCCATCCGGCCGACGCCTTTGATTGACAGGCGTCCGCGCGTGGTGGTACCGTAGGCCCGGTACGAGGGATTCTCATGCTTATACGCCGCAAAACCTCTTTGATATCCACGTTTTTTCTCCTGGGTACGGGCGCGACCCTCGGCGCGATCGTGGAGGGGGGGGTGGAGCCCGGACGGCCGTGGCCGCTGCCCATTACGATCAACCTGACGTCGAGCTTCGCCGAATACCGGGCGGGGCATCTGCACGCCGGTCTCGACATCAAGACATACGGGCGCGAGGGCGTACGTTGCATCGCGATCGGCAACGGTTACGTCTCACGCCTGCGATCGTCGCCCGACGGCTACGGTAAAGCGGTCTACCTGACCCTGGACGGCGGCGAGATAGCCGTTTATGCGCACCTCAGCGAATTCTCGCCGCAGCTGGAACGAGCGCTCTACGAAGCGCAGAAGGAGGAAAACCGATACCGGGTGGACGTCTACTTCGACCGGGACCGCTTCCCCGTCAAACAGGGTGACGTGCTGGCGTACACGGGCAGAACGGGAGCGAGCGCGCCGCATCTTCATTTCGAATTCCGTGACGGTGACCAAAACCCTGTAAACCCGCTGTCGCACGGATGGTCGCTGGAAGACAAGCAAGCCCCGGGCGTGCGCGGCGCGGTGTGGGTGCCGCTGGGTGCGGAATCGCGAATCGACGGGGCGTGCCGGGCGCGGGACGTCGAGGTTCAGCGGGTCGGCCCCGACACCTACGCGGTCGTCGACACCGTACGCATACGAGGACCGGTCGGCGTGGGGGCCCACATTGTGGACAGGCTCAACGGCACGTCCGGCCGCCTGGCACCGTACCGGGTCGAGTTGAGCGTAGACGGCGTCATGATCACCTCGGTGCAAATGGAGCGGTTCTCGTACGGTCACACGGGCGAGGTCGAACTGGCGTATGATATGGAACGTGTGCGCCGCTACAACCGACATTATCTGCTTCTTTTCCGGCGCGAAGGGGAGTCCCTTTGGAACCGTGAATTCCGCGGCGGTGGCGTCATAGACCCCGCGCGTTTGGAGAACGGGGGGGCGCGCGCACACACGGCGGTTGTTCGAGCGATCGATCGCGCCGGCAACGTCAGCGTGACGATGATTCCGTTCGTGAGTGATGACGGCGGGCCGGGAGCGCCCGGCAGCACCGCCGGCGACGGCGGGCCGGACGGGTGTTATTTCTTTGGAGACCTGATGAGCGTCGAGAAGACGGCGCTGGTGCCGGAACGGGGCGCGGCGCGCGCTTCCAGCCGGGACCGGTTGCAACTGGCCTTCCGCGTGGACGACCTGCCCGGCGGGACGATGCAGCTGACCCCCGCGGGCACGGGCCGGGTGTTTCATGTATTCGCCGTGCACGGAGGGGAGTCGATTGTGGGGGACGTGGCGAGCCTGGGGGCCGGCGTATCGACGAACGAGCGGTCGCTGTACGCGAGCGCGTTCTTGTACCTGTCCGCCTGGCCGCACGAGGCAGCGCCGTCCGCGGAACTCCAATCGATCGTCTCCCCGGTGGAAGTGGGGCCCACCTCGCTCGTTTTCAAGCGATCGGCCGGGCTGCGCATGGCGCTGGACGGGAAAGCGGACGGCAGGGAAGCGGTATATCGCCTGGACGAGCGCAAGAAGGAGTGGTCGTACAACCAATCGCGCGTGCGGGGCGACACGGTGTACACGAGCATCCGCTCACCGGGGGTCTACGGTGTGTTCGTCGATGCGGAAGCGCCACGAATTGCCGAACTGTCGCTGGCGAAACGAAAGAGCTACGCCACGGGCGAGGCCTTGCCCGAAATAGTAATCGCGCTCGTGGATGAAGGAAGTGGAATCGATCCGGACCTCAGCGAGGTGCGATTGAACGGCGAACGCCAGGTCGCGCGCTGGGACGGTTTTGCAAAGAAGATGTTCGTGCTGCTACGGGAACCGGTGCCCGAAGGAGCATACGAAGTGTCGGTGGTTGCCGTGGACCGCGCCGGTAACCGGGCGATACGCCAGAGCCGGATCGAGCTCTCGTCGCACTCGGGTGGCATTGGGGAGGAAACCGAAGACAATGCCCAGTAGCTTCGTTCATTTGCACGTCCATTCCGAGTACAGCCTCCTCGACGGTTCGATCCAGGTCGAAAAACTCGTCCGGCGGGCCAAAGACCTCGACATGACCGCGCTGGCGTTGACCGACCACGGCAACATGTTCGGCGCGGTCAAGTTTTACAGAACGGCGCGCAAGTACGGCATCAAGCCGATTCTCGGTATGGAGGCCTACGTTACGCGGGGAAACCGGTGGGACAAAGCGAAGAAAAAGGGCGAGCTGGCGCAGATAAACCACCTGGTGCTGCTCGCGCGGGACCGCCAGGGTTACGAGAACCTCATGCGGTTGTCATCCATTGGTTATCTGGAGGGCTTCTATTACAAACCCCGTATAGATATGGAGGTCCTGCGCAAGTACAGCGGCGGCCTGCTCGGGCTGAGCGCCTGCTTGCGGGGAGACATCGCCCAGACGGTCCTGCATGACGGCCTCGAAGAGGCCCGGAAAAAGGTTGATCGCTATCTCGATATCTTTGGCGAGGACGGTTTCTACCTCGAGCTTCAGGATCACGGCATAGAGGACGAACTCAGAGTCAGAGACGGTGTCAAACAGCTCGCCAACGAGACCGGTGTCCCGCTGGTGGCGACCAATGACGCGCACTACCTTGCCCGCGACGACAGCGAGGCGCACGAAGTCCTGCTGTGCCTGCAGACGGGAAGCGACTTCGAGGATCCAAAGCGGTTTCGGTTTCGCACCAACGAACTGTATTTCAAGGATGCGGCGGAAATGGCGGAGTTGTTTGCCGACGCTCCCGAGGCGGTCGAGAATTCGCTCGCCGTAGCCGATCGCTGTGACGTGGTTCTCGAAGATGGCCGTTTCCACCTGCCCAGTTTTCCGCTGCCGGAAACGCACGGCTCGAACGCGGAGTACTTGAGACACCTCGCGTACGAAGGGGCGAAACAGCGTTTCTCTACACCGGGTGAGGACGTGATCGAGCGCCTGGAGTACGAGCTCTCCGTCATAGATAAGATGGGTTACAACGGCTACTTCCTCGTTGTGCGCGACATCGTCAACTTCGCACGCGGCCAGGGTGTTGCCGTCGGCCCGGGTCGCGGAAGTGCGGCGGGCAGCCTTCTCTGTTACGTGCTCGGCATAACCGACGTCGACCCACTGGAGCACGGGCTGCTCTTCGAGCGTATGCTCAATCCGGAACGCGTCAGCATGCCCGACATCGATATCGATTTCTGTTTCGAGCGCCGTGACGAAGTGATCAAGTACGTTATCGAGCGCTACGGCAAGGAGAACGTCTGCCAGATCATCACATTCGGGACCATGGCCGCGCGGGGGGTTGTACGCGACGTGGGCCGGGTGCTGAAAATCGCGTACGGGGACGTGGATCGGATTGCCAAGCTGATCCCGTCGGCGCCGGGAACTTCGCTCGAGGAAGCACTGAGATCGGTCCCCGAGCTCAAGAAACTCACGGACGGCGACCCGGCGTACCGCAAGCTGATCGGCCTCTCATTGACGCTCGAGGGTATCACCCGCCACGCCTCGATCCACGCTGCGGGCATGATCATCACCCCGACGCCGTTGATGAACCACCTGCCGCTGTACCGCACGAACAAGGGCGAGGTAACCAGCCAGTATGACATGAAAAGCGCGGAATCCGTTGGGTTGTTGAAGATCGACATCCTCGGCCTGCGCACTCTCACGGTGATCGATCATGCGGTGCGGATGATCAAGAAGAACCACGGCACCACAATCGATCCGGCACGGATCCCGCTCGACGACCCGCGAACTTTCGAATTGCTCAAGAAGGCGGAGACCATCGGCGTCTTTCAGTTGGAAAGCGCGGGAATGCGAGAGCTGCTGAAGAATCTGCAGCCGGAGACCTTCAGCGATATCATCGCGGTCAACGCCCTGTACCGTCCGGGCCCGCTGGGCAGCGACATGGTGAGCACGTTCGTCGACTGTAAACAAGGTCGCAAGAAGATCGTCTACGACCATCCGATGCTCGAACCCATCCTGCGGGAGACCTACGGCGTCATCCTGTACCAGGAACAGGTGATGAGGGTCGCCAGTACGATGGCGGGATTCCGCCTGGGCGAGGCGGACCTGTTGCGCAAGGCGATGGGCAAGAAAGACCAGGCGGTGATGGCGGAGCAGCGCAAGAAGTTCGTTGCCGGTGCGAAGGACAACGGCATTGCCCGTCAAAAGTCGGGCAGGATTTTCGACCTGATGGAGAAGTTCGCCCGCTACGGGTTCAACAAGTCGCACAGCGCGGCGTACGCCGTGATCTCGGTCCGCACGGCCTTTCTCAAAGCAAATTACCCCGCGGAGTTCACGGCCGCCAACCTGACGAGTGAAATGGACGACAGCGACCGCATCACGATCCTGCTCGATGACGCGCGCAACCAGGGGATCGAGGTCGTCCCGCCGGACGTAAACCGCTGTGACGTCGAATTCAAAGTGGAGGCGGGCAGGATCTTCTTCGGACTCGCCGCGGTGAAGAACGTGGGGGCGAAAGCGGTTCGACAGGTGGTTGACGAGAGAGAGCAGAACGGTGAGTTCAAATCGCTTTTCGATTTCTGCTCGCGCGTGAGCTCGCGTATCGTCAACCGCAGGGGGGTGGAGAGTCTGATCCAGGCCGGCGCGTTCGACGGCGTGCCGGGCCATCGTGCGCAGAAAATCGCGGGTCTCGACCGTGTCATGGAGAAAGCCGCGCGCAGCTCTCAGGACGCGGAAAAAGGGCAGTTCGGCCTCTTCGCCGGGGATGACACGTACATCGACGACGCGCTAGAGGTCTGCGAGGAGTGGTCCACACATGAGAAACTGGCCCACGAGAAGGAATCACTGGGGTTTTTTCTCTCCGGGCATCCCCTGGACAAGTTCAAGAACTTGCTGCGCATCCTCGGCACCGTATCCACTTCGGAGTTGAAGAATAGTGCGAACGGCAAGCACGCGGTGCTGGGCGGCCTGGTCAGTGCGGTTAAGACGACGTACGACCGCAAACAAAATGAGATGGCGTTCGTGACCATCGAGGACGAGGCGGGCCAGGCGGAAGTGGTGATGTTCTCGGACGTGCTGGGGAAACACCGCGGCATGGTCGCGGATGACCGGGTGCTGTTGCTGGAGGGCAAAGTGTCGAGGCGAAACGGAGGAGAGGGAAAACTGCTCGTGAATTCGGTCCTTCTCATCGACGAAAACCACCCTCCCGAATCGAAAGAGGTGCATATTTCGATCGATCTCGGCCGGGTGGAAGAGGGGCAGATCGATCAGATGAAACAGATCCTCGGTACCAGCAAGGGTGGTGCGCAGGTGTTCTTTCACGTTGCCGAGGGCGGCCGCAAGGCCTGTGTGGTCCGCTCGCGGTCTCTCAACGTCACGGTCGATTACGAATTGCTCGGGGCGCTTTGCGAATCGGTCGGGCCCGACAACATCAAACTCGTGCGCGGGGGATCGAGGGCGGCATGACCCTCATCCGCTGGCGAGCGTCGGTGCTGCTGGCCCTGGCGGTCGTTGTGGCCGTGTTTCCCGCCGCGGCGCAGGTGCAGGAATCGATCTACGTCGTCGACAAGCCGACGGCGGGAATCCTGGGCAACGGAGCGTACCTGCTGCGGGGACGCCTCGGCCCCGACAGCAGTTTTCTGACGAGCGTCCGCATCGGTTTTCGGGAGCGTTTTCAAGTCGGGGTGTCGTTCGGGATGCAGCGGATACTCGAGCGCGGAAGTCCCGAGTTCAACGACAGGGTCGGCTTTCAGTTCCGCCTGCGGGTCCTCGACGAGTTGGAGGCGCCGGCCGTGGCCGTCGGCTTCGACTCCCAGGGTCTGGGCGAGTATCATGACGATGACAACCTGGAACGCTACGACCGCAAGTCACCCGGGTTCTACGTGGTGCTGAGCAAGAATTACGCGCTGGTCGCGGGGCAGCTATCGGTGCACGGCGGTGCGTCGTGGTCTACGGAACGAGAGGACGACGACGATCCGAATCTCTTCGCCGGCGGGGAGTGGGCGTTGTTCGAGCGCCTCTCCATCCTCCTCGAGGCGGACGCCGGGCTGAACGACGATACGGACAACCCCGCCTTCGGGCAGGGCGGCATCTACCTCGACGCCGGCATCCGCTGGTATTACGGGGAGAGCCTGATGATGAGCTTGATCTTCCGGGACTTGAGCGGTAACTTTGGACGGTCGCGGAGCGTGGGCCGCGAGTTCGAGCTGGCCCTGATCGATTTCTTCTAGGAGGTAACCATGGCCGCGCACGAGAGCGGACGGACGGCGTCCGGGCAGTATCTCGAGTTCGAACGGCCCATCATCGACCTCGAAGACAAGATCGCGGAGTTGAATCACCTGGCCTCGGTTCAGAAGATCCCGGTCGAGGAAGAGGTGAAGAAACTCACGGAAAAGGCGAGCCGGTTGCGGAACGAGATCTACTCGAAGCTGACTGCGTGGCAGCACGTCCAGCTGGCGAGACACCCGTTGCGTCCATACACCGGCGATTACATCGGTGAGATGTCGGACGAGTTCATCGAGCTGTGCGGAGACAGGGCGTTCGCCGATGACCGGGCGATAACCGCCGGCTTGACAACGCTCGCCGACAAGCGATTCATGCTGATCGGACATCAGAAGGGCCGCAACACGAAAGAAAACATCGAGCGCAATTTCGGGATGCCTCATCCCGAGGGATACCGAAAAGCGTTGCGATTGATGAAGCTGGCCGAGAAGTTCGGCTTACCCGTCGTGACCTTGATCGACACACCCGGGGCCTACCCGGGGTTGGGGGCCGAAGAGCGGGGGCAGGCGGAGGCGATCGCCCGCAACCTCAAGGAGATGGCGGGGCTCCGGGTGCCGCTGCTGTCGATCGTTATCGGGGAGGGCGGGAGCGGCGGGGCGCTGGCCCTGGGCCTGGCGGACCGTGTCCTGATGCTCGAGTACGCCATATACTCGGTGATATCGCCGGAGGGCTGCGCGGCCATCCTGTGGAAGGACGCCGGCAAGAATGTGGACGCGGCGGAGGCCCTGAAGCTCACGTCCAAGAACCTTATGTCGCTTGGTGTTATAGATCGCGTGGTGAAGGAGCCGGACGGCGGGGCCCACCGCGACACCAAGGCGATGGCGGCGGAGCTGAAACGGGTCATCTACGAAGAGCTGGACTACTTGCAGCACATCGAGGCGGATGCGCTGGTCGAGCGCCGGCGCGACAAGTACAAGAACATCGGTTTCTTCACCGAAGATTCGTCTTGACACCCCGACTGTAAATGGCTTAGCATTTTAACGTTAGACCAGTTGGTTTTGTTTGCCCTAAACACGAAAGCCCGCCTACTGCCCCATCTGCTATCGGAGTTTGAGTGATGATCAAGCAGGAGCTTCTCGATATCCTTGCCTGCCCCAAGTGCAAGGGGAAGGTTGAACTGGATAAAGAGGGCCGGTACTTGATCTGCCGCGCGTGCAAACTCAAATATCCCGTCAATGAGCAGGATATTCCGATCATGCTTATCGACCGCGCCGAAGAACTCGACTCGTAGGTCTTCGCCCCCTGCGCAATCTGGAGTCAACGCACCTTATTCTTTGTTGAAGGGCAGAATGCATTCACCATGCGCCGATCCACGCCTCTAGTTCTGTGCATGACCTATCTTCTCGCCACCGCGTCGGTCTCGTTTGCCGGCGTGACGCTAGTGGACGAGCAAAACGGGCGCTTGACGCTGGACGTTCGCTTCGACGAGGCGGCGGCGCCCGCCGCGCTGAGCGAGCCGGGTTTGCCCCCGCTCTCCTACCACCGGTTTTTCGTAGCCCTGCCGCCCGGCGCGCAGGTACGTGTTCAGGTCCGCGACGGCCGCTTCTCGGATGAGCGGGGAGACCTCCCGCAGCCCGTGCAGCTCGACCCGCCCGCGCCCGGCGTACCGGTGGCGCAAACGCCGGACGGCTTTTTCCCCGCGAGTCCCTGTGTTGCATCCGGGACCTTTACGTTTCGAAAGACCCGCGTGGCCGCGGTCGACTGCTACCGGTCGCAGGTGGATTACACGGGTGACCGGCGCCGCGTGTGGACGGCATACCGCGTGATCGTCACCTATCCGCCGGCACGGCATGCGCGCGCGGCGGAGTCGGACCCTCTCCTCGCCAACCTGGTGGAGAATCGCGAGTTCCTGCCGGCAACGCCGCGGGCCGTGGGGGCGGCCGCTCCGGTACCGGATCCCCAGTTCTCGCGCTCGGCCAACTGGGTCCGCATCCGGGTGGCCGAGCGGGGCGTGTACGTGGTGGAGGGCAGCGACCTTGCCCGCATCGGCGTGGCCCTCGGCTCGATCGTCGACCCGGGCAGCTTCCGCCTGTTTGCCGGCGGCGGACGCCAGCTCGATCCCGACCTGACCCGGCCGGACGGGACCTGGATCCCGGGCAACTGGATGACGGAGTGTGACCTGCTGGTCGAGTACGGGGGTGACGGCACCTTCGATCCGGGAGACCGAATCCTCTTTTACGGTCTCGGCCTGGGGGATTACGAGGACCTCTACCAGGCGGGCGCCCCGCGGGAATCACGTCTCGATCATCTCTATGCCGGCGACAACGTTTACTTTTTAACGTGGGATGACGTCCCCGGCTTTGCAGGCACGCCGGGGCGCATGCAAGCGCGGGATGTCACCCCCGGTGCCGGCCCGGACGTGACCACCTTCGAACAGCGGCTCTACTTCGAGGAGGACCGGGTTCGCGAACTCAGTCTGGGGGGGGACGGATGGGTGTGGCAGAACATCCCGCAGCGGTTCGGCGAGGAGACGCGGAACTTCCCGCTCTTCTCCGTCACCGATCTCGACGCCGGCCGGCCGCAGACCTTTCGCACCGTTGCCCTGGCCGCCTACAGCACGGCTACCGGTGCCAAGAACACGGATCACCATGCCGTGTATCTCATGAACGACGCCGCCGTCGGCGACCAGGTATGGAGCACCTCGGTCGGGGACCGCTTCGCCGACGGCACGGACGTGTCGATCACCGGTACCGGCCTCGTTCACGAAGGCCTCAACAAGTTCCAGCTCAATCTCCCGCGGCGGGACCTTGTCGCCCCGTTCGCGCCGAACGAAGATTTCATGTTGTTCGCCTGGTACGAGGTACGCTACCACCGGTTCCTGAAAGCGATGGCCGGGGGTTCGGCACTGGCGTTCTCCTCTCCGGATACCGTTGGCGCGATCAACTACTCCGTTACGAGTTTTGACCTTTCGGGGCAGTTGTACGTGCTCGACGTAAGCGACCAGTTCCATCCGGCAACCCTCGGGGGTTTCACGGAAACCACCGGCGGTGGTACAAGGGCGGTCCGCTTTACATCCGGCAATTCCGGTACCCGCCAGTACTTCTGGGCCGGGACCGCCGCCGGTTTCAAGGCACCGGCCGGCATCGAGCGCTACTTTCCGAGCGACCTGCGGGCGGCCTCCGGATCGCCGCACATGCTGATCGTCACACACCCCCTGTTTCGGAACGCCGCCGAGACCCTGCGCCAGCATCGCCTCGGCCGGCTCCCGCTGGTTGCT
>JBHHVD010000049.1:0-24188 GCA_046754105.1 Candidatus Krumholzibacteriia bacterium
GGACTGCGTGTCGACACTTGGAAGGGTGAGGAGATCCTCCTCATCGTCGAAAAAAAGGAGGCCTCTCTGCTCTCGGGCCGGAGGGCGCCGGTCAACATAGAGGTGATCCGAAGCGGCCGGAACGTGCGTATCGCGGCGCCGCGCTCGTCCGCCAACCGCATGCAAGATCTCGGGATCTCCTTTCGGCTGCTGGTGCCGGAGGCCGAGCGTCGGGCGATCCGCCACCTGGGCGTTAGGGATTCCTACAATATGTCCAAACTGACGCACGTGCTCTTCCGCGTACTCAGCAAAGAGGCTCTCTCCTGGATCGCCCACTAGCGCCCCGAACTCCTTTTGACCCCACGTTGCAGGAGGGGCGGCCATGCGGCGGCCCCTCTTCGTTTGAGCCACTCGGGTATTGACCTTTCGCCCCGTTGCGGCAAGACTCTTTTTGGGAATGTTGCCGATAGGCGGGGCAAGCCCGTCGGCCGGGCGATCGCCAGGCCGCTGAAGCTGCTTTGAAACGGCGGCGTAGCGCCGCCGATGAATGAGGAGGAAATCAATGCACCGCCGAGCAACGGCCGCCGCTCTTGCGGTGGGGATTTTTGTCGCCACCGCCTGGAGCCCGGCACCGGCGGGCGAGGACGAATCGAAGCGGGTCGCGGCAGCCACCGCCGTTCTCGACGAGCTGATGGGCATCCCCGAGAAGGGTGTTCCAGGATGGCTCCTCAAGGAAGCGCACGGAATTGCCGTCATCCCGGGTGTTATCAAGGCGGGGTTCGTCGTCGGGGGCCGCAGGGGCCACGGCGTGCTGGTGGTTCGCGACGGGAAGAGCGGCTGGAGCCGTCCGGTTTTCGTGACACTTACCGGCGGCAGCATCGGCTGGCAGATCGGCGCGCAGTCGACCGATGTGATTCTCGTCCTGAAGAGCAAGCGCAGCGTAGACGGTATTCTAAAAGGCAAGTTCACGCTCGGCGGGAACGCGTCGGTGGCCGCGGGCCCCGTCGGGCGCCACGCGGAAGCGGGGACCGACGTGCAGCTCAAGGCGGAGATCTATTCGTACTCGAGAAGCCGGGGGTTGTTCGCCGGCTTGTCGCTGGAGGGGGCAAAACTCGGTATCAAGAAGGACGCGAACGCGTCCTTCTACGGCAGCGACCGGCTGACCGCCGGCGACATTCTCGAGAACCGCAAGCTCGAGACACCGGCGCCCGCCCGCGCGTTCGTGGAAACGCTGGAGAAGTACATCGAAGCGGCCGCAAAGGCCGAGTGAGCACCAACCGGCGCCGCTACCGGCGGGTCTGCCGGAATGCCCACACCGAAAGAGACCCCGCCAGTCCCAGGCCGAGCCATGAGATCCATTCGGGAATGTCATAGCCGGCGACCTGTACCGGCCAGCGGTTGATGAGCCGAGCGAGATGCGCCGCCGCGACCAGGCCGAAGATCCCGCCAGTCACGATAGAATAGAGCCTGTCACCCATAGCACTGTCTACCACATTGCCGACGGGCCTTACAAGGGCGCCCGCCGATCGCCGCTTGACAACGGCGCGGGCGTCACGTTCCTTGTGATGAGCCGCCCGTTCCGGGGCCCACTCCTTCCGCAGCGGTCTCTGGTCGAAAGGACGATAGCAATGAAATCAGCCGTTACAGCGGCCGCCGCGCTGGCGGCCGCCGCGTGGGCCGTAGCACCGTGCGCCGCCGCCCCCGCCGCCGATCACCACCCCGGCGAGACGCACCACCGGCACGGGAGCCTCCATTTTTCGCACCCGATCATTGCCGAATCGCCGTCACCGGATACAAAGGTCCGCCTGGATTATTTCTTTATGGACGTCGAGAACGAGGACGGAAGCGGCACGGCAAACCGGTTTCGTTTCGAGGGTGAGTACGCGTTCCATCGATCGTTCAGCGTCGAGCTGGATTTCCCGGTCGAATCCGTGAACCCGGACGGCGAAGCGAGCCGGTCGAACGTGGGCAACGTCGAAATCGCGTTGAAATTCGCCAATTTCGTATTCGAGGAGCACCGGCTCCTGCTGGGGTACGGCATCGAGTTCGGTCTCCCCACCGGCGACGAAGCCAAGGGAATCGGCAGCGACCATCTCCTCGAGTTCGAGCCGTTCCTCAACGTGGGCTACAAGAGTGGCAAGCTGGAAGCGGTGTCGTTCGCGACCTTCGGCATTCCGACCAACCAGGGCACGGGGGAGGAGGTGGAAACGGAGCTGGGGTATGACTTCTCGCTGCTCTATCACTTCGTGCCGCGTCTCCAGGGCCTGCTCGAGCTCGACGGCGAGACGGTGCTCAGTGGTGACGAGCAGGGACACACGGTGGTGAACCTGACCCCCGGCCTGAAAATCGCGCCGCGGCCGGCGAGCAGCCTGCAGGTGGGTCTCGCCGCGGGCTTTCCGGTCACGGGCGCCGAGGAATTCGATGTGCGGACGGTGCTGTCGGTCTTTTATCATTTTTGATCGCGGATCGCCGGCGTGGTATACTCTCCGGGGATTATTCCTCAACAAGGAGGGTTCGTCATGGCAGATCGAGTACACAAAGTGAGTTACTGCAACACCACCGTCTCCAGCCGGCCCGGCCAGGGAGCCAGGGTGCTGGCCGAGTTGAAGGACGAGGGCGTGGACATGATGGCGTTCAGCGGTTTTCCGGCCAAGGGCGGAAAATCGCAGCTCGATTTCATTACCGCCAACCTCGCCGGTGTCCGGCGCGTGGCGAAGCGGAACGGCTGGCGCCTCGGCAAGACCAAGAAGGGGTTTTTGATCGACGCCCTGGGCGCCGTGCATCGCCACATCCAGAAGCTCGCCGACCGGAAGATCAATATCACGGCGGCGGACGCCGTGTGTGCCGGCAAGGGCCGCTACGGGATGATCCTGTGGGTGAAGCCGAAGGATTACGCCCGCGCGGCGAGGACGCTCAAGGCAAAGTAACCTTTGGTTGCGTGCACGCCGTTACATCCGGGAGAGGGGCGCACGTGCCCCTCTCTCTTGTTTTGGCCACCCGCGCGAAAAGACAGGAAATTCCCGGGACAGGACGCTAGATATCGTCCCGCCAGCGGACCAGCCGCCACGCAATCCCATCATCGTCGTCATCATCGTCATCGTCGCTGCCCGCAACGCGATCGCCGCCGTCATGGTCTCCGCCGTGCGGTTCGGGGCGGACCACGAACGACGCCCGGATCCCGTCGGCGTTCAAAAACGTGAACGCGCCCGCCTCGACCCGGAGGAGATACAGTACCGTTTTCTCGTACCATACCTCTCCGGGGTAGCGCGCCGGGTCCGGTATCACCTGCGCCCAGGCGTCCTCGCCACGCGGGTATGCGAGAGAGAGGTTGACCTGGGTGGGATCGCCCGTGGCGGTCGAGAAAAACCATGCTTTCGTACTCCCCCAGGTGGCTTCCTCGACCGCGGCGCGCCGCAGCGGCGTCCGTCCGTCGCGGTCCGAGAGCCGGTCGTGCCCGTGGCCCTCGGCGTTGAAGAGACTCGCCGTGGCCGCGAGCTCGCTCGCCTTGTCCCACTGGGGAGCGGGGGCCCTGCCGTCGTCGATGTCCTGCTGCGAGAAGAAGAATGCGAAGTCATCGTCGAAGAGCCTTCGTACCCGGTCGAAGTCCTTGTCGTTGTACGCGGCGAGGAGCGCGGCGAGCACGTCGTCACGCAGCGCGAGCGCGTCGTCGTCCTCGTCCTCCGGCTCGCCGGCGATGACGATGCAGTCGGAGACGTCGAAGCGGTCGCCGCTGTGCAGCCACCCCCCGACGCTGACGAACCTGCGCTCGCCCGGAGTCACCGGGCCCAGCGCCCGGGTGATCTCCTCGACCGGGAACTTCAGCACCAGATCGTCGACGCCGTCCTTCCCCTCGTTGCACCCGCAGTACTCGGCCGCCAGCGAAGTCACGTCGCGCACTCGCGACTTGACGGGCCGGATCGACTGGCCTTCGACGGTCATCTCGACCGTCGAGAGGTCGATGTCCCCGGGGTCCTGGCCGAGCAGCAGCGGCAGTGCGGTGGTGAGCTTGCCCTTGCCCCGCGGCTTGAAGCGGTTGTCGCAGGATTTCGGCCGGACGTCGAGCTGCTGCGGCCCGCGCACGATGCTCAGGGTGACGCCGATGCGGGAACTCGCCCCCGCCGCGTCCCGGACCTCCACGTGGAACGTGTGGGCGCCGAAGAAGAAGGCGGGCGCCGGTACGCACAGTTCGGACCCGTCGAAGGGCGTGAAGCCGACGTCCCAGGCGTCCGGGTCGCCCGGGTCGAGAAGGTCGAAACCGTAGCGGTAAGCGTCGACGGGGTCGCCGCCGGCGGACGGCTCCGCCGAAAAGCAAAATTGAATGGGCGCACCCGCCGGGACCATCACTACCCCGCCCGAGCCGGCGAGCCCGGTCGAGACGATGGGATCGAAGTAAGGACTGGCGAGCGTCAGCACAGGGCCGGCCACGTCGAACGCCACGTCGACCTTCGGCATGGATCCGCGGAATACGGCGCTTCCCGGCTCGGTGACCCGTTGACAACCCGCAAGGACGAGGGGCGCCACACAGGCGACGCACGCCATTGCGCGGGCGATGGCATTCCACGCCCCATAACCGGCAGATCGTTTATCGCAATTCACGTGAAACCTCCAGGATGCGGTGGGGAGGTGTATCGCGGGGTGATGGTAGTATTATACCAACCTATCCCGCCGGCCGCTAGGCCAAAACGGCTTCGTCCCACCGCCCATTTTTGTCGATGACCGGCCGCCCGGCTAAGTGCCATACTAAGGGCCAGTAAGGCCGTTGCCGACGCAGCCACGGGCGGCTCACGGCTCGCAGAGCCCGTCCGCCGCCACACACCGCCCTCGATCGGGCGGAGAACAGGGATACATGAGAACGCCATTTCTCTATCGGCTCTCCCGCGCCCTGGTGCGTATCGCCCTGTCCGTCTATTTCCGAAAGGTCGAGCGCTCCGGCGCCCGTCACGTCCCGGGCACGGGGCCCGTCATCCTGGCGGCCAACCATCCCCAGTCGGTCACCGACGCTCTCGTGCTCGGCCGCTGCGCCGGCCGCATGCTCCACTACATCGCCCGCAGCGGCATCTTCGACAAGCCGCTCAAGGCGTGGTTTCTGCGCAACTCCGGCGTCATACCCGTGTACCGGCCGCGCGAGACCGCGGGAGCGGCGGACAAGAACGTCGAAATGTTCTCCGCCTGCCGCAAGCTGCTGGAAAACGGCGGTGCGATCGGCATTTTCCCCGAAGGCATCAGCGCCGAGGAGCGGCGCGTGCAGAGACTACGAACGGGCACCGCCCGCATAGCCTTCGAAAGCGAAGAAAAGAACGGCTGGCGGCTGGGGGTCGTGATCGTGCCGGTGGGTCTCAACTTCGAAAGCGGGCGGCGTTTTCGAAGCCGCGTCCTGGTCACCTTCGGCAAACCGATCGTGGTCGCCGACTACCGTGACGACTACGAGGCGGATCCGTTCGAAGCGGTCCGGAGCCTGACCGATCTCCTCGGGGAGGCGATCCGGCGCCGCGTCGTCAATATCGAGCGCGGGCAGTTCGAGGAACTGGTACGCGACGTCGAGTCCGTGTACAAGGGCGAGCTGCTCGAAAAGGAAGGGCTGCCCTTCGCCGGCTCGTCGAAGTTCGAGCGCGATCAGGAAGTGTCGCGCGAAATTCCGCGCGCGCTCGATTTTTTCTTCCGCTACCACCCGGAGATCATCTGGCAGGTGGGAAGCCTCCTATCCGACTACCGCCGCAAGCTCGAGCGCCTGCGCATCAAGGACGAGATGATCCGGCAGCGGGAGGGCAAAACGGTGCCCGGTGAGACGACGCGGTTCGTCGTATTCGGCACGCTCGGGGTGCCGTTCGCCCTCTACGGCGCGGTGTGGAACGGGATTCCGTACCACATTACCGACTGGCTCGCCCGTCGCATGGTCAAGAACGTAACCAAGTTCCACTTTTTTCACCTGACGAGGGGAGCGGCGGTCTACGTGCTGTATTACGGAGCGCTGCTCTACCTGGCCTTCCGCGTCCTCGGGCCCACGGGGACCGCGGTGTTCGCAGCCACGCTGCCGCTGACCGGGTTCTTCGCGCTCGACTATTCGCGCCGCATGCGCCGCCGCCGTCAGATGCTGCGCCTGGCGTTTCTAGAGCTCACGCACGGCTACTTCGTGCAGAAGCTGCGCCAGCAGCGGCAGCGCTTGATGGATGAGATGGACACCGCGCTCGAAGAGTATCTCCGGTCGAGGGACGAGCCGTCTTCGAGTCCGGCTGCGGGGCGTGGGGTCGGGCGCGGGGAGCGAGAACAAACACCGAAAGCAGATCACGACGCATGAGCCCCAGCCTCCTCGACATTCCCGCGTTTCTCGCCTACATGAGCAAACGGGTGCTCTGCCGCGTAGCGACCGGGGAGAAACGCGTGGCGTTGACGTTCGACGACGGGCCTCACCCGCGGTACACGCCGGAATTGCTCGAAATGCTGGAGGCCAAGGGTATCCGCGCCACGTTCTTCGTCGTTGGGCGACGGGTGAGGCAGTTTGGCAAGGTGCTCGAACGCACGTTCCACGCCGGTCACGAGATCGGCAACCACAGCGACCGCCACGTGCCACTGTCCTTGCTGCCCGGCGGGTTCATCCGCCGCGAGATCGCCGTCGCCGAAAAGCTCATCGTGGAAGTGACCGGCGAACGACCGTCTTTTCTGCGGCCGCCGATGGGCTGGTTCGACCAGCGGGTGCTGGACGTGGCCAGGCACATGGGCTACCGGCCGGTGGTGGGGAGCATTCACCCGCGGGACTCGCGCAAACCGGGCACCGGCGTGATCGTGGATCGCATCCGCCGGCGGGTCGAGCCGGGCGCGATTATCATCCTGCACGACGGCGGCCGCTGGATCAACTCGGACCGCAGCCAGACCGTCGCCGCGGTGGACCGCATCACCGACGACCTCGTAGCGCGGGGCTACCGCTTCGAGACGCTGAGCCAACTGGCCGCCGCGCCCGACGCCGCGTCGCCATAATCACACCGGCAATCGCGCGTTGCGCGCTAGCCCGATTTCTTTCCCATCCGCTCCTTTAGGAGCTCCACCGATCGTTTCGGGAAAATGACCAGCATCGGGTTCTTCTTGCCGAAATCCTCCGACCCTTCCTTGATCAATTCGACGACCTGCTGGGGTGTGAGCGTCGGATCCATCGCCAGCAGCTTCGCGGCCAGGTTGACCACGTTGGGCGATGCCATGGAGGTGCCGGAGAGCTTCATGCGGTTGCCGCCCGGCACGTAGCTGTCGACCTCGAAACCGTTCGAGTAGACTTCCACGGTCTTGCCGGCGCTGGTAAAAGACGTGGGCTCCCCCGCCTGGTCCACGGCGCCCGCGATCAGCAGGTTCGGCATCTTGAATCCGGACGGGATGAACTGGTCGAACTCGACGTCGTTATCGGAGTTTCCCGCGGCCGCGACAAACAGGATCTCCGGGGCGCCGGAAAACGCCTCGTGCATGTCCTTGCGAGCCATCTCGAACATCTCCCGTGCCATCTTGCCGCGCTCCTCGGCACTCTCGCCGATGCCGTTGGCTTCGAGGGTCTGCTCGAACTCCTTCAATGAGAATCCCCAGCTCATGTTGACCACGCGCACGTCGTGATCCTTGAAGTAACGGACGGCTTCCTTTAGGCCTTTGCCGAAGCGGGCGGTGAGCTCCTTGGTGAAGGGTTGGGGGATCATGTGGTAGTCGAACGACAGGCGGGCGGGCAGGACGCGCGCGTACGGATTGCCGTCGAGGGCGATCCCGGCCACGTGTGTTCCATGGGCATAGTGGCTGTAGTGGGTCAGGTTCTCCAGGTAGTCCTTTGTCTCGCCCTTTTCCAGACCCGCCATGGCCTTTTTGATTTCGGTTGCTTCCGGACTGTCGACGGCGGCGGTGATATCCATGAACCCCTTGAGACGCCCTTCCAGTTCGGCACGTTTGGATTCGTTTTTGCCGAGCGGTAGCAGCAGGCCGGTCGTCTTTTTCTGGTCGATATCGTAGGCGATGCCGTGCACGTCATCGACGTATCCGTTGCCGTCGTCGTCGCGGCCGTCCATCTTCTCTTTCGTGTTGGTGAAACACCGGTCCTTGAAGATCTCCACGTCGACGCCGGTGTCCCAGACGCCGACCATGACCGGTGCGTATCCTTCGTTACCCGTGAAACTGACGCTGCGCGCCGGCCAGATGTCGCTCTTCTCCACGGCGTGGTCGGCGATGGCCGCGGTGAGCACGCCTCCGATCTCGCCCTGCAGCGGCAGGACCAGCGCGATCGCACTGTGAAAGTTGATGATCTGCCGGGCCTGGTCACCGCTGAGGTAACCGCTCTTTTCTACCGGGGGGTCGAGCTGCGCCTCTACGAGACCGACGAGGAGGTTCTCGCTCAGGATCTGCATCTGGCCGCTCACCTGCTCGATGACCTCCCGCACCACGTCCCACGGCAGCGATTCGACGCGTGCGGCCAGCGCCTTGCGGAAGGCCCGCCTGAACGCATCCGAGTTCTCGTCCTCGGTCACATCGCGCGCCGCCAGGTAGGCGTAGAACACCATGCCGATGGTGTGCTTTTGCGCCTCCTTGTCCTCCAGCTCGCGGCCCTTCTCGAGGTACTTTTGTGAAGTCTTGTAATCCCCTTCAAAAAACGTAATTCCCTGGAGCACCTGGTAGTACCCCTGCAAGGTCTTGCGGTCTTCGATCTCGTATGTATCGAGGTCCTTCTCGATGTCCTTCTTGACGCGCGCTGCGAACTCGGCGTACGCCTCGTCGTTGCCGAGCAATTCCGACGCCTTTATACCGATCGCGTACGTGTGGCGCGGCAGATCGTCGACTTTCGTAATCCTGGTCTTCTTCTTCGCCCCCGCCGCGGGGACGAGCAGCAGCGCGGCGGAAACGCAGGCAAGGGTTACGAAACTCAAAACGACGAATGCTTTCCTGGGAAATGAAAACATGTCGGGTCCTCCTGGAAGTTGGTGTTGTTAGATGGATGCGGGGCGCCGAGCGCGGGGGCCCGGGCCGTTTTTAGTAGTACGAGGTCGCAGCGATATTTGTTACCATGACGGAAATTTTGCCGCGTGTCGACCCGAAAGGCCGTTCGCGAAAGGGGCGCGGCACGCCAGCGCTCTTTGGCGTGCGCCGCCGGCGGGCGAGGTTCTGCGGGCAGGGCGGAGTGGGGAGGGGAGCCTATACCGTACGCCGTGGGCGGCGGTTGGGCCGTGGGTGTGTCTGGCCGCCGTAACGCGTTGTCGTATAAGGACAAATATGCCCGCCAACAAAAAGACCATCCTCGGTGTCTTCGCTCACCCCGACGACGAGTCGATGGGGCCGGGGGGGACGCTGGCCCGCTACGCCGCGGCCGGTCACCGCGTGGGATTTGCGCTGGCCACCGACGGTGGCGCCGGCCGCCTGTACAAGGAGCGCCCCGAGGACAACACGGAGCTGCGCAGACTGCGGCGAGCGGAAACGGCCGCCGCGGCGAAGATCCTCGGTATCGAGTTCCTGGGTTTTTTCGGATGGCACGACGGCGACCTCGAGAACATCAACGTGCTCGAAGTCGAAAAGAAAATCGCCCACCTCATCCGCCGGGAGAAACCGGACGTCGTCGTGACCTTTCACGGCTCCGGCATTTCGTATCACGCCGACCACCGTGTGATTGCCCTCGCACTCGCCGGCGCCTTCCTGGGATGCGCGCGCGAGCGGTGGTACGCGGACGCGGAACTCGGGGCGCTGCCGCCCCACCGAACGTCGAAGCTCTACCACTACACGGCCATGGAAGCGATCAGGCGCGCCAATTGGCCCCGGGACATCTATTACTCGCCGGACGACGAGGTGACCACCATCATTGATACGCGGGACACGGCCGATACCAAGTGGCGTGCGATCCAGGCGCACGACACGCAGCGTGACGGACCGCCGTTCAAAGAACTGTACGATGCAGGCGTATTCGAAAAAGAAGCGTTCGTGCGCGTCTTCCCCTCGTGGCCGCCGGGAGCGGCGAGGGAGACGGACCTGTTGGCGGGGCTTTGAGAACCGGTGTTACAACCCCAGCCCGTCGGGAAACACGAACCCGTCGCGCTCTTTCCACCCCAAACACAGCGGCAGGTTGAGCTGGCGCCTGAGAACCAGCAGGTACTCTATGTCGTGCCGGGTCGGCCGCTCGTCGATGATGATCGCCCAGTGATCGGCCGCGCGGTCTTTGCCCGGGTAGAGGTTGTATTCGAGCAGCTGCCCCAGCGCCTCGCGGATCGCCTTGGTGCTGCCCACGCCGTAGCACGTCTTGAGCTCGGCGCGGTAGCGGGCGGCGTCCTTTTCAAAAGTAACATCCACGTAGTCTCGCTGCCGCGCCACCTCGGAGAAGCCGGAGCGCTCGAGCCAGAGGGCAAACTTGTTCGACAGCGTGTTGTGGCGGCGGATGATACGCTTGAGGCTCTGGGGGTTCTCGCGGTAATAGGCATCCTCGGCGAGGACGCTCGCGGAACCGGCCGCCGCGCGCCTTCTCGTGCCCGGGAGGTTCAACTCCGCAACAAACGTCGGCGTCGTGAAATGCTCGCCGATACCGCGGTTGCGAACCACGGTGTCGATGGGGACCGGCTCGGGCGGGATGTGAAGGTCTTCGACGCGGCACTTGAAATTGAGCAGTCCGGATCGAACGGAGTTCTGTATCTTTTCGAGCGCGTCATCGAATGACATCGACGGTACGACGGACGAGAGTTCCTCCGCGCGCCGCTTGTAGGCGCCTTTGTCTCCGAACACGTTGTCCACTCTGACGAGGTCATCGTCCTTCACGAGTGTTGCGTCGTTGTACACTCCCACCAGGAGTCTGGCGCGCGTGTCCGGGTGCATGCTCCAGAAACCGATCCGGAAACGACCGCGTGATTCCATGACGACTTTTGCGGAAGGCCGGTAATAGAGGTACCCGAAGATGAACCCGTCGACGGCGTCCTCCGTCTGGAAATTCCATTCCTCCATGCCGAAGCCCATGTCGCGCGGGTAACCCCCATCGCCGGAGGTATGGGTCGGCATTCTCCACCCGCGGGAGTTCCAGCACATTCTGTAGATCATGTGACGCATGCTCGATAAGGGGTTAGGGGAGGGTGGCTCCGCGACGTTCGAGTATAGCATATCCCGGTTTGCATTCCCCGGGTGGCTGCCCTGCAATTCTGTCCCTCTGCCCCGCGCGGCCCCGGGGGGGGCGCGCCGGCGCCGGCTGATTTCATATCTGGCTTCTTGACAAGAGCTTTGCAGCAAGCGCGTCCCGCCGCCCCATCGGCTTTTCTCAGGATCGGCGCGATCTATGCTATGGCGAACGCGAGCGTGGGGACACGGTGTCCCTCCGGGATCGCCCGGCGTCTGTTACCGGACGCGGGGCATACCGGGACACGCTGTCTCTAAAGGAGGAACCATGAACAAGCAAACCAAACGCGCCAGACTGGTCGCCCTGTTCATCCTGCTGATGTTCACGGTGGGCATTTATTTCTTCTGGAGCTACACCGACGACATCACGACGGCCAACTCCACGCATCACGTGGAACTACGGAACGGCCACGAACGGTAGCAGCAGCCGCCGCGGCGTCAAGACACGTTTTCTGTCGCGACTCGAGACCGCCGCCCTCAAACGGGCGTTCATCCTCGCCACACACCATCGAACTCGCATTGACACAAGTCCGCTTGCGTTTTGCACGGTGGGCGTAACACAGACAAGGCTATGGACAAGCAAATCGGACAGGCCAGGGTCGTTACCCTCTTTGTACTGCTGTTGCTCGCCGCAGGCGTCTATCTTCTCTGGAGTCACAATCAAGAAGCGATCGAGACGAGCGCGTCGGCGCCGGTCAAGCAGCTCCAGGCACGCATGGGAACGGTCAAGAAGGCCAGGAGCCTCAAGGTCACGTTCGACAATCCGGAGATGGGGCTCTGCCCCGTCTGCGGGCAGGGCGTGAACTACGAATCGTTTGCGAGCGTCGGCTACAAGAAATACGCGATGTGCAGCGACGCATGCGCCGAAAAGCTGCTGGCAAACCCCCAGGGGTATCTTGGGGCGGACGCGCAGCCGTAGCAGCCGCCCCGCCGGCGGCGACTCACCCCCGCCCCTTCGGAAACGCCCCTCTTTGGTCTCCCCCCGCAGTCTGCTCTATAAAGTACGGAAACACGCGACGGCCCGGGCCCGAACCCCGGCCCGGGCAACCTTCCTCGATTCCCGCAGGGCCGTACACGTCGTATCTTCGTTCGAAGAACGCTTTGAACGTGCCTGGAATAGATGGTATGGTCAGGCATCGCTCGCGAACACCAAACCGGGGATGCGACCACTGGATTGGGAAAAAGGCATTTGCGGGATCTGTCCGGCCGGCTGTTGGGTCGACGTGGGCCTTGAAAACGGCAAGCTCGTCGACATCAGGCCCGACACCAGCCACCCGCTCGGCATGATCTGCCGGCGCGGCCAGCACGCGCCGGAGATCGTCTACTCCGAGCACCGGCTCAAGTATCCCATGCGGCGGGTCGGCCCCAAGGGTACGCACGAGTTCGAGCGCATCACCTGGGACGAGGCCTACCAGGCCATCGCCGACAACCTCAACACGATCAAGGACGAATCCGGACCGGAGGCGACTGCGGTCTACACGGGGCGAGGCGCCTTCGAGTTGTCGCTGTGCGACATGTTCCAGCCCAAGGGCGTCGCCGTCTCCTCGGCCTCCAACGTTCTCTTTCCCTTCGGCTCGCCGAATACCATGGGAGTCGGCGCGCTGTGCTACGTGTCGTTCGCCATGATCTCTCCCCACGTGACGATGGGACGCATGCTGGTCAACATGTTTACCGACATGGAGAACGCGGAGCTTCTTGTCGTATGGGGCACCAACCCGGCCACCGACTCACCGCCGCTGGACATGCAGCGCCTGGAGAACGCGGCGGGGCGGGGCGCAGAAATCGTCGTCATCGATCCGCGCTACACGGAGACCGCCGAGCGGACGGGCGCGCGCTGGATACCGATTCGCCCGGGCACCGACGGAGCGCTGGCGCTCGGCATGATCGAGGTCATGGTCGACGAAGAGCTCTACGACGAGGACTTCGCCGAGAACTGGTGTCACGGATTCGAAGAACTGAAGACATACGTGCAGCACTTCTCGCCGGAAGTGGTCCAGGGAATTACCGGCGTGCCCGCAGATTTCATCCGCGACATGGCGCGCCGGATTTGCAGCGCCACCGGCGCCTGCCCGGTCATGTACACCGGTCTCGAATACTCGAACAGCGGGGTGCAGGCGATACGCGCCGTGCACACGCTCTTTGCGCTGGCCGGCCAGCTGGACGTGCCCGGGGGGGTTGGGCTTGCCATGCTGGACAGCCATTTCCCCATAAACCGCGCGTGCAACCAGGAGAACCCGGCCCTCGACCGCGCCGTAGCGCGCGATCGCTTTCCCGTTTACAGCCAGTATCGAGGAGAGTCGCACGCCAGCGGGCTGCTCGACGCGGTGCGGCGTGGCGAGCCGTATCGCATACGCGGCCTGATCGTCCACGGTGCATCGCTCCTTACGTCGTGGCCGCAGACGGAGCTGTGGCGCGAGGTGCTGTCCGGGCTCGATTTTCTGGTCTGTATCGATCGACAGCTGACGGCGGATGCGGCCTTCGCCGACATCGTACTCCCCGCGACCACCATGTTCGAGATCGACTCCTACATGGTATACGGCCCGGTGTTTCGCCTGCGCGAGAAGCTGATCGAGCCGGTCGGTGAGGCGCGGAACGATTATCTCATCATGGCGCAGCTGGCCGAGCGGTTGGGGTACGGGGATCTCTTTCCGCAAACGGAAGAGGACCTGATCCGGTTTGCGCTGAAGGGCTCCGGCTACACGCTGGAGGATATTCGCAAGGAGGGCGGTTGGGTCAAAAACTCGACGTCCATGATGGAATACAAGAAATGGGAAAAGGGCGGATTGCGCAAGGACGGCAAACCCGGCTTCGACACGCCCACGGGCAAGTTCGAAATCTGGTCGACGACGCTCGAGGAGTACGGCTACGAACCGCTGCCCAAGTATACCGAGCCGCGTGAGGGACCGCTCGAGAATCCGGCGGCCGCCGGGGAGTTCCCCCTGGTGTTCAATTCGGGCGCCCGCATCCAGACGGATTTTCGGTCCCAGCATCACGGCATTAAGGGGCTCGTGTCGGCCAACCCGGAGCCCGTCGTCGAACTGCACGCCGAGGACGCCCGGGCGCGGGGGATCGAAAGCGGCGACCTGGTGGAAGTGAGAACCCCGCGCGGCGCGGTATCGTTTCGGGCGCGCGTCACCGACCGCATCGTCCAGGGGGCCGTGGAGTGCAACATGGGGGGCGGATCGCCGGTCGGTCCCAAGGCCTGGCGGGAATGGAACGTCAACGAGTTGACCGACATCGACAACTATGACGAGATATCCGGATTTCCGGTGTACAAGGCGCTCCTGTGCGAGGTGGGAAAAGTCGAAGCGGGCACGGAAAAGGCACGGCGATCCATGACGATGGAAAAGAGGTCACGGGCCGTGCCCGTGGCGGCATCGGCCGGCGGCGCGGTGCCCGCCGCGAGCACGGGCGCCGACCACAGGATTTATCTCGACAACAACGCGACGACGCGCGTGGCGGACACGGTGCGGGAAGCGATGATGCCGTTCCTCGGTGATGCCCACGGCAACCCGTCGAGCATCCACGGCGCAGGCAGGGACGCGAGGGAGGGTGTGGAACGGGCACGGCGTCAGGTGGCCAAACTGCTCAACTGCCGACCGCGCCGGATCACGTTCACCAGCGGCGGCTCGGAGGCGGACAACCTGGCCCTCAAGGGCGTGGCATTTGCCGGGCGCGAGCGGGGCGGGCATATCGTCACCACGCGCATCGAACACCCTGCGATCTTGAGTACCTGCACGTTTCTCGAAGGAATCGGCTGCCGCGTGACCTACCTCGAGGTGGACGAGACCGGATGGCTGTCACCCGATGCGCTCCGCGAGGCGATTACCGATGATACGATTCTGGTTTCCATCATGATGGCCAACAACGAGGTTGGCAGCATCCTGCCGATCGAGGAACTGTGCGCGGTCGCTCACGAGCGCAACGTGCTCTTTCACACCGATGCCGTCCAGGCGGTCGGTAAGATCCGGGTGGACGTTGCAGAGCTCGGCGTCGACATGCTGACGATCTCCGGCCACAAGTTTCACGGTCCCAAGGGTGCTGGCGCGCTATACGTACGGAAGGGATTGTCGCTGGAGCCGTGCGTTCACGGCGGAAAGCAGGAAGGCGGCGTGCGTGCGGGCACCGAAAACGTACCGGCCATCGTTGGGCTCGGCAAGGCGGCTGAAACGGCCGTGGAGAAGGTTCGGAGCGGGGATCGAATGGAGCAGCTGCGGGACCGGCTCGAAGAGGGCATCCGCAGGCTCGTTCCCGACGCGCAGCTCAACGGTCACCCCGGGAAACGCCTGCCCAATACGCTCAACCTCACGCTGCCGGAGATCCGCGGCGAGTCGCTGGTCGTGGCGCTCGACCAGCAGGGGGTCTCCATCTCTTCGGGTTCCGCGTGCAAGTCCGGGTCGCCCAGACCGACGCACGTGCTGATGGCCATGGGGCGCACCGAGGAGGAGGCCCACTGCGCGGTGCGCCTGTCACTCTCCCACGACACGACGAAGCAGGATATCGACGATGCGGTCTCGGCCCTGGACCGGGTGCTCGAAGAGATGCAGACCGCGGTGCGCTTCCTGCCCTGCAAGTAGCTTCCCGCGGGCCCGGCGTGCCGGCGGTTCAGGGGACGGCGTTGAGGACGGCGCCGCCGAGATCGGTCGTCTGCCCCGGGTCGACTCGTATGGGCTGCATCTGGCCGCCGACGTCCATCTCGTGGATGGTCATGGCGGCGAAGCCCTCGCGGCGGCATGGCACTACATACCCCGAATGTGCGGGCACGAGATCGAGGGTGTAGCTGCCGTCCGCGCGGCTCACCGTCGAGATCGATGTTCCCTCGAGGTGCACGGCCACGCCGCTGTGGTCGGTCATTCCCTCGAGCTGCAGGGTGCCGGTGATGGTACCTGTCTCCGGAACGGTGACCGTGCCGACGCTGTACGATTGTTGTCCCTTGACCTTGAAGTGACCGACGAGAAAGCCCACGGACGTCGTTCCCTGCATCCCCATGCCGCGCACCGTGTAGTACTTCCCCATGCCGTGAACGTCTACGGCCAGCACGTCACCGATGATGAAACGTCCGCGGCTGTCGGAAACCGCGCTCAACCCGGTGCCTTCGACCAGCACGAGTATACCGTCTGCCGGGGTTCCGTCGACGAAGACAAGATCCCCGTAGATGGTTCCCGTGGCCGGGAGTGTCATGTCTTCACCGCATCCCGCGAGCAGCAAGACGGTAGCGAGCAGAGGAACCATAAAGCGCTTCATTACTCATCTCCTTCATTGGGAACAAGTGCCTTGACGAAACGACTGACGTCGGTCGTGAACTCCAGGCCGAACGCAAGCGGTGCTACCATCTGCGACCCTTCCAGCCGCATGACGAGTGGAAAACGTGCAAAACCGCCGACCGTCATGGTGTCCGACATCTTATAGGAAACGGTCGGACCCACGTAGACGAACGTAGCGCCGCGTTCGGGCACGACGTTGCCGTACCAGGTGTCCCTGCCCGAGTGGTAGCCGTCGAAGCGCAGCCCGAGGCGCGTGCGCTCGCCCACCAGGTGGCTGCCGTGGAGGTCGTACAACGTCTGGTCACCGAACCTGTATCCCCACTTGTTCTCCCCGCTCGTGAAGCGGTGGCGCAGACCGGCCGTTACGTCAAGCCCGTGCACAACGACGTGCGGCATCCAGAAACCCGCCCCGATAACGAGATCGTTGGTGCCGCTGCCAAGTGCCAGGATGTCGCAGATTCGCTGGCCGAGGTCGTCCTTCTTATCCACGTTGCCGGTGGCGAACTTGACACCGGCTTCGAGCGTGAACTGCGGCGAGGTGCCGAGACGATACGCCGCCGTTACGAGCAGGTCTCCGAAACCCCTGTTCAAGCGGCTGTACGGCGCGCCCTGGATCTTGTCGCTTTGAATCGAGTGGTACGGCATCGTCGCCGATACATTGATGCGACGAGTCAATCCGTAGCGGAGGGACAAGAAGACGGTGTGAAAATCCACGACTTCGCTCGCGGGGTTGGGCGCATCGGCACCGCTGCCCATGAGCGCCTGGTCTGTGGCCTCGTGCTCCCACTGGAACCCGAACTCCCAGAAACCCGCTTCCGCAAAGTTCTCGCTGCTGCCCGGCAGCGTAGGCCGCCGTCAGGCGACCCCCGAAGCCGGCGCATACCACGCAGACGCGAGAAGCAAAACCAGTATCGCGCACAACGGTACGTTCCGTTTCATTGTGACTCCCCCTTGGTATTGGACGTTACATCTTCGAGCAAGCGGTTCAGCTTGCCGATCTTGGGCGGTCCCAGGTAGGCCAGTCGCCCGTCCGCATCGAGAACGCACACCACGGGGACAAACTCTATCCCCATAATCTTGCCATTCTTCTCTCCCGGATCGGCGATGATCAGCCCCGGCAGCTTCCGGCTGGCCGCGACCCTGGCGACCTTGCCCGGTTCCTCTCCTACGCTTACCGCGGCCCACACCGGGGCCAGCGGTGCGTCGTCGTACCGACCTGCCAACTCCTTGAGTTTCGGCCAGTCTCTCTTGCACACCGCGCACCAGGTGGCCCAAAACACCATGATCAGGGGATGGTCCTGGCGCATGGAATCCCACGACAACGTGTCGCCGGCGACCGACAACCACGCCAGATCCGGCGGCGCCTCTCCGATGCGGAGATCGGCGCTCGATGCGCGCGTCGTTGTCGCTACAAAAAGGAGAGCGCAGAGGACGAGGAATGCAGTGCGGCGGGACCGCACGGCGTTGATATTCCTCCCGATCGACCTTGCGAGGAGCGTCGTAGGCACAGTATGAGACATCCTGGGCGATAGTGAACGGCAATAAAGCGCTATGATACCATACTTGCAGGTCTGCATTCAATTCAGAAGTGTGCGAGCTAGAGCCTTGCGCGAGGAATCGATGCGGTGGAGCGCCGAGATAACGGCAGGCGCCGCAACATCAAATTGACATATGTCAACTGTCGCGACGAGAGTCGGGAGTCAAATGTGTGAGCGTGGTGGCGGTACCGCCTCGAATGTCACCCAGAGAACACCCGTGGCCGCGCGTCCGCGCCGTCCCCGGCGAGACCGCCACTCACGCTCCGCCGCCGATTCGTTAGAAGGCAGCGTCAAAAACCACCGTGATGCGTCCCTCCTTTTCCACGTACTGGGTTGGTGCGTGGACGTCGCCCTCCCATCCCACCTGTACCTTGATGTTCTCCTTGGGAAAGGCCGTGGCGAACACGCCGAGCCGTGACCAGTGCTCGAGCTCGTCGTTCTTCGTAAAGTTCTCGAAGATCACACTCGGACCGGCCAGGGGGCGGTCGCCCGGCATATAGAAGTAATGCGCCTCCGCCGTGCCGACCCAGTCCCTGCTCGTGTCGTCACCGATGCCGTCCATAGTCAGGTCCAGAGAGTCTTCGGCGACCACGAAGATGAGGTTCAAGTGGGCGGACTTGTAGTCGACCTGGGCGTCACCCCCGAACGTGTTCCAGCTGAAGCCGTCCAGCTTGGCCTCCGTGACGGCGTCGAAGTGTGTCGCCTTGGTCCGGGTATAGAAGCCGCCGACCGACACCTGGGGCGTGGTTTCCGTTTCCGCCAGAACGTCCACGGCGGCGCGAAAGCTCAGGTCGAACGGATCCTCGCCCTCGATATCCAGTCCTTTGTTGGGATGATCGTGCCACGAGCCCATGTAGAACACCTTGTCGTAGCGGCCGCTGACGCTCAGGAACTGGCCGGTGCCCGGCAGGAAGCCGTCGACGACGCGCCCGTAGCGGTTGGTCTTGCGCGCGTTGAGCGTGTTGTAGGGGTCCGCGAAGAACGGGCTCGACCAGCCGGCGTAGACGTTGAACTCGGGCCGGTTGTGGTAGCCGACGATACCGTGCGCGATCCAGATGTCGAAACCACGCTGATCGTTGTCGTTGTTTACGATTTCGTCCTCGCCCTCCAGCTCCGCGAAGAACGAGAAGTCCTCGCCGAACGAGCCCGCGAAGAACACCTCGAATTCGTGAAACGCCCGGATCTTGAGGCGCTTGTCCTTGTCGGTCACCGGCGTCGTCTTCGTTTTCGAGTGGCGCCAGTCGATGAGCCGCATGTTCATACGGCCGGAGATCGGTATGTTCTGGTACCAGGCCAGGTCTTCCGATATCTTCTCGTCGGCCGCGTCGTAACCCGATTCCTTGAAATCGCGGCCGAAATTGGTCAGCTGCGACCACGTGGTATGGCAGCTGCTGCACGCTTCCTTGGTCTCGCGCGCGAAACCGGGGACAGCCGATGCGTCGAACGCCCAGCCGACCAACCCAACAAGGACGGCGACGGCAACGCATGTTTGTAAATTTCTCACGACTACCTCCTCGAGTCGAAGACACACGCCGGTTGCACCGGCGTCTTGAGATCGCAAAGTCTGGCTCCGATGGCTCGCAACCGGAGCCGCGCTCGGCACAGTACCGGAACAGAGTCGTCCCTCAACAGCGAGTCTGAGTGGACAACGCAAGAAAGCGTTCTGTCAAACAGGAATTTGCAAGGATGACAAATGTCAATGCGGGTATGGCCGGGGGATACGTTGCGGCCCGTGACCACCGGTGCCACGAGCAGCGCGGGTCGTCGCGGGAAATTCGGGGAGAGAAGCGGGACCGAGCGAGCGGCAAGCCATGCCGGGCGCGGCACCACCCAAGCCAGGAGTGTAACTTACACTAGGACAACGGGTTTCCGGCGGCACCCGCCCGGTCCGCCACACTCATGGATACGGTATAAATTGATATTTGTCAAGTTTTTTTGGGGGCGGCGCCCAGCCCCTCGAAAACCCGCCACGAGTATGAGACGGAGATATCATTTGAGCAACAGCATCTTGCGGGTCCTCGTGAAATCGCCCGCCCGCATGCGATAAAAATAAACCCCCGAGGCCACCCGGCCGCCGCTCCGGTTCCGTCCGTCCCATGTTACGCGTTTTGTGCCCGCCGTCGTCGGCTCGTTGACGAGTGTCCGTACCAACCGGCCGGCGACGTCGTACACGGCCAGCGTGACGTGGGCCCCGCCGGACGGCACATCGAAAACGATCGCCGTCGTCGGGTTGAACGGATTGGGCACGTTCTGGTAGAGGGCGAAACGCGCAGGCGCCCGTGGCGTGTCCCCAATACCGGTTGGGCCGCTCGGTAGTGCGACAACAAACGGCGAGAACGAATCCGTCTTCCCGCAGATCACGTTGAGCAATGTGTCGAGGCTCGTCGTAACGTCCACCCAGCCCGGCAGGAGGTCGTCGTAGTGCAAGAGCACCAGGTCGCTCTCCATCCCGGGAATCTTCGTTTCGTCATAACTGATGCAGATTTCGATCGAATCCGTGTAACTACAGTTTGTTGCGAGTGTGTAGTACGTCGCGGAATCCCCGAACGTAAAGCTCCCCGATGCCGGTGGCCCGGCTGGACTCGTCACCAGGGTGGTCGTTCCCCCGACGGACACGCTATCGAAGGTGACGGTGACGGGCGTCGTGCCGGTCGTCGAATCCACGGGATCCACCGTCACGTTTATGCCCGGGAGTGTGTTCAAGAAGTCGATGCAGGGTGAGAACTCCGATGTACTGCCGGTGGCCATGTTGGTCGCCGTCGCCGTGATGTGCGTGCCGGAGAAGTTCGCCGGGTACGTGAGATTGAAGTTTCCCAACCCAACACCGTTGGTGACGAGTGTGTCCTGGCCGATGAAGGTTTCACCCTCCCCGTGGAGGAGGGAATCGCATTGGGAACTGGCAAAGAACTGGATATTAAACGAAGTCAACGCTTTGCTGTCGAGCACTCCCGCTATGGTCACACCACCCCCCACGGCAGTGGCCGATGAGAGGTCGGGAAAGTTCTGCAGGTGGTTGGGGCCGACGTCGTTGTCCCACGGGTCGTTGGGAGTAACACCGTCGTTTCCAAGGTCGATGCCGAGACCGCTATTGGGGGCCACCGGAACATTCGAATGGATACGGTTCGAAAGGATGGAATTGCCGAGACCAAATGTGAAAACAACCACGCCACTCTGGTTGTACGCGATGGTGTTGCCGCGGTTGACCGTTGTCCCGCCGATCATGTGGCTGGTGGAAGTGATCCTGACACCGAGGATCCCGTTGCCGAGCGCCTGCGTTCCGTTCGCCCCGGTGCCTATGAAATTACCTTGCACGCGGTTGGAAAAGCCTACCAGACCCAGGAACACACCGGAGTCGCCGTTGCCCGAAATGACGTTGCGGGCGGACGGCGCCGTGCCACCCACCAGGTTGTAGGATCCTCCCAGCGCCACACCGTACTGCGTATTGGGTACGGCTACGGTGCCCGTCGGGTCGGTGCCCAGGTAGTTGCCCTGGACGCGACAGCTGTCGCCCGAGACCTCGATACCGTTGACGAACCCGTTAATGGCCAGCCCGCGAACGGTGCTGTTATTCGCGAAGAGGCGCAGACCAGCGGGAAGGCTTCCCGTACCACCGCCGCTGAGCTCGATCTGGAGTGCGGCGTCGCCGGGCAGGCCGGGGCCGGCGGTGTTGGGTACGGAGCCCGGCTGCGAGTAGCCGTCGATGATCGTGCTTCCGGTTATTGGGGGGAGCCAACTGAGTGGAGCGATCGTGTGTGGGCCCGGGCCCGGGATGTCGAACACGATCCAATCTGTGCCCGGTGCGGCGTTCGCATCGAGGATCGCCTGGCGAAACGACCCCGGGCCGGAGTCGCCGGTATTGGTGACCGTCGCTCCGGCGTTCAATAACGCCAGGACGGCGACGTTGTCGATCAGGGGCGCGTGGCTGTGGCAAGCGCCGGTGCCAAACACGCCGCACCAGAAAGAGCACACATCCCAGGCGTCGATGCCGATCTGCACGTGGGTGGCCCCTGGTTCATTGGGGATCCGGTATTGAAAGCGATCCCAGGCCTTGTAATCACCGAACGCGACAAAACCCCAGTGATCCCAGGGCGTGAGGAGCCCTCCGACTATGAAGCGGCGCCGGAAACTATATCCCACGAGGTTGTCCTGCGGCAGGTCCTCGTATACGTCGAACTCGAGCCGCAAGCTATCCGGTACCGCGGCGAGTGGCAGGCCGCCTGCGTCGCGGCCGAGATCGATCCACGGTGACTGAATTTCGTTGTTGAGATAGTCGCGCAGTAGGGTCGATCCGGGATTATTCGTAAACGGAACCGCCGGCTGTTCGGGATGCCCGCCGCAGTCATAATTATCGGGCGAGCCGTTGAAGAAAACCCAAAAGTGCGAGTTGTTGGTTACGAGCGTATCCTCCTGGAGGACGGTCGAGCCGTCGACGAGCGCTGAAAAATCGCCGAAGGCGGGGCCGACGGTAGACCGCCAGTCGCCGTCGGACGTCACCCGGGCTCCGGGACTCTCGCTCTCGAAATCTTGCAGGTCTATAATGCCGGTGCTGTCAGACACGGTGATCGCGTCGATGACCGCGGCGCCATCGCTGTCGTAGAGGCCGTCCTCGTCGGAATAGTCGGGATCCGATTCAAAGCGGAAGCGGAACTGGATCTGGCTGCCCAGGCTGTCCCGCGGAATGCTCACGCTTGCCAGGAGGCTACCCGTTCCGCCGTACGAGCGCACACGCCGCCATTCTCCGCTCGCGCCCTTGTACTCGACGAAGGTACTGTCATATCCCGGCTCACTGTCATAGCGGATCAGATACGCCAGCGTAACGTCGCCGGCCGTCGGAAACACGACCGACTCGAAACGTTGACTCCAATCGTCTCCGTACCCGGGGTAGGACGAGCCAATGGTGGTCGTGTCGCCGCGTGTGCCACACCACAGGGACTGACTGCCTTCGAGCGGCACGTACGGCGCGCCGAGCCCCCCGAAGTCGTCCACGTGGAAGAAAGTATCGATCTGGGCGGTCCGATCGACGGCGGTCCATCCCTGCGCGTCCGCGCCACCGAGTCCGTCTTCGAAATCGTAACTGGCCAGTGCGACAGAAGCCGACGACGCCGCCCCCCGGCGGGGAAGGTCCGAGGGCCGTGGCCGGTGACCGGGCTTTGGGCGGCCGACAGGGATCGGTATGCGGAAGGCCGTGTCAGAGTCCCGGGACACCGGGCTTTCATGAGAAATGAACGTAATGAGAAGAACCAGCACAGCGATAACCAGAAGTTTCCACATGTGAAACCTCCTGAATTGAGCGCAGGGGGTGCGCCCGGGCAGAGTAGCGTTATTGGGCGAGGCTTGCTACAGGTTAGATTATAAAGTAAGCAGATAACATACGTCCACAGCACAAGTCATGATTTTTGTCAATGTTCGCGCGCGTGGCCGCGGGGTCCGTCGTGTGCCCGGCGGATGGGCGTCGGCACGAGACGCATCAACAAGGAGAAACCAGCGGCCCGTCAGGAGTCCGCACGCCCGAAACCGTTCGGGGACGACGTAGTGATTTCTACGGTGACGGTGTCGGCCGGGGTAAAGAAAGAGAGGGTCGCAATGGAGTAGTAAGGACTCTCCCTGGGGGGAAAGATCGCCATGGAGGGCCGCATCTCGGGGCCGGCGAAACCGCAGGTCCCGAATTCATCGAGCGGGTAGACGGTCATCTCGGGAGCGAGCTCGCGCAGCGCGAAGTCGCGGATCGTCCCTCCCCGGACCTCGAACAGGCTTCTTTCGCCGATGGCGTACGCCTGAAAATCTCCGTCCGGGTCGAGATGACCGAATTCGTAGGTTGAATCCGACACTTCGAAGTAAACGGCCATCCAGTATTTTTCCCCCGGCCGCGCGTCCCTGTGCGGCCGCGACGGTCCTCCGCCGAAAACCATCACGAGACGGCAGGCCGACGGCCCGGCGCCCCCGGTCCTTAGCTGCTTGATTTTCATGCAGCCGGCCGCCGCGAGAATCGACACGGCAACTATGCAGATGGTCTTCGTTCGCACCTCGATACCTCCAGGATGATCGATGATCCGGCAGCGTAGAGTGTAGCCGTTTCGACTCGAAACTTCTATCGGTATGAGCGGGGGCGGCAGGTGTCGGAGCCGTGCCCCGTGGACTCCCTGGCTCGGGAGTGCTAGTCTCAATGCGTCAACAAGGACTCGCAGTGTGTGGTTGGCCGGGCGCCAGGACGGGGGCGCTCCGGCTCAAACAGTCCTCGCGCGCCGACGAGGGGCTGCTTTCCCATCACCCACGGTTTGTGGGCGGTCGGCGCGCTGCGGAACTCGCCGTC
>JBHHVD010000050.1:0-23990 GCA_046754105.1 Candidatus Krumholzibacteriia bacterium
ATTCGAATTGAGTCGAGGTGGTGCCCGACGTCGGAATGACACGCGGATTGGACAGAATCGGTGGGCTGTTAGCGGGCAGGATCTCAACTGCCCGGCAGGCGTCCTGGATGTTGAGTTGGAACGGCCCGTGCCCTTTTGCGATCCACGCCGGATTGTGCTATCGTTGGCGTGAAAGCGGGATCGGTTGCATCGGCCCTGGGTTTATGCGAGGAGGAACCGTGGATATTCATGAGAGCCGTCTCGATGACGTGGCTATCCTCTATCTGTCCGGAGACGTGTGGGGGCGGTCGGATGAGCCCGAAAAGTTCCGCAGCACCGTCAAGCAGCTCGTGAGCGACGGCAAGCTCCGCGTGGTGCTCAACCTCTCGCAGGTGCGCCTCATCTCGAGCGTCGGCCTCGGCATGCTGATATCGGGCTACAAGATCTTGAGCGGCAGCGGTGGCAACATGGCGATCGCGCAGCCGAGCGACCCCATCAAGCCGGTTTTCAAGGTGTTCGAGTCGCCGATCCAGTGCTTCGAAGCCGACGATGACGCCATTGCATTCCTGCGCGGCCAGGGTGCATAGCCCCCGGGTGAGCCCCGATGCCTGACCAGTCCTGCCCGAACTGCGCGGATGCGCCGACGCGCCGCGTGTTTTCGCTTCCACCGGATAACGATGTCGTGCAATGCACGGGCTGCCGCCTGCAGTTCGCCCGCTCCTACCCCGACATCGCCACCGCCGACGAGGCGATCTATTCCTATCCGTATTTCAAAACGGCGATCGATAACCGCGCCGGTCGCGAGAGAATCTTTGCCGAACTTCTCGCTGAAATCGAAGCGGTCGCCGGCCGCATGGGGCGGCTGCTTGACGTCGGCGCCGGGGAGGGCACGCTGCTCCTCGCCGCCGGTGCGCGCGGCTGGCGCGCCGAGGGTACCGATATCTCCTCGGCGATGGTGGCGCACATGCGCGATCGGCTCGGGCTGACTGCGCACCACGGCGTGCTCGAGGGCATCGCGCTGCCGGAGCGCTCGTTCGACGCCGTGGTCCTGAACCACGTCCTCGAGCACGTACAGAATCCGCGGACGACACTCGAAGCGGTGGCGCGCCTCCTCGCCGACGGCGGGGTGGCGCGGGTCGAGGTGCCGAACCTCTCGAGCCTCTCCTCGCGCAGCAAGACGTTGCAAAGCCGGCTGGGGCTGAAGAGGAATCGGTGGCGGCACTACGATACCGCCCATCACTTCTGGTATTTCACACCGGAAACGCTGGCCGGTACGATGCGGGCGGCGGGTCTGCGCGTGGTCCGTATGAGCGCTCCCGCCCGGCAGTGGGGGGAGAAGACGATGTTCGACCGTATAGCGAACCGCATCTACGCGCGGCCGCTCCTCGGCGGGCATCTGGTCGCGTACGCGGCCTGCCGGTGAGGCGGAGCGGGTTCGCGCGCCGTCCGCACGGCCGCCGCTCACTACGCCCCTGAGGGTTGCGGCGCCACGGTAAGCCGGAAAACAGGGCCCGGAAGACAGCCGGGCGGTCGCAAGACACCAGGAGGGCGACTGGATGCGCTCGACCCAAACGATCCGTCGAACATTCCATACTGCTGCTGCTCCTCGCTGCCGCACATGATGCGTCGCGTCTACCGACTCGGGGCAACCAATATCGACCCCTCGGGGTTTGAGCTTACAAATAGAAGAAAAATCGTTTGGTCATCCGCTACAGGTGACGAGAGGGAGGGATTGCCAAATGAAGATGATTGAGATCGAATACCAGGATGCGGTCGCCGTAGTGAAGTTGAACCGGAGCGTCACCAACGCGATCGATCTCGAGCTGGTTCGCGAGCTGGCCGAAGCGATCGATGCGGTGGCGGCCGATGACCGCGCGTGCGCGGTCGTTCTCTGCAGCGGGAGCGAGAAGTTCTTCTCGATCGGCTTTGATATCCCGCACCTGCTCGAAACGTCCGGAAAGGACTTCCAGGGTTTCTACGAATCGTTCAATCGCGTCTGCCTCGCACTCTACACATTGCCAATACCGATGATACCCGGGCGCGGCTGGAAGAGGCGAAGAAAAAGTCCTAGGCCGGCGTTCGCGCTGGCGAGCAGTGCGCCGCATCAAGCGGCTCCGCCGGGAGCACGTACCAAACGGAGGTGCCAGTTGACAATACTAAAGATAGTCCTCGCCATCTTCTTCCCGCCCGTCGCCGCCGCGATGCAGGTCGGGATCAGCACTCACTTCTGGATCAACGTCATTCTGACCCTGCTCGGGATGCTTCCCGGTGTGATCCATGCCCTGTGGCTCGTGATTACCAAGAAGAGCCGCTAGAAAACCCGTCTCTTCGCTTTCCACCCGGGACGATCTATTTCAGGAGGACCATTTTGCGCACGTCCCCGCCGCGCACCCCCGCGAGCCGGTAGAAATAGATACCGCTCGCCACCGGGCGCCCCGCCCCATCTCGGCCGTCCCATTCGGCTCGATACGTGCCCGCTTCGCGATCGCCCTGGTGTAGCCGCGTGACGAGTGCTCCCGACGCGTCGAAGATCTCGATCGAGACCATCGCTTTTGCGCCCACGGTGTACTCGATCGTCGTTTGCGGGTTGAACGGATTCGGGAAGTTCTGGGAAAGTGACGCCGCCAGCCGGGCGACTGTCGCGATTGCGAAGGGCGAGTGAAACTCGTCTCCGCCCGCTGTGCGAATCACGAGCTCGTAACGATAGGTCTCTCCGGGCTCGACCGCCGTGTCCGTATACGAGCGTGTGGCCAACGCGTCACCCGAGGCGACGATGACGGCGGGCGATGCGCCGTGCCGGCGGTAGAGCGTGAAGCGATCCAGCGCCTCGTCGCTCCGAAAACGCCAGGCGACATCCACCGCGAGGCCCCGCGGCGTGGCGCCGAAGTAGCTGATGAATACGGGAACGGTTACATCGCCGTATTTAGCGAGAAAGATATCGACAGATCCCGCGCTTACGAGATTGCCGCCTCCGAAGTCCACCGTGCCCCGAAACCAACCCGTCGCTATCACGTTGCCCGAAGCATCCGCCGCAATGGCACGGCCGTGGTCACCACCCGCGTCCGTGTCCCCGAAGCGCTGGCTCCACTGGTGCACACCGCTGGCGTCGTATTTGGCAATGAAGATATCATTAAAGCCCGCGCTGGTGAGATTGCCGCCACCGAAGTCCACCGTGCCCTCGAACGACCCCGTTACGATCACGTTGCCCGAGGCATCCACGGTGGCTCCCGAGCTCAGGTCACTGCCCACGTCCCCGAAGCGCTTGCTCCACTGGTGGACACCGCCGGCGTCGTACTTGGCAACGAAGATATCATTCGCTCCCGCGCTGGTGAGGTTGCCGCCGCCGAAGTCCACCGTGCCCGAGAACGTCCCTGTCACGATCGCGTTGCCCGAAGCATCCACGGCGATTCCGAAGCCCACGTCAGCGGTCGTATCCCCGAAGCGCTGGCTCCACTGGTGCACACCGCTGGCGTCGTATTTGGCAAGGAAGATATCCCCAATGCCCGCGCTCGTGAGGTTGCCGCCCCCGAAGTTCACCGTGCCCCGGAAACCCCCTGTCACCATCACATTGCCCGAAGCGTCCAGCGCGACCGTCACTTGCAGGTCACGGTCCGCTCCTCCGAAGCTCCGGCTCCACTGGTGCACGCCGCTGGCGTCGTACTTGGCAACGAAGATATCTAGATCGCCCGCGCTCGTGAGATTACCGCCTCCGAAGTTCACCGTGCCCTTGAACAACCCTGCAACGATCACGTTACCCGAAGCGTCCACCGCGACCGTCAGGCCCCGGTCAACTCCCGTGCCCCCGAAGCGCCGGCTCCACTGGTGCACACCGTTGGGGGCATACTTGGCAACGAGGATATCCGTAGAGTCCGCGCTCGTGAGATTGCCGCCCCCGAAGTCCACCGCGCCCTCGAACAACCCTGTCACGATCACGTTGCCCGAAGCATCCACGGCGACCGCCCGGCCCTCGTCATCGCCCGTGCTCCCGAAGCGCCGGCTCCACTGGTGCGCACCGCTTGCGTCATACTTGGCAACAAACATATCAAAAAAGCCCGCGCTCGTGAGATTGCCGCCCCCGAGGTCCACGGTGCCCCGGAAGTACCCGGTCACGATCACGTTGCCCGAGGCGTCCACCGCAACGTCCGAGCCCAGGTCGGCGCTCGTATCCCCGAAGCGCTGGCTCCACTGGTGCACGGGAGCCACGGCCCGAACCGATACGGAAAAAAGCAAGATACTCAGACTCAGAAGAAAAACGCGCGAGAAGAAGGTCATCGCGGTACCCCCAAGGTAAGTTGTGCAACGCAAGGTCCGCCGCGCACACGCGCGGTGAACACGCGCATCATGCGCGTTGGCCCCGGTTCTGAGGGAGAGGCCTATAGTGTACCGCATGCGCTGCGCGAATTCAAGAACGGCGGCCGGAACCGCGCCGCGCATTCGGCAGAGCGACTCGTCGTGAAATGCCGTAACGCCAGCGACAACCAAAGGTGGCTGCTTAGATGAAGAAATTTCAATCTGTTGCTTTCGGCTGCGGGGGGTACCCGCGTCTGCGAGACTTACTTCAAGAGGATCATCTTCCTGGTCTTCTCGGAGGCGCCGGTGGTGATCCGGTAGAAATAAGTGCCGGAGGCCACTAGACGTCCGGCATTGTCGGTGCCGTTCCACGTGACTTGGTGGTAGCCGGCCGGCATCGGCTTGTCCAGCAAGGTTGCGACCCTCCTGCCGGCGACGTCGAGCACGGTCAACTTGACCCGAGACGCCTCCTCTACATGGAAGCCGATTGTGGTCATCGGATTGAACGGGTTCGGGTAGTTCGGCTCCAGGGCGATTGCGACCGGCGGCACCAGGCCCGTGACGCCGGTGATCAAGTTCCCGTACAGCTTGAACTCGACGATGGCGACATGGGGGTAGGCGCCGCCGGTGACGGTCAGCCGCACGAAGCGCGCCTGGACGGGTGGGAAGGTGTCGGCGAGCGCGAAGCCGTTGCTCGTGTTCGTGAGGCGGTCGACGAGAAGGCTGTACGGATCTAGTGCGCCAACCTTCGTCTCGACCTTGAACTGGTAGGCACGGCCCCGGTAGGGGGCCAGCTCGGTGATCCCGATGGGCTGGGCCGTGCCGAGGTCGAGCTCGATCCACTGCGGGTAGCCCCACACTGACCATCGGGTCCAGAGGCTGTCGTCCACTGCATTGCTGGCCGGGTTGGAGACCTCCTGCGCCGAGTAGGCGATCACGTTGTCGAGTGCGAGGTTGGCCGCGACCCCCCGCGGCGCCGGCGGCGGCTCGCCGCCCGCAAGCTCGTAGACTTCGCTGCCGGCGAGCAAGAAGGCGCCGATTCCGAAATCGGTGGTCATGTCGTAGGTCACCGGCTGGCCCTCCCGCGGACTGCTGGCTGTAGGCTGCACGTAACCGAGATGGCCGGTGGGGTGCACGGCGATCTGCGTCATGCCGTTCCACGCCTTCGTGACCACCGGCAGGTAGGTCGCAGCGTCGAGGTACCCGTTGTTGATCCCCCAGGCCATGCCGAACGTGAAAAACGAGGTGCCGCTGGTCTCCGGACCCGGCCAGTCGAGAGTGTCCGCGAGGCTCACGTTCCAGAATCCGTCGGCACGCTGAACGTCCTTCAAGGCCGCTGCCATCGCCTGGAAGGTAGCCAGGTACTCGGCCCTGTGCGGGTCGGTGACCGGCAGGTGTTCGAGGACCTTCGCGTGTGCGGCGAACACCCAGCCGTTGCCACGGGACCAGAAGATCGGCTCGCCGTTCGGGGTCGTCGCCGGCGGCTGGTAGGGCGCGCTGTGATACCATAGCCCTGCGCTGGCGTCGTACAGCCCCCGCCTCGTCTTGGTGTCGTCGTAGAGCGCATACATCTTGTCGAAATAGTCCGTGTCCGCGTGGATGATGCCCAAGCGGGTGAAGACCGGCATTGCCACATAGAACGCATCGATCCACCACCAATCGTCCACCTGGGGGCTGTTGACCATGTTGAAGATGCTCGTGGTGATGTCCGAAACCCGCGCGGGGATCGGGTCGATCTCGTAGAGCGCAATGTAGATCTGTCCGGCGCAGTGGTTGGCGGCGTCGCGGGTCGAGGTTCCGCCGTTCAGCCCCCAGCCGTGGGATTCGGCCCAGAGCAGCGCATAATCGTGGTAGTCATGGTCGGGCCAAGTGGCGTACACCGCCATGTTGCCGGTGAAGTAGGTCGCTCGGTCCCAGAGATTACTTCCGGGATCGGGATGGTAGCTGATCCAATAGTCGTTCACCAGGCGCATGGACGCGACGATTTCGCGCTTGGTCGGCAGGGTGTCGGCGACCACTGCCAAGGGCAGGCAGACCAGGATAAGCAGGGTGGCCATGGTACGCATCGTCGAAGCCCCGTTGGGCGAGTGGACTGGGGAATATCGAACCTTTTGATATTGTACCACGCAGCACCCATTGATATCTACAGCTTGGGATCTGCCGCCGGACCGTCGCGCAGAAGTTGGGATTGGGGACGGGTTGAAGGGGGTGACGGCCCATTCGCGGGAACGAGCGAGGATCACGCCGCGCGCAGGAGGACACCTCGCGCCCGACCGCTGGTGCGGCGCGGCGTAGCCGAGCGAAGTGGAGCGTGGGACGGAACCCCCTTCGGCCCGTCCCCACCGCAGCGACAAAGCCGACGACGGTCCGCCGGCAGACCCCGCCCCCAATCCCCGAAACCCGTTGACTTTACTAATAGTTTCACCTATCCTCGTTGGGATTATTGTCGCCTCTTAGAAAGGATTCCCCTATGAAAGCGCTCATTACCGGCATCACGGGATTTGCCGGGAGCCATCTGGCCGACTATTGCCTGGCGCGGGGCGGGGTGGACGTCTACGGGATGATCCGCTGGCGCAGCCGGACCGAGAACGTCGAACACCTCCAGGGCAAGGTCCAGCTCGTCGAGTGCGACCTGCGGGACGCCACCTCCACGCGCGGTGTCATCGAGGACATCCGACCCGACTATATCTTTCACCTCGCCGCCCAGAGCTACGTGCCTACCAGCTGGCGCGCACCGAGCGAGAGTCTCACCACAAACGTCATCGGCCAGCTCAATGTCTTCGAGGCGGTGCGCAAGACCGATATGAAGTGCCGCATCCAGGTGGCGTGCTCGAGCGAAGAGTACGGCATGGTGGGGGAGGACGAGCTGCCCATCACGGAGGACAACCCGCTGAGGCCGCTCAGTCCCTACGCCGTCAGCAAGGTGGGCCAGGACCTGCTGGGGTACCAGTATCATATGAGCTACGGGATGGACATCGTCCGCACCCGCGGGTTCAACCACACCGGACCGCGGCGAGGGCCGGTGTTCGTCGTATCCGATTTCGCCAAGCAGATCGCCGATATCGAAAAAGGCCTCCGCGAACCCGTGATTTTTACCGGTAACCTCGACGCAAGCCGCGATTTCTCGGACGTGCGCGACGTGGTCAAGGGGTATTTCCTCGCCCTCGAAAAGGGTAAGGCCGGTGAGGTCTATAATATATGCGCGGAGAAGGCGTGGACGATCAGGGAGATGCTCGACATGCTGCTCTCCCTGACCGATGCGAAGATCGACGTCGAACAAGACCCGGCCCGGATGCGTCCCTCGGACGTGCCCCGCCTCCTCGGTGACTGCTCGAAGTTTCGAGGCGACACCGGCTACAAACCGGAGATTCCGTTCGAGACCACGTTGCGGGACACGCTCGATTTCTGGAGAAAAGGGTAGAGAGCCGTGGACCGAGTGCTGGTAACCGGTTGCAGCGGCTTTGTGGGCCGGGTCCTGACCGCCAGGCTCGCCGAAAGAGGGTTCGAGGTCTGGGGGATCGACCGCGCGGGCGAGGGCGGCGGTGTCGCGGGCGAGCACTACATGCCGCTGGACCTGACCGATGGAAACGCGCTCGGAGGGTTTCTCGAACGGGCGAAGCCGAGGCACATCGTGCACCTGGCCGCCCAGTCGAGTGCGGGCCGCTCGTTCGATGCGCCCGAAGAGACGATACGGAACAACACGCTGCCCGTACTCCACATCCTCGAGTTCCTGCGGACCCAAAAAACCGGGACGCGTCTGCTCGCCGTGGGGTCGGCCGAAATCTACGGCCCCGTCACACCGGACGACCTGCCGCTGGCGGAAACCCGCGCGACAAACCCGGTAAGCCCCTACGCACTGAGCAAGCTCATCCAGGAGCAATGCTGCGGGCTCTACCATGCGCTCTACGAGGCGGACGTCGTATCGACCCGGAGCTTCAACCATACGGGCGCCGGGCAGAGTGACGCCTTTGTGCTGTCGAGTTTCGCCCGCCAGGTGGCAGAGATCCGGGCCGGCGAGCGCGAGCCGGTGGTCGAGGTCGGCAACGTCGACGTGCGGCGCGATTTCTCGGACGTGCGCGACGTGTGCGAGGCGTACGTGGCACTTTTGGACAGGGGCCGGGGCGGGGCCGTGTATAATGTATGCTCCGGTGCCTCGCACAGCCTGAGGGAGTTGCTGGAGAAGCTCGCATCCCTTGCCGGCGTGGATATCGAGATACGGGTCGAGCCCGGGCGCGTGCGCCCGGTCGATATCGAAGAGCTTCGCGGCGACCACCAGAAGATCACGGCGGATACGGGCTGGCGCCCGAGGACGCCCGTGGAAAATACGCTCTCATCCCTGCTCGAGTACTGGTCGCACACCGGCGGCCCGGCGGCGCAATGAGCCGGGGGCGCGGCGGTAATGACTCGCGGTGATGCGCGAACCCAACGGAGGTACCAGGTAGATGCTGCGGATTTGCATGATAGGGACGGGCTATGTCGGCCTCGTGTCCGGCTCGTGCCTGGCGGATTTCGGTAACACGGTGCGCTGTGTGGACGTCGACGCCGGGCGCATCGACTTTCTGCGCGGCGGCGGCATGCCCATCTACGAGCCGGGCTTGCGGGAGATGGTGGAGCGCAACGCGGCCGGCGGCCGGCTGCATTTCACCACCGATATAAAGGAGGCGGTCGAGAACTCGGACGTCATCTTTATCGCCGTCGGCACACCGTCGGGCGCGGACGGCGCCACCGACCTCTCGTACGTACACAAAGCCTCGCAGGAAATCGCGCAACACCTCGACGGCTACAAGGTCATCGTACAGAAGAGCACCGTCCCGGTCGGCACCACGCGCGAGGTGGCGGCGATCCTGAAGAAGCACGCGCACAAGGACGCCGACTTCGATATCGTTTCCAACCCCGAGTTTTTGCGGGAAGGGTCGGCGGTGGCTGATTTCCTCAGGCCTAACCGCGTGGTGATCGGTGTCGAGTCGGACCGCGCGCGCGAAGTGATGAAAAAGGTCTACCGGCCGCTCTACCTGATCGAGACGCCGATCGTGCTCACCGGCCTCGAGACGGCCGAGCTGATCAAGTACGCGAGCAACGCCTACCTGGCGACGAAGATCTCGTTCATAAACGAGGTCGCCGCCATTTGCGAGCGTGTGGGCGCCAACGTGGACGACGTGGCCAAGGGCATGGGCCTCGACGGGCGTATCGGCTCGAAGTTCCTGCACGCCGGGATCGGTTTCGGCGGATCGTGCCTGCCCAAGGACGTCTCGTCGCTGCTTCACATGTCCGAGGAGAAGGGCTACGACCCGGCGATTATCCGCGCCGTCCTCGACCTGAACGCCACACTCGCCGGGCGCGCGCTGGACAAGCTCAAGGCGGAGCTATCATCGGTGGCGGGCAAGTCGATCGCCGTACTCGGGCTGTCGTTCAAGCCCAACACGGACGATCTGCGCGAAGCACCATCGGTCAAGATCATACGGCGCCTCGCGGCGGAGAAGGCCACGATCCGCGTCTTTGACCCGGTGGCGATGGAGCGCTTCAAGGAGAGCACCGGTATCGAGGTGACGTACTGCAAGAGCGCCTACGATGCGGCGGAAGGTTGCGACGCACTGCTGTTGGTGACGGAATGGAACGAATTCAGGGAACTGGACCTGGGCCGGCTGGCGAAGGTGATGCGGTCGCCCGTGTTCGTCGACTGCCGCAACGTTTACAAGCCGGAGCGCATGCGCGAGAGCGGTTTTCGGTACAGCTCGTTCGGACGCGGCACGTTATGAGATGCGGCACGTTATGAAAGGAGAAAAGCGGTATGATTGAGGGCGTCATCGTAAAGAAACTGAGAGTGATCCCGGACGAGCGCGGCTACCTGATGGAAATGCTCCGCTCCGACGACGAGTTTTTCGAGAAATTCGGCCAGGTCTACCTGACCGCCGCCTATCCCGGCGTGGTCAAGGGCTGGCACTACCACAAGAAGCAGACCGACCGTTTCGTGGGTGTGGCGGGCATGATCAAGGTCGTGCTCTACGACGGGCGCGAGGGCTCGAAGACTCACGGAGAGGTGAACGAGTTCTTTCTCGGCGAGCAGAACCCGATCCTGCTGGTCATTCCCCCCTATGTACTCCACGGCATGAAGGGGATCGGCACGCGCACGGGCCTGATCGTCAACAGTCCCACCGAGCTCTACGACTACGAGAACCCGGATGAGTTCCGGGTCGATCCGCACGACAACGACATTCCCTACGACTGGGCGCAAAAGGACGGTTAGAGAGGAGAACGATGGCGAATTTCTACGGCTCGATCCTGGTGACGGGCGGCGCGGGGTTTATCGGCGCCAATTTCGTGCACCGCATCCACCGGCGTCACGCGAAGTGCCGTATTACGGTGCTCGATGCGCTGACCTATGCCGGCAACCTGGAAAACCTCAGCGGCCTGCTCGACGACGACCAGGTCACGTTCGTCAAGGGCTCGATCGCCGACGCCGGCCTGGTGCGGGAGGCGATGCAGGGTGTGGAGGCCGTGTTCAATTTCGCGGCGGAGACCCACGTCGACCGCTCGATCCAGGGGGCGGGGAGTTTTATTCAAACCGACGTCTTCGGTACCTATACCCTGCTGCGGGCGGCGCACGAGCTGGGCGTGGGCAGGTTCGTCCAGATCTCGACCGACGAGGTCTACGGCAGCTCGTCGGGTGAGCATTTCACTGAAACCTCGCCGCTCAAGCCGGGCAACCCGTACTCGGCCAGCAAGTGCGGCGGCGACCTGATGTGCCTGGCATTTCACAACACGTTCGAGGTACCGGTAGTGATCACGAGGAGCTCCAACAATTTCGGGCCCTACCAGCACGTGGAGAAGTTCATTCCGCTTTTCATCACCAATACCATCGAGGGCAAGGAGCTGCCCCTCTACGGGGACGGCATGCACGAGCGCGACTGGATCTATGTCGAGGACAACTGCGCGGCGGTCGAGCTGGTGGGGACGGAGGGCGCGCCGGGCGAGATCTACAACATCGCCGTCGGCAAGAGCCAGCCCAACCTGCACGTGGCGCGCCGGATCCTCCAACAGCTCGGGGCGCCCGAATCCCGTATCGTCTTCATCGAAGACCGCCAGGGACACGACCGCGCCTATGCCATGGATGCCGCCAGGCTGGAGAAGCTGGGCTGGAAGCCCGAGTTCGACTTCGACACCGCGCTGGAGAAAACGGTGGCCTGGTACCGCGACAACGAGGCGTGGTGGCAAAACGTCAAGTCGGGCGATTTCCGCACGTACTACGAATCCCACTACAAGCACAAACTCGAGAAGGGCAAGGCGTATGGCAAATAAGGTCATGGCCGTCGTCGGCGCCAGGCCCAACTACATGAAGGTGGCCCCCATCTGGCGCGAGCTGGACCGGCACCGGCACTTTTCCCGCAAGCTCGTTCACACCGGCCAGCACTACGACGAGAACATGTCCAAGGTGTTCTTCGACGACCTCGAGCTGCCGCGGCCCGACGTCTACCTCGGCGTGGGGTCGGGCCCGCACGGCGCACAAACCGCCAAAGTCATGAGCGAGATGGAAAAGGTGCTCGCGGCCGAGCGTCCCGAGGTCCTGATCGTTGTCGGCGACGTCAACTCGACCATGGCCGCCGCGCTGGTGGCGGTCAAGCTCGGCATCGCCGTCGCCCACGTCGAGGCGGGGCTGCGCAGCTTCGACCGCGCCATGCCCGAAGAGATCAACCGCATGGTGACCGACGTGGTGGCCACGCTCCTCTTCACCACCGAGCCGAGCGCGGAGCAGAACCTCTTGCGCGAAGGGGTGGCGAAAGGGAAAATCCACTACGTCGGCAACGTCATGATCGACAGCCTGCTCCACTACCGGCCGCTCGCCGAGAAGTCGACCGTGCTCGAAGACCTCTCGCTCGCCGGCGCCGGTTACGGCCTGGTCACGCTGCACCGTCCCTCGAACGTCGATGACCCGGCCGTGCTGCGGGGCATTCTCGGTGCCCTCGCCACGCTCGGCGCCGAGTGCCCGCTGGTGTTTCCCGCCCATCCGCGGACGACTAAGATGATAAAGGAAAATAAGATAGGAGTGCCCGCGGAATGCGTGCGCATAATAAATCCCGTCGGCTACCTCGATTTTGTTACACTCATGGCGCACGCGCGGCTCGTTCTCACCGACTCTGGAGGTATCCAGGAAGAAACCACTGTACTCGACGTCCCCTGCTTGACGATCCGTGAAAACACGGAACGGCCCATCACCACCGAAATCGGCACCAACCGGCTGGTGGGCCGCGAGCCGGACCGCATCCTCGAAGAGGGCCGGAAGGTGCTCGCCGGGAGAACGTCCGGCGGCGAGATCCCCGAACTGTGGGATGGAAAGGCCGCGCAGCGGATCGTGCAGGTGATCGACGCGTACAGTCTATGAACCGGCACCACGAGACTTGGTCGTTCCAGGACAGGTCGCTCGAACGGAGCTTCCTGTGGAGCCTCGCCATCACGGCCCTGCCCGTCGTAGCGGGGTTTGTTGTTTCCTGGGTCATCGCGCGCTGGGCCGGCCCGCGCGTGATGGGGACGGTATCGTGGGTGATGTCGTTCGCCACCGCGGCCCTCATCGTCGGCAAGTTCGGGCTCGACCTGGCCGCCTCGCGCCTGGCCAGCGAGTTCGGGGTCGGCGCCGCCGGGCGCCTGCGCTCTCTCTTCACGACCGCCCTCGGGCTGCGTCTCGGTTTTACGCTATCGGTCGCAGCGCTCACCTGGCTTTTTTCACCGCGCATCGCGGGCTTCTTCAACGACCCGGGCCTTACCGCTCCCGTTCGCATCGGCGCCGTCGTCGTCGTCGGGGCGAGCCTCTACGAATTCAAGGAAAACTTCCTCGTCGGTCTCAACCGCCTGCAGACCGTCTACCGGATCCGCGGCCTGCACCTGCTGCTGCGGATTCTCGTGACCTGCGTGCTCGTGGGGCTGGGCCGGGAGGCGGTGGACGTCCTCGGCGGCTACTGCGTCGCGTGGGCGGTCGCCATCGCCGTCTACCTGGGCAAGCTGTTGCGGTATCTCCCCGCCGGCGACCGCGCCGCACCGGGCCTGGCGCGCCGGCTCCTGGTCTTGAGTGCGCCGCTCGCCATCAGCAGCGCCTCGGTGACGATCTATTCCCACATGGACCGGCTCATGCTCGGATACTTCTCCGGTGTCGAGGAGGTGGGGCAATACGCCGTGGCAAGAAACATCGCCGAAGTGTCGCTGTTTCCCGTCTTTGCCATGATCATGATGCTGCGGCCCGCGCTGGCCTCGCGTTTTTCGAGCGGTGAGGTGGGGGAGTGCGCCGCGATCATCCGCCGTTCGCTCCGTTTCTCCCTGGTCAGCGGCGTGCTCTTCGCGGCGATTCTCGCAGCGGTCGGTTTGCCGCTGGTCGAACTCGTGTTTTCGGACGATTTCTCCTACGCCGGCGGCCTGATGATATTCTTTGGAGGCGTCATCGTGTTTCGTGCGGCGGGCGCGGTCATCCTTCCCGCCCTGGTCGCCGCCGAGCGCACGCGGGTGTACGCCTACCTGACCACCGCTTCGGCGGTGCTGAACTTCGTGCTCAATCTGATCCTCATCCCCCGCTACCAGGCACGGGGCGCGGTGATCGCCACCGTCATTTCCTACGGGGTGCTGCTCGTGGCTGGATTGCGCGAGGTGTTCGTCACCTACGGCGTTCGGCTCAGCGCGCGGGCTGTTGGGCTCGCAATTCGCACGATTCTTGCTGGATCGCTGGCGGCGGCGATCGTTTGGCCGCTTTCTGGCCGCACGGCGTTCGGATGGGCCGCCTTTTTGTGGGCGGGTGTTATCGCGCTTGCCTACCTGCTGCTGGTGCTCGCGTTTCGCATCGGGCGCCCGGAAGATGTGCGGTCGATGCTCACTAACCTAAAGAACTCAAGGGGATAACACGGCATTCGCGCTTGACACCGAATTCACGAGCCGATATCGTGCTCGATAAGTGGGGCAAGGCGCGCGAGCCTTCCTGACAGGGGATAACTTGGCTGGTCTCGAAATATTGGCAATATTCCTCACGGCGTTTGCCACGGTGGCTATTTCTACACCACTGGTTCGCAAGTACGCGCTTCGATGGAAACTCGGCGACAAACCGAACGGGCGCAAGATCCACACGGACACCATTCCGCATGTCGGCGGGGTGGGCATGGTTCTGGGGACGGCGCTGGCGCTCGGCCTGGGGTGGGTCTTATTCCCCGCGGGGACGACGGGACCGGCCGCGGTGCTGCTGCCCGTGGCCCTGATCGTCGCACTCGGCCTGGCCGATGACATCAAGAACCTCAAGGCCCGCCAGAAGTTATCCGTACAAATCCTCGCCGCCGTCGTCCTGGCCCTCCTCGGTGTGCGGCTCCACGTCGGTCTCGCCGTCGTCGACGGCAACTTGGTTCTTCTCACGTTTTTGAGCGCGTTCTACCTCGTCGGTATCTCGAGTTCCGTCAACCTGATCGACGGCCACGACGGCCTCGCCGCCGGGACGTCCCTGATCTCGGCGCTTGCGTTCGCGGTACTGGCCACCATGGCCGGCGCGACCTGGCTGGCCGTGCTCTCGCTCGCCCTCGCCGGTGCGTGCCTGGGGTTTTTGATCTACAACTTTCCGCCGGGCCGGATCTTCATGGGGGACACCGGCAGCATGTTTCTCGGTATCACGCTCGGGATTGTCGCCTGTTATTTCACGTCGATGCAACCGAGTATCAATACGTTTGTTGCCGTTTGCTTTATCCTCTCGATCCCCATGATCGACTCGTGCCTTGCCATCGCGCGCCGCGTGGCCCTGCACCGGCCGGTGTTCCAGGCGGACTGCCTGCACGTCCACCACATGCTGTCGTCGTTTGGTTTCTCGACCCGGCAAACGGTTTTCATTCTCTATTCCATGCAGGCGGTTATGGCACTTCTCGGGATCCTGGTCATGAAGGGGTTCGTGGTGCCGATGATACTGGGGATCGTCGTACTGTCCATTCTCTTCTTCACCTTCCTGCGCGTGATGGTCGCCTCGGAGGTTCACGCGACCGAAACAATTTCCACAAAATTTTCCACCAACTCTTTTCCATCCCTCGAAAAATAGCGCCCGCGATTTCCGGGAGCACCCGGCGGAATCCGTTGACGATTGCGTGGCGAGTATGGTACGTTCTTGATTCACTTTTTCCGGCGCAAATAGTACGTCCTGTCCCTCGGGAGTTTGTCCGTGCCGACGATTACGCGGTGCCGCATCGCAAGTGACGTTGACTTCCTCTCAAAAGTTCAGCTCGAGGAAGTGTGCGGCGAGTTGAAAAAGCAATGTCCGAAGCTCGGCGTCGAAACAATCGTCGCCGGCGAAGAAACGTCGGACAACAATCGCGCGCCAAACTCGCCGATCCGCGTTGCGCGTCTCATGAACGATCTCCTGAACGAGACGTTCGACGGACTGGTCTTGAATGCGACGCATCTTCCCGCGCGGCTGCCCGACGGGCTCACCATCGGTGCCATCACCAACCGCTTGATACCCTACGACGTCTTGATCTCTTCGCTGGACTGCCTGCTGGACGAGCTGTCGGAAGGCGCCTCGGTCGTCGCCAACGACGAACGCAGAGAAGCCCAGCTGCTCTACTACCGGCCGGACCTGAAGATGGTCCGCACCCGGGGCAGCGTGGATTCGGTCATCCAGAAGGTGAAGAGCGAGAAGGTGGACGCGGCGGTGCTGGCGGCCGGCGACGTCGAGAGGCTCCAGAAGCAGGACCACGTCGTGGAGTTCCTCACCTGCTCGATCTGCATCCCGGCCGCAGGCCAGGGCTCGCTGGCGATCCTGGTGCGCTCCAACGACGAGCCCGCCAGGCGCGCGATCCACTCCATCAACGACCCGGCATCGTACAGCGAGATCGTCGCCGAGTGGGCGTTTCTCGAATCACTGGGCATCGAGAGCCGGTCGCCGGTGGGCGTGCTCGGCAGCATCGAGGGAAGGACGCTCGAGCTCGAGGGGATGATCGCGCTGCCGGACGGCCGCGAGCGCATCCACGCGCTGACCAGGGGAACACTCGGGCACGAGGCGGAGTTGGGGGAAAAGCTCGCCACCGAGATCCTCGAAGCCGGTGGGAAAGAACTTTTGCAGGAACTCGACCTCGTTTGAATCGCTCATTCGATATTCCAGGAGATAAAACGTGTTGGACCGCCGTCTGATTCGCGACGACCCGGACCGCGTCGTGCGCGGCGTCAAGGCGAAGCGCGTCAACGTCGATCTCGACAAGCTGATCGCACTCGACCAGCGGCTCCTCGCGCTGATGCAATCGGGCGACGAGTTGAAACACGAGCGCAACGTCAAGACCGAGGAAGTGGCCGCCAAAAAGAGGGCGGGGGAAGACGCCTCCGAGTTGCACGCCTACCTCAAGCGGCTCTCCGCCAGGATCAAGGACCAGGAAGCCGAGCACAAGGAGATCGGCGCCGAGCTGGACGCCCTGCTGCTCGCCGTCCCCAACCTGCCGCACGAGAGTGTTCCAGCCGGCAAGGACGAGAGCGACAACGTAGAGAGACGAACGTGGGGCAGGACGCCCGAGCGCTTCGAGGACATCCTGCCGCACTGGGATATCGGCGAGAAGCTCGGCGTACTGGACCTGGACGGCGGGCGCCGGGTGACCGGGCGCGGGTACATCGTCTTTCGGGGCGACGGCGCGCTCTTGTGCCGCGCGCTCATTAACCTGATGCTCGACATGCACCTCGACCAGGGTTACGAGGAGCTGGTGGTCCCCTTTGTCGTCAACCGCGACGCGATGACCGGCACGGGGCAGCTGCCCAAGATGCAGGAGGACATGTACCACTGCGAGGTCGACGATCTCTTTCTCATCCCGACCGCCGAGGTACCGGTAACCAACCTCGAACGCGAATCGTTCATCCCCACCGACCGCCTGCCGGTCAAGTACACCTCGTACACTCCGTGTTTCCGGCGCGAGGCGGGCAGCCACGGCGCGGACACCCGCGGGCTCCTGCGCGTCCACCAGTTCGACAAGGTGGAAATGGTCAAGTTCGTCTATCCCGACCACTCCTACGACGAGCTGGAGACCCTGGTAGAGGACGCCACGGCCGTTCTCGAGGCGCTGGAGCTGCCCTACCGGGTCATCGAGCTTTGTACGGCGGACTTGAGCTTTGCCGCTGCCAAGTGCTACGATCTGGAGGTATACGCGCCGGCGGTGGAGAAGTGGCTCGAGGTGTCCTCGTGCAGCAATTTCGCCGATTTCCAGGCGCGCCGGGCGGGGATCAAGATCAAGAAGGCCCGCGGCGAGAAACACCGCTTCGTCCACACGCTCAACGGGTCCGGCCTCGCGCTGCCGCGCACCATTGCGGCCATTCTCGAAGTCCACCAGACGCCGACCGGACGTGTGAAGATTCCCAAGAAACTCGTGCCTTATATGAAAGGTAAGGAGTACCTCGGCTAGCGTCCCCCCTTTGTGGCGAATGATCGGATCACTATCCAACTATCGCGGTAACATTCGCTTCTGGCTCAAGAGCTATTTGTTCATCGGCGTAGCGCTGCTCACCCTGGGCGTTCTTCTCTACAGCAACCGCGTGATCGGGCGGATGGAAGAACAGTCTGCCGCCACCACCCGTCTTTTCTCCCGTTTTATCGCAGAGGTGGTGCTGGAAGTCCAGGACGAGGGTAAGCGCAGCCTCCTGCAGGAGGTCGTGGGGGAGATCCAGCTGCCTGTGGTGCTGACCGACGTCGACGGGCGCCCCTTCGCGTGGCATCGGGTCGGTGTCGATCCCCCGACGGAAGCGGATTTCGCCAACCTCGCCGCACTCGATCCGGCCGACCCGCCGCCCGGCAAGATGAAAGCCCTCGTCGACCGCACCCGCAAGATGGACCGCAGCCACCCGCCCATAGCCATCCACGCCCGCGGTTCGGGCGACGTCCTGGCGTACGTTCATTTCGGACTGTCGAGGCTGCAGCGCGAGCTGCGGCTGATGCCGTTCATCCAGCTGGCGCTTTTCCTCGTCTTTATGGGCGTGGGCCTGCAGGGGTTTCGCTATCTCAAGCTCAGCGAGCAGCGTTCGATCTGGGTGGGAATGGCGAAAGAGACCGCCCACCAGTTGGGCACGCCGCTGTCCGCGCTCCTCGGGTGGACGCAACTGCTCCGCGACCAGGTGGCCGAGGGCAGGAGCGCCGAGATCGGCAAATCGGTGGACGAGATGGACGAGGACCTCCACCGCCTGAGCAAGGTGACCGAGCGCTTCAGCAAGATCGGTTCGCAGCCGGAGCTAAAGAGCATCTCCATATCGGAGGTGCTCGAACGCACGGTCAAGTATTTCCACAGGCGCCTGCCGAGGCTCAAGGCCGACTCGACGCTCACGCTCGAATTCGAGGAGACGCCGATCGTGCGGGGCAACGAGGAGCTGCTCGAGTGGGTCTTCGAGAACCTGATCAAGAACGGGCTGGACGCCCTGGGGGAGAAGGGCGGAACCATCGCCATTCAAACGCGTTACGATGCCTCGAAGCAAGTGGTCGAGATCATGGTCCGCGACTCCGGCCGGGGGGTGCCGGCGGCGCTGCGGCAGCGGATCTTCTCGCCGGGGTTTACGACCAAGCGCCGCGGGTGGGGGCTGGGCCTGGCGTTGACCCGCCGTATCGTCGAGGATTACCACGGCGGCGACCTCAAGCTCGCCGAAACCGGCTCCGGCAAGGGCACGACTTTTGTGGTTCGGTTCCCCGCCTCGTGACATCGGGGCAGAATAGGCTATCCTGTTCGGGGCAAACAAATTATTTTGTCATTATGCGGGCGGTGTGGCGGTTTGCGGACGAGCCCCCGAATCCAAGGCGGTGAGCGTGGCCGGTCAGAAGATACTGTGGGTGGACGACGAGATCGAGCACCTGAAATCGCACGTGCGGTTTCTGCAGGGCAAGGGTTACGAGGTCAGCGAGGCGACCAACGGCGAGGACGCCCTCGACCTGGTCAAGAAGCAGAAGTTCGACGTGCTGCTGCTCGACGAGTCCATGCCGGGCATGGGGGGGCTGGAAACGCTGAACGAGATCAAGGAGATCGATCCCGCACTGCAGGTGGTCATGATTACCAAAAACGAGGAAGAGCGCCTGATGGACGACGCCATCGGCATGAAGATCTCGGACTACCTGCTAAAACCTGTCAGCCCCGTGCAGATTCATTCCGCCTGCAAGCGCATCCTCGACTCGCACCGGTTGCAAGAGAGCCGTTTTTCCCAGGACTACGTAAAAGAATTCAACAACATGAACTCGTTGATCGACGAGGGGACGTGGGAGAGCTGGCTGCGCGCGCACCGCAAGCTCAGCGAATGGGACCTGGAGTTCGATCGCTTCCGCGACAGCGGTCTCGAGAGCACGCACGACGAGCAGAAGCTGAACGCGAACAAGCATTTCTCCCGCTTCATGGAAACCCAATACCCGGAGTGGCTGCACTCCGAGCACCGCCCGCCGCTGAGCGTCGACGTATTCAAGCGTTTCGTGGCACCCCATATCATCGCCGGCGAGCAGGTGGTGTTCATCGTTATCGACTGCGTGCGCCTCGATCAGTGGATGATCGTCGAGGAGATTCTCGGCGAGCATTTCAACGTCCGGCGCGATTATTACCTGTCGATTCTGCCCACGGCGACGCCGTACTCGAGAAACGCGATCTTCAGCGGGCTCTTCCCGGATGAAATTGCGCAAAAATATCCCGGCAAGTGGACGGAAAAATCCAAGAACGAGACCAGCAAGAACCGCTACGAGGAATTTTTTCTCAGGGAGCAACTCAGGCGGCACAGCCTCGGATCGGGGCGCCTGAAGTACATAAAGATCTACGCGGTGCAGGAGGCCAACGAACTGGGCAAGCGCATCGATGCGCTGCTGTCGCTGCCGCTGGTGGCGATGGTGTTCAACTTCGTCGACATGCTCACGCACGGCCGCAACCAGTCCGAGATCCTGCAGCAGGTAGCACCGGACGAGGCCGCGTTTCGTTCGGTGGTGCGCTCGTGGTTCTCGCACTCGGTCCTGCTCGATATCCTCAAGCACGCAGCGCGCAAGAACATCAAGGTGGTCATGACCACCGACCACGGCTCGATCCTCGGGCGGCGCGCCAGTCTCGTCTACGGGCGGAGGGATACGTCGACGAACCTGCGCTACAAGTACGGGGACAACCTGAAGTGCGACGAAAAGCAGGCGATCATTACACGCAAACCTGCCGAGTTCCGCCTGCCGGCGGAATCGAAGACCAAGACCTATCTCTTTGCCAAAGAGTACTTCTATTTTGTCTACCCCACCAACTACAGGGACTACGAGAAGCAGTACCAGGGTAGTTTTCAACACGGCGGCGTCTCGCTCGAAGAGATGATTCTGCCGTGCCTGACGCTGCTGCCCAGGGCCTGATATGCTCGAGCCGCGATCGGAGAAGCATTCGGTGCGCTCTGTCTCCGAGGAGGAAACGGAACGATTCGCGGCGACGCTGGGCAGCCGCATCGAAGGCGGCACGTGTATCAGCCTGACCGGGCCGCTGGGAAGCGGCAAATCGGTCGTGGCCCGGGGCATCTGCGCGGGACTGGGGGTGGAGGAACCGGTGATCAGCCCGACGTTTATCCTGGTCGAGGAATACACCGGCCGCCTGCCGGTGGTTCACTGCGATCTCTACCGTCTCGAACACGAGCGGGACCTCGAAGAGCTCGGTGTCTTCGAGCGTATCGGAAACGACGCGGTGGTCCTCGTCGAATGGGGTGACCGTTCGCCGCGGATCTACGAGCAGGCCGACGTCGTCATCTCGCTGGGGGTGACGGGCGCGACGGAAAGACGGATCGATGCCCGCTACCGTTCGTGGGCCGGCGGGCTCTTCGGGGAGCGCTGATGCGGATATTGGGAATCGATACATCGCACGCAACGGGTAGCGTGGCCGTTGCAACGGACGAAGGATCCATCACGTGCACGGACTTCGGTGCTGAAGCGTCGCACCTCGTCGAGCTGTGCGAGGCCGTCGACGGTCTCCTCGGTGGTGCGGGCCTCGATATCGCCGACATCGACCGCGTTGCCCTCGTCTCGGGCCCCGGCAGCTTCACCGGCCTGCGGATCGGCCTGGCCTTTGTCAAGGGGCTCTTCGCGGCCCGTCCGCTGGACGTCGTGACGACGACGAGCCTCGAGCTGCTCGCCGTCAGATGCGCGCACCGGCGGGAGCGTGTGTGCGTGATGGTGGATGCGCGCAAGGACGAAGCGTATGCCGCACTCTATGTTACGAGCGGGCGCTACCCGGACGGGGAGATTCCGCGGGTCCGGGCGGAGATCGGGCCGCGGGCGGTTTCACCCGGGGAGTTTTTGACATCGCTCGAGATTTGTCCCACACTCTTCGTGGGGTCCGGGGCCGTGCGCTACGAGCGGCTGGTGCGCGACACTTTCGGCGACGCCGCGACCATGGCCGAGGCTCACCGGCCGTCAACGGAGTTGCTGTGCCGTATCGCGCCCGCCCTCGAACCGGTGGACGCCGGTACGATACCGGAACTGGAGCCCGTTTACATTCGCCCGAGCGGTGCCGTTCTCAAACCTCTGCGAAAGATGCGTAACGATGGATGAAATAACCCTTCTGCCCATGACCGCCTCCCACCTGCCGCAGGTCGTGGACATCGAACAGCGTGTATTTGCCACGCCGTGGACCGAGGAGATGTTCGTGCAGGAAGTGCGGGGGTTCTTCGGGTCGCGCGCCGTGGTGGCGGCGCACCGCGGCCGCGTCATCGGGTATTGCATCGCGTGGTTCATCGATAGCGAGGTGCACCTGGTGAATATCGCCGTGACGCCGAGCTATCAAAGCCGCGGAATCGGGACGATACTGCTCGAGCACCTGCTCGAAGAGGCCGCCGGCGACGACCGGCGGACCGTAACACTGGAAGTGCGAGAGAGCAACGCGGGCGCGCAGGCGTTCTATCGCCGGTTCTTGTTTCAAACGATCGGTATCCGCAAGCGTTACTACTCGGACAACCGCGAAGACGCCCTGCTGATGGCGCTCGACCTGGAGGATCTCCGCGAGCGGGGAGGGACCGGTGAGGAACGACCCAGCGCCGGTTGAGGACGAAGCGCTCGCGGGTGCGGCTCTCGCCGTGATTCTGGGCAGCGGTCTCGGGGAGGTCGGATGGTCGTTTCCCGTCGAGGCGCGCCGGGAATTCGCTGACATCCCGGGGATGGGCGCGACGTGCGTCGAAGGTCACGCGGGTGAACTGACCCTGTGCCGGGTCGGTGGGGCGCGCTGTCTGTTTGTCCGCGGGCGCCGGCACTACTACGAGGGCCGCGTGGGCGAGATCGGCGTGCTGATCGCCTATCTCTACTCCGCCGGCATCCGCCACCTGCTGCTTACCTCCGCCGCCGGCAGCCTGTCCCGGGGCTGTGAGCCGGGAAGCCTGCTGCTGAGCGATACCCTGCTGGACCTTCAGTTTCGCCCCGCCGTCGCTAGCGGCGGCAGACCGGTGTCCGGGGTGGCGCAGGCGGCCGCGGTGCGCGGCCGCAGGGCCGTGTGCGGCCGCAGGCGGCCGCTCGCAACCTTCGATCCACGCCTGCGGGAGGTGCTTATCGGCGCGGCGCGGCGTGCGCGGGTGGGCCTCGGCCGCGGCGCCGTGGCCACGACCGCCGGCCCGTCGTACGAGACCCCGGCGGAAGTGAAATTTCTTCAACAACTTGGAATTTCCGCCGTCTCGATGTCCGGTGCTCCCGAGGTCGAGGTGGCCGGGAGGCTCGGCATCCAAATTGCTAGCGTTGCGTTGGTAACCAATTGGGCGACCGGTATTTCGGAGACGCCGCTCAGCCATGACGACGTGCTCGCGTGTGGCCGCAGGGCCTGCGGCGACCTGCGGGCGTTGGTTGCGGAGCTGATTGCGGGCGGCGAAGGCCGGCGCGGGAGTTTTCGGTTGTAGAGGCCGGCGCCGGGCCGTATAGTTAGATTGAAGTTTAATTCTTTCTTATAGTTAGGAACGTGACGCAGACATGTCGTGGTTCAAGCGCACCAGAAAGGGACTCACCGGAACGCCGAGCAAGAAGTCGGTGCCCGACGGGCTGTGGCAGAAGTGCGAGATGTGCGGTGAGATCCTCTACGTCAAGGAACTCGAGAAGCGCCTGTGGGTGTGCTCGAAGTGCGGATACCATTTCATGGTCGGAACGGACAAGTACATCGAGATCCTGTGCGATTCCGGGACCTTCGAGGAGACCCACCGCGGGATCCGGTCCGGGGACCCGCTCGAGTTCAAGGACATGAAGCGCTACGCCGACCGTCTCAAGCAGTACGTAAAAAAGACCGGTCGCGACGACGCCGTTGTCACCGGCCTGGCCCGGATCGGCGGGCGCGACGTCGTTGTCGCCATCATGGATTTCTCATTCATGGGCGGCAGCATGGGCTCGGTCGTCGGGGAAAAAATTGCCCGCAGTATCGAGGACGCCATCCGGCTGCGCCACCCGTTGATCATCGTCTCCCGTTCGGGAGGCGCGCGTATGCAGGAGTCGATCTACTCGCTGATGCAGATGGCGAAAACCTGCGCCATGCTCTCGCAAATGTCGAAAGCGCGCGTACCCTACATTTCTATCGTCACCAACCCGACCACCGGCGGTGTGACGGCCAGCTTCGCCAGCCTGGGCGACGTCATCATCGCCGAGCCGCGGGCACTGATCGGGTTCGCCGGCCCCCGGGTCATCGAGAACACCCTGCGGACGACCCTGCCCAAGGGTTTCCAGCGCTCGGAATTCCTGCTCGCCCACGGCATGGTAGACACCATCGTTCCGCGCTCCGAGATGAAGGCCACCATCAGCTCCC
>JBHHVD010000051.1:0-23000 GCA_046754105.1 Candidatus Krumholzibacteriia bacterium
CCCCTATTTCGCCGACGGCGCGTAGTACGGGTTTTGCCCGGATGCGTGATCGGTTGTATCGAGGATCTGTCCGACCTCGGGCACCTGATCCCGGAGCAGGCGCTCGACGCCGTACTTCAGGGTGACGCTCACCATACCGCATCCCTGGCAGCCGCCCCCGAACTCGAGAAAGATGTTGTTGCCCTGCACGTCGAGCAATTTCACGACGCCCCCGTGCGAGGCGACGGCGGGGTTGATGGAGGTATCGATCACATGCTGAACTCTTTCTCGCACCACTTCGGGGCCGGGCAGGGAACTGGTAAACGAATCGGACACAGCCGGCACACGCGAGTCGATCTGGTCCCGGATCGCCGCCGCGATCTTCGAGGATAGCTCGGTCCAGTCGGGAGCGGTTTCGGTCGTGAGGGTCACGGTGTTTCCGGCGATCAGCACTTCCGTCAGGTCGGCGATCTCGAAGAGGACGGCGGCCAGCGGCGAGCCGTCTGCATCGCGGCCCTTGGAGAAGTACGCGCCGCCGTCGGGGTAGAGTGCGGGCTCGACGATGAAACGACATACATTGGCCTGGTTCCACGACGGCTCAACGGTCACGCGAATACGGCCACCGCCTTTGCCTCGCCAGCTGTAACTGAGTTCCTCGCTCATGCCCTTCTCCTTGGGGTTGGAACAGACACCGCGACCGGACGTCCATCCGCCGGGCCGTCGCCCGGCACGGGCCGGCGCCGTATCGTGCAGCGACCGAACCGATGCGTAGATCGGATCCTTGCCCAAACCTAGCGGATGGGGCGGCTGAATGCAAGCGAAGTGCCCGGTCGCGCGGCATTTCCGTTTGCCCCGAGGCCGCCATGAAGTCGGGTTCCCACGGCCGCTCCCGCATGCCGTGCCGGGTGCCTGGCCATATCGGCGTGGACGCCCGCACGGGGTCAAACGACGCCGAACTGGCGTCCGGTCGGCTCCGCTCAGCAAAACCAGTTTTCGCTAAGGCGCGGGGGCTTTACGCGGTCGGCCGGATAGAGGTCCGGCACGCCCGGCCGCGGCCCGGGCGTGTCAACGGCGTGGCGGGTCTCGGTCCCGGGGGCCGAGTGGGCCAGATGCTTTATGCGATAGAACGTAACCGCCACGTCCTCTCCAGAGGCGGCGGCCTCCTCGGTGACACGGGCGACGTCGCGTTGCAGCGCGTCCATGCCGGGGTCGGGATGGCGCCACCGGTGTGTGAGGCGGTCGTGGTCCACACCTTCGAGGTGGGGTCGCATGGCGCGGGAGCGTACCAGCGGCGAGCCGGGGGGTACGAGCAGGCGAATCCCGTATTGCACCGGGTCTACGTGGTCGACCATGCCCGAGTCTTCGATCAGTCCCAGCAGGTCGCGATAGTCCACGATCGTATCCCAGGGGGTAAAGGGCAGAAGCGACGGGCGCAGCACGAGGCCCATGTCGCGGAACAATTCAATGAGGGCGACCACGTCCCGCCGGCAGTGGCCCTTTGCCAGGTTCGAGAGCGTGGCATCGCTCAGTGACTCGATGGCGGAGACGACGAACGCACACCCCAGCTCGCGCAGCTCGCACAGGAGGGCACGCTGCGCAAGGAGATGCTCGACCTTGGCCGTATAGTCGAACGTCAGCGACGGGAAGCAGCCGTGCATCGCTCGGACCGTACGCCGGGCGTGCGTCGGCCCGTTCAGGAAGTCGGGGTCGCCGAACGTAATATGGGTGGCCCCCGAAGCTACGAGCTGCGAGATGTCGTCGAGCACCACGCCCGTAGGCGTCGCGAAAAACGCGCCTTCGTACACCGACGGGACGGGGCAGTGGAGGCAGAGGTGCTTGCAGCCGCGCGTGGTCGTCACGTACCCGACCTTGCGCCGTTCGCCGCGGTCGACCAGCGCAACATAGCGCTCCAGGGGCGGCAGTCCCTTGCGGCTCGGGACGAGTACGGTACGTTTCGTGCGCCGCGCGCCGCGCACTTCCGCGGCCACATCGGGCGGATGGGTGAACGGCCCCGTGTCACCGCCGTCGTGGAGGGCCGTGGACACCCGCACCAGGCCGTCCTCGAATTCGCCCCCGAAGCAGCTGTCGGCGACCGTCTCCAGCAGGTGTTCGGCGTTGAGAGCGGCGTAGAGTCCATAGAATGAAATATGACAGCGCGGGTTGACGCTGCGAACGCGTTGGGCGACGCGCATCCCGAGACGAAGCGCCGTATGCATGGGAACGGAGATGCCCACGAGAGACGCGCGCCGGGCCTTCTCTGCGTCGAAAGACTCGACGGAAATATCCATCAGGTCCGGAAGGAATCCTTCCGCCTCGAGCCGCGCGGCCGCAACAGCGATACCCAACGGCTGCTGGCCCAGCTCGTAGCACGAGATGAGCAGGATATCCCCCGGTTGGCGCAGGCCGCGCGGCCGGGATCGCTGAGAAGACGTCGCACACATACCACGGGCATCATACTGAAAAGGGTGGCGTTTGACAACGGCGGGTGTTGGTGGGCGGCGCTCGGCAGAACTCGACTTCGAGCCCCGTCCCTACGCGCCCGGGCCGCGCCGGATAATGCGGCGCCGCATGGCGCCGTAAAAGCGCCGCCAGACCCAGTTGCACCGGACCGACGCATAGTAGAGCGGCGGAATGGCTACCAGGATGAGGAGCGTGCTCGACGCGAGCCCGCCGATGGAGGCGAGGGCGAGGTTCTCCCAGATGTCCTTGTCCTGCGTTTCCCGAAAGTGGATGAGCAGTGGAGCGAGGCCGACGATGGTCGTGCCGCTCGTTAGAAGGATCGACCGCAGGCGTACGTGGGTACCTCGCGCGATAGCGCGCCGGAGGAGCGATGCACGTTCTGAGCCGGGCAGCTTCCACAGGTCGGTGCCACCGAGTTGTTTGCCGACGGCGGGGAACAGCGACGCCTCGGCCGACGGGTCGCCGCCGAGCCGGGTCTTCAACGTCAGTGCCGCCTCGCTGCGGAAACGGCTAAGCAGGAGAATCGAGTTGTTGACCACGATGCCGAAGAGCAGTATCAACCCGATCCGGGCCGACGAATCAAAGGAAGAACTGGTCCACCAGAAGCCGTGGAACACTCCCACCAGCGCCATGGGCAAGGACATCAGCACCATGATCGGCAGCGAGATACTCTCGAAGAGCGCCGCTAGCACGATGAAAATGAAGACGATGGCGAGCACGAGCGCCAACAAGAGCTCTTCCTCCTCTTCTTCCGAGAAGAACTCGCGGCGTGACTCCTCGGCGTCGTAGCCGTAGGGCAGGGTCATCGACTCGATCACCTTCTGAATGTACGCCTGACGCATCTGATCGGTGCCGATGTACTCCCAGTTGAGATACGTGGAGTAGCGCTGGTCTTCTCGTGTGACCTCGCCCGAGAGGGGCACCGTCTCGATCGAGATGAGATCGGCGAGGCGCACGCTCTCGCCGTCTCGCGTCGTGATGAGCGTTTTGACCGCGTCGGAGTACTCCATTTCTTCGGAATCGCTGAACGATAGCTGCACGCGCTCGTTGTCACCTTCTATAAGCATATTCCATGGAATATCTACCCCGAGCAGGCGGCGAATGCGGTTGACCACCTCTCCGACACTAAGGCCGTGCGTCGCGAGCCGGTTGCGATCTATGTCGATAACCACTTCCTCCTGTGATGCGCGACCGAACCGGGATCCGGTCGTGATACGGGCGTTCCGCACGCGGCGGTTGCGCTTGACCTGCACCAGCGCGGTCTCCGCGATTTCTTGCAAGCGGCGCGAGTTGTAGCCGGTCATCTTCACCAGGGAGTTGAGCGCCGATCCGCCGAATCCGCCGTTTATGTACGGGGTCTCCGAGAAACCCGCGATGTAGATCGCCATTCCCGCCAGCTTGTCGGCCTGGTCTACCAGCACCGTGCGGAAATAAATCGGCGTCTCGGATTCGAGGAGGTGCTCATCGAATTCGATTCGCATTACAGCCTGGTTGCCGAACGTCTGCGAGCGCATCCTCGCCCCGGCCGGAACGGGCAGGATCGCCGCCTCGAAGAGCGACATTGTCTCCGAGGTCAGCGTGATGTCGGTGCCGGGAGGCATGCGTATGTAGACGAGCAGCTCCTCGATGTCGGGAAGACGCCAGAATCCACCCTTGACCACCCGGGTCTTGTACACGTGCCCGCTCCACACGAAAAGACCCGCGAGCAGCGGCACCACGAGCCACCACAATCGCTGGTTCCATTGGCCGAAGCGTTCGAGCAGGGGCGGCTGCGAGTCGAGGTCGGGCAGGTCCTCGGCGAACCGGGCCAGTTTCCGCGGGTCGGTTACGTCGTTGGACCCGCTGGGCGAGCGCCGCACCAGCGGTACCGCCCACCCGCGGTGCAGCACCATCGGCACCCAGCCGAAGGCGACAAAGAGAGAGGCGCCGAGCGCAGTGGTGATGGAGACTCCCAGCGGTACATAAAACAACGCCAGCCGCCCGGAGAGGAAGATGAACGAGACGAACGCGACGATCGTCGTCAACGTCGTGGCCAGGATCGGGAAGAGCACGTCGCGGCTGCCGCCGATGATCGTCTCCAACGCAACTTTGAGCCTTGCACGGCGCGAAAGATCCGCCGCGTCCGCCCGATCCATGGCACCTAGACGGCGGTGGATCGCGTCGAGAACCAGTATGCTGTTGTCGAGAATCAACCCGAAGCAAACCGTGAGGCCGCTGATGGTGATGAAGTTGACCGATACGCGAAGAAAGTAGAAAAGGCTCAGCGAAATGACGACCGCAAAAACAATGGAACCGGTGATGATGGCCGTCAGGCGAATCTGCCTGAGGGAGATCGACAGCAGCAGGAACAGCAGGCCCAGGATCACGAAAGACCGGTACACCAGCTCTCGCAGCTTGTCCTCGAGTTCATCTCCCTGGTCCTCATCGACGTCGAACGTGGCGGCAAACGGCACGTCTCCCTGCAGGCGGGGCAGGGCCTTGCGCAGAACCCGGCTCACGGCGACCGTGTTGGCGCCGCTTCGTTTATCCACCGAAATTTGAACCACGTTCCGGGCGTTGGTGCGCACAAAATACACGGGGTCTTCGAAATCACGCTCGACCGTGCCCAGCATGTCGAGGGTAAAGACGCGTTCTCCCCGGCGTGCGACGACCGCGGTTCGCATCCGGCGAATGTCTACCGGGTCGCGGAGCGCGACGAGCTTTTCCATTCCTGCCTGCTGCACGACGCCGGCACCGCTCAGTTCGTCGAGCCGGTTAACGGCGGCGAATACCTCGTCAGGCGTGATCTCGTACAGGTCCAGCTTCTGGCGGTCGAGACGTATCTTGAGCAGCGGGCGGGCGCCACCCAGAACCCGCGCGTCGGCGACCCCCTCGAGTGCCAGCAACTGGGGCAACACCCAGGTTTCCGCCAGATCGCGCAACTGGTTGGGTGAGAGCTCCGATTCGAGGCTGAACGTAAAAAAGTTCTCGGTCTGAAACTCCTCGGGCACGTAGGGTAGAATCTGCGGCTGGCCGGCGTTGAGGGGGAGGTTGCGCCGCACCGAACCCAATTGCTCGTTGAGGTCGACGCGCGCGAAATCGATATTTATGTCCCTGCGAAACTTGATCTCGACCCGGGAGCGCCCCGCGTAGCTCGTCGATTCGATCGACTCGACCCCGTGGATTTTTCGAGCCGCCTCCTCGACGGGTATGGTGATGGAGCGTTGGACGGCCCTCGGAGATGCACCGTTCCAAAATGTTTGTACAGTTAGCGTTGGAAGCTTTATCTCAGGAATCGCTTCAATTTGGAGCCGCGGGATGGCGTACAAGCCCAGCAGCAGGAAAACGGCGAAGATCATCCACGTCGTCACCGGGTGGCGAACGAAGAATCGGGTCATGACACCGTCTCCTTGATCCGGTGTGTGACCTTGTAGAGGAGCGGCGTATACATCACGGTGAGCGACGTCGTCAGGAAGAGCCCCCCGATAATGGTAAGCGCCAGCGGGCGCTGCAGCTGTTCACCGCTGCCGATACCGATTGCCATCGGTACCATGGCCAGAATCGTCGTGGCGCTGGTCATGAGGATGGGGCGCAGCCGCAGGCGGCTTGCTTCCAGTATGGCCCCGTAGCCGTCCATGCCCTGGTTCCTCAGCCTGCGGATCGTGTCGATCTTGATGATGGCGTCGTTCACCGCGATCCCAATGAGCGCGACCATACCGATCATGGAAAGCATGTTGAGCGAGCCGCGGGACACGGCGACGGCGGTGACGGAGCCCGCCAAGCCAACGGGAATCACGGACGCGATGAGCAGCGGGTCGACGAAGGACTCGAACTGGGCGGCGAGGATCATGTACACGAGCAGGACCGCAAGCGCCATCGCCCACCCGAGGTCGCGAAAACTGCGGGTCATCTCGCTGCGCTCCCCGCCGGAAACGATACGCACGCCCGGCGGGAGCTCCATCGCGTCGGCGATCGCCATCGCTTCTCTCCACGCCTCGTCGAGCGAGCCCCGCCTGAGGTCCGCGGAGATGGTCACCATGCGCTGCTGATTACGCCGCGTCAGCTCGCGGACCGGTGTCTCCTCACTCAAGTCGATGAACGAGCGCAGTGGTACCGTCTCGCCGGACACGAGCTGGATAGGCGAGTTGAGGGCGGATGCCAGATCACGGCGCTGGTCGCGAGGGATTCGCACGGAGATATCGATGCGCTGATCGACTTCGTTGAACGTCGTCGCCTCCACGCCGCGCACCCGGTTGCGGATCTCGCGGGCGACGCGGTCCGGATCGAGGCCGTTGCGTACTATTTGCTCTGCGTCCAGGCGCATGACCAGGTTGGGGGTGCCGATGACGCGGTCGATGTGCGGATCGTCCACGGCATCCCGGTCGTCGAGACGGCTCATCAGCTCTTGTGCGTACTCCAGTGCCACGATCGGGTCTTCCGCGAGCACGCCGAGACTGAACGGCGCCTCGTCGGACGCCAGCAACTCTCGCAGGCCGATGCCTTCCTCGTGAAAGACATACTGCAGGCCCGGCATTTTATCCAGCCGCTCTACCGCTTCGCGTTGTATTCGCAGCCCCTTGCGCCGGCCCCCGCGTCCAGGTTCGAGGATCACACGCAGCACGGCCGTGTTGGGCCCGCTGTACTCCTTGACCGCGGCCAGCGTGCGCTCGGTGCGGCCGACCTGGCTGAAGACTTTTTGCACGTCGGGGTCGCCTTCGAACCAGCTCGCCAGTCCGGCCACAGAGGCCGCCGTCTCCTCGAGCGGTGTGCCGCTGGGCAGCTCGAGGTCTATCTTCATGTCTCCCGAGCTGCGCTCCGGCATGAGGCTCCGTGGCAGCGTCGCGCCGAGCCAAGCCGCGGCCGCCAGACCGACCACCAGCGCTAGGAGCATGGGCGCCGGTCTCCTGAGGGCCGAAACCAGCGCGCGGTGATAGAGGCTGTAGAAGCGGTTGTAGAACGCGTCGAACAGACGAAACGGACCCCGGGGCGGCCGCGGGTTGTGAGAGAGCAGGCGTGCGGAGAGCATCGGTTGCAGGAGTAGTGCCGCGGCGACCGACACGATCATCGAGAACGTGACCGTCAGTGCCTGGTCGCGGAAGAACGCGCCGGCGATCCCCGGCACGTATACGACGGGGAAAAACACGGCCACCGTGGTGAGGGTGGCGGCGACAACTGCACGGGCGACCTCGCCCGTGCCCACTATCGCTGAATCGGCAACCATACGGCGGCGCGTCAGTTCCGACGCCGACGCCGGGGCGTCGCCGCTTGAGCCGAATCGCTCGTGCAGGTGGCGGTTGATGTTTTCGAGTACCACGATCGCATTGTCCACCAGCATGCCTGCCGCCAATGACAAACCACCGAGGCTCATCAAGTTGAGTTTGACCTTTCCAAAGTAGAGCAGCGCGAAGGTGATAGAAATGGAAACAGGGATGGAAATGCCGACGACCACGGGACTGCGCAGGTTGTGCAGGAAAAGGAACAGGACGAGAAACGCCAGACCAGCCCCGGCGACTAACGACTGCACGAGGCCGTTGAACGAGGCGCGCACATAATTCGCGTCCCGGTAGACGAATTCGAATTGAAAATCGCCGTAGTCTTCAGACAGCACGCCCAGCGCACGGTCGATTTCCCTCGACACGAGAATCGTGTTGGCTTCCGGCTCTTTGTAAACGAGTATGGAAACGACGGGCTGATCGCCGAGCAACGTTACGCCCTCGGCCTCTTTGACCGTGTCGATGACACGCGCTACGTCCGAAACGCGAACCGGCGAGCGCCCGACGCGGATGATATCGGTGGCCGCGATGTCATCGAGCGATTGATATTCACCGTCGATTCGCAGACTGAGGTGCAGGGGGCCCTGGCGGACTTTTCCACCGGGGAACGAAATATTGCTGCGCACCAGGGCCTGCTGGATGTCCTCGATGGTCACCCCGTAGATGTCCATTTTCTTAACGTCGGGTTCCACCAGTATCTCGCGCTCGTCGCCGCCCACGACCTCCGCCTGGCTTACGCCGTCGACTTGCTGCAGAGCGGGCTTGACGACTTCGCGTGCGAACTCGGTGATCGATTCCATACGGCCGCCGTCGTCACCTCTCAGGGTCAGGATCGAAATGGGCCGCGACAGGGGGTCCCAGCGCAGGATCACCGGACGCTCGGCGCCTTCCGGGAAATCGTCCCGGAAGGCAACGCGGTCGACCGCCTCGCGCAGGTGCAGGTTGGCGAAATCCATCTGCGTACCCCACTCATATTCGACGGTGACGTTGGAAACGCCTTCCCTCGTCCGCGACACCACCCGCCGCACTCCCGACAGGGCCGTAACCACCTCCTCGATGGGTTGCGTAACGAGCCGCTCGAGATCCTCGGCAGGGATGTCCTCGTACGAAGTGATGACGGTCAGCCGCGGGTAGGTAATCGACGGCAGCAGATCGACGGGGAGGCGGCGGTAGCTCAGGGCGCCGATCAACACGAGGGCGAGAAACAACATGCTGATGGCAATCGGACGCTGGATGACGACGCGCAGCATGAAAAGGCCTTAGTTCGCGGGTGCCCACGGGTCGCGAATGGGGAGCACTTTCTTGACCTTGACCTTGGCCTCGTGTGCGAGTGTTAGGTGGTTGGTGACGACAACCTGTTCGCCGGGCGACAGGGAACCGCCCTGGAGAACGCCGGTGATCTCGGCCAGGCGATCGTTTTGTCTGCCGACCTTGATGTAGACCCATTTCGCCCTGGCTTCCTCGACTTTGAAAAGAAGCGGGCGGCCATCACGCGTCAGGATAGCCTCTTTTGGAACCAGGAGACGGTCGCTGAAGGTCTCGCCGGCGATGATCGCGCGGGCGAACATACCTGGCCGCACGCGCCCGTCCTCGTTCTTCAGACGCAGCAGCACCTGGCACGTTCGGCTTTCCCGGTCGAAGCGGGGGCTGATGACGTCGACCGTGACCCGCAGCGTTTCGGCCAGCGCCGGTACGGCCAGCAGGGCGGGGCGGCCGACTGCCAGCTTGCCGATGTCAGACTCGAGGACTCCAACCCTTGCCTCGATGTCCGTATTGTTCACCAGCGTGCAGATCGTCTGGCCGACGGTCATCTGCTCGCCGGCGCTGATTTCGAGGTCCGTGATGACGCCGTCGAAGGGTGCGCGCAACTCGGTGCGTTCGAGTTCGAGCCTCGCGCGCTCGAGCGCCGCACGGGCGGCGGCGATACCGCTGCGGCCTGCGATGACGTCGACGCGAAAATAACCCTCCTTGAGGGCGTCGAGATCGAGGGCCACCTCACGGGCCAGACGTTCCTCGCGAGTGATGGCGCCCTTCTTTTCGAGCCGGGTGAGCTCGTCGATTTGTTTCTGGAGTTCGGCGGGGCGCTCGGGGACAACGAGCGACTCGTCCTCGATCGCCAGCAGACTCAACGCCTGAAAATATTTCGATCGCGCTTCTTCCTCCGCCACCGCGTATTCGCGGTCGTCCAGCCTGGCGATCAGGGCGCCCCTGCGAACGAACTGTCCTTCGCCGGCGACGATACGGACCAGGCGTCCGGCGATCTCCGTGCGAAGCTCGGTGCTGTGACGGGCCCGGATCGTGCCCTCGGCGATGACCGGTACCACCAGGTCGCCTCGAAACGCCCGCGCCACGCGCACCGACGTCGTGCGCTCACGGCGCTTGCGGGTCTTCTTTTTGGATCCTGGGGCGGCAGCCGAGTCGGCGGCGGTCCCTTTCGCGTCCCCGTTGCCCGTGGACGCGTTATCCGCCGCCTGGCCGGTCGACGTCTCCGATCCACAGCCGGTCGATGCCGCGACTGCCCACGCCAGCAGCACACACACGGCACCCCGTACCAAAGCACGCACGCTACTCCCCCTCATGGTTACCGTTACACACCCGCACGTTGCACCCGCCGCCCCGACGTACTACCGGCTCAACGTCAGCAGGTCACCGTCGAGCTGGTACGCAATAACACTCATCGGTTCCGGCTCTTCCTCTCCGATCTGGAAGGACTCACCACCGGCCTGCTGTGATATTGCCGCCTGCAGCAGATCGGTTACGACGTATAGCCGATCCTTGACGAAATAATATCCGTCCGTCAGCGAATCGCCCTCGCCTTTGAGCGTCACCTGGCGCAGAATGTGACCGTCCTTGTCATAGACGTCGAACGTCCCCACGATCCCCTCGGGGAGACCGCGGCTGCCGTCACTGGTCAGGACCCAGATGCTGCCGTCGTCCCGAAGGTAAAAAGACTCGATATCCTTGTGATAGTCGCTGACATTCACGGTGCTATTCGGTATCCGCCGCGCAAAGATGCCGTACAGGTCCTCGAGCACCTTGCTTTCTTGCGGTGTGCGCTTGCGGTGCTTGTACTCACGCTCGATAACGCGCTCGGGGGTGCCATCCGCATTCCACACCTTTATTTGGTAGTCGGAAAAACTCGTCGCCGCGAAAACACGGCCCTTCTGGTCGACAACCCAGCGGCGGTCGAACGTGTCCCATGCCACTTCATCCATCGAGGCATTTGCGAAATCGATCGTGCGCACGTCGCTGCAGTAGCGCGCGAGCTCGTTGCCTTCGCCGTCAATGGACGCCAGGTAGCGGGTCTGCTCGAACTTGCCCTCACTGAACGCGCTCAGGGCCGCGGCCAGGACCAGGTTGTTGCCGTTGGCCTGCCCCCCCACGAGGTTGATGAAGCCGCCGTCTTCCTGTTTCGGCAGGGGATGCTCGCCGGCGGGCTCGCCGTCCGGCGACAAGAGGACGATTTTCCCCGGCTGCACCTGGACGACGCCGATGTTACCGTCGGCCGTAAAGAACATCCCGGTCGGGGATTTGAATTCACCCGGACCCTCACCTTCGCGGCCGATAGCCCGGATGAATTCGCCGTTACTCGAGAAGATCCTCACCTGGGCGAGCTGAGAATCGAGAAGATATACGTTGCCCTCGTCATCGGCCAGGATCTGCGCTATAACGCCAAAGAACTCGTCTTCATCGTCCGTATCTCCCCCGAGCCGCCACAGCTCCTCCAGCTTGTACGCCGTGGATTGTTCTGCGCCCGCGGCGGGATTCATGACGTGTTTGACCCCGTCTTTTACGGCCTCCTGACCCTTCCACTCCCCTGCGACTACGGGTTGCCACGCGGCCAGCGCGACGAAGCATACCGCCCACGTCACCAGCGTTCTCTTGATCATGGTTGACCCCCTTATAATGGATAGCTACCGGCAGACCTATTCCTGCCTACGGTCGTGGCGCTAGTATTGTTCCGGAAATTGCCTCTAAACCCCCGAGGGGTTCTTGGGTTCTACACGAAAGATTGCCGGGTATTCAAGCGGCTCGCCTGATCATAGCCGATTCGCGGCCCCTTGCATAGCCGGGTGTGCCCTAAGGACTTGAAAACACAAGGAACTAGACGCCCCGGCCCGCGGACGGCAGCCGTTGGGGAGCCCCGTTACGGGCCTTGGCGCACCCGAAGAGTTTCATCTCGCTGGACCGGGCGATCATTTGCTACTCGACGAGAACGATTCCCGCTAGGTGGGGGAAGTGATCGCCGTCTGGGCTCGCAAGTACGTGACGGGAGAAGGCGGTGGTTGAGCGGCCGGTTTTTCTCCTTGCACCATCCCGCAGTGAAGGGTAGATAGAGGACATGACTGTGCGAGTCCCCAGCCGTATTCGAACCCCGTCCGGAGCCCTTGCCGGGGCACTCTTCCTGGTGGTGGTGGCGCTTGGGTGGCCCACCGCCGGGTGGACAAAATCCTATGCCATAGAGGGCATTGACGTCGAGGCGACGGTGAGGCCGGATGGGTCGCTCGCCGTCGTGGAAGAGATCACGTACGTTTTCAACGGCAGCTTCACCTACGCATTCCGGGACGTTCCGCTAAAACCGGGCGAGACGTTACGAGAGGTCAGCGTCCGTGACGGCCGCCGCGAGTACCGCCTCGGGGGCGGTTCCGCTCCGGGCACGTTCAAGCTGGTTTCCAAAGGTCCGAAGACGACGATCACGTGGTACTACCGCGCCTCGAACGAACGCGAGACCTTTTACTTCTCCTACGTGGTCGGAGGGGTTGTGAAGCGCCATCCCGACGTCGCCGAACTCTATTACAAGTTCGTCGGCGGCGACTGGGACCGGAGCATCGGGGATGTGCGTGTGACCGTTCACCCGCCTGCGGGCACGTCCCGTTCCGACGTGCGCGCCTGGGCGCACGGGCCGTTGAACGGCACGATCGACATCGCGGCCGACGGCGTCGTTCGCCTCGGGGTCTCCCACCTGCCGGCACGTACTTACTGGGAGGGGCGCATCCTGTACCCGCAGGACCGGTTCGCCGCCGTACCGGCTGCGGGGGACCGGCCGCAACTCGAGACGATCATGAGCGAGGAGCGGGCGTGGGCGGCGGAGGCCAATCGAAAGCGCGAAGCCCGGATCGAATCCATGCGGCGCGCGGCTGCCCTGCGGGAGCAAAAGCGCGGCCTGGCGAAGAAATTTCTCGCCGTGTCGATCGTCGCCGGGCTGTTGGTCTTGATGTGGTGGTATCGGGCATTCCTGCGCTACGGCCGCCCACACCGCGTGGCCGCCCGCACGGCACGCGGCGAGATTCCGAGCGCCCACCGGCCAGCGATTCTCTCCTATCTCCTCCACCGGGGGGTGAGTGGGGCGGCGATGGTAGCGACGCTGCTCGATCTCGCCGACCGCGGTTACTTCACGATAACGGAGAGCCGGTCCGAGAAGAAGGGCTGGTTTGGGCGGATGCGCTCGGAAACGGATTACCGTTTCGACCTCACCGGGAAACGCATGCAAGACCTGGAACCGTTCGAAATGCAGCTGGTCGAGTTCCTGATCACCGAAGCCGGAGACGTGACCGGGTTTACAATGTCGGGGCTCAAGGAGGCCGCGACGCGTCACCGTGCGACGTTCCGCAAGTGGTTCATGAAATGGTCGAAGAAAGTTAAGGAAGTGGGCAAGAAAATGGACTTTTTCGAGCCCTACCCGTCATCGGCGATGGCGCTGAACGCGATCGCGGGAGTGCTGCTGATGGTGGCGGGCATCGTGTTTTGCAAGCTAAGTGACTCGGCGTCGGGTGCGGCCGCGATCGGAAGCGGTGTCCTGACGTTGTTTCTCACCTTGACGTTGCAGCGGCGTACGGTCGAAGGCAAACGACTACACGTCGCCTGGAAGGAGTTCCACGCGCACCTGCGCAGTATCGGGAAGGCGCTGGGACCGGTACGGCTGGATTCGAACGCCTGGGGCCGGTATATGGCGGCGGCCATCATATTCGGCATGCACAAACAGTTGTTTCCGAAGCTGCAAATGGTGGGGGACGACGGCGCGGCGATGGTGCCGGTGTGGTTCCTGGGCTCGCAGGGGAGCGGCGCGTCCTTCGACGGCAGCCTGTCATCGCTTGCCTCGGGGCTCTCCACAATGGTCACGTCGGTCTCGACCACGATGAGTTCCGCCTCCGGAACCGGCGGCGGAGCGAGCGGTGGCGGTGGAGGCGGGAGCGGCGGCGGTGGAGGTGGGGCCGGGTGACCGGGTCGCGTTGCACGAAGGCATGCGAATGAAGAACCGTACCGCACGCCCTCCGGGGGGCGACCGCCACGGCGACCCGCTGGCGAACGCGTTTCGCCGCTGGGGCTACCTGCAGGCGCGGCTCGACGCGCTCGAACGGCTTGGCGAATTCCATCATCCGGATATCTCGGATGCCGTTGCATCCGCGCCCGCGGCGGATGTGCAGTTGTGGCGGGAAGTGTATTGCGGAGCGATCGGCGTCGAGTTCATGCACCTCATCGACCGTCGTCGCGCGCGCTGGGTTGCCGACTGGATGGAGGCGCCGGCGGATCCTCCGGACTTGCAACGCATCCTCAAACAACTCGCCGCCACCGAGCTGTTCGAGCGTTTCCTGCATGCGCGATACGTGGGCAGTAAGCGTTATTCGATCGAAGGCGTGGCGGGTGTCGTGCCTCTGCTCGCCGGTATTTTCGACGTTTTCGCCGATGGCGGGGGAGAGTGCGCGGTGATCGCGATGAGCCACCGCGGCCGCCTCAACGTCATGGCCAACATCGTCGGGATTCCCGGGGCGGAGATCTTTGCGGAACAGGAGGACGTAGACCCGAAGAGCGTCCTTGGCAGCGGCGACGTCAAGTACCACCTCGGGGCCACGGGCGAGTTCGAGGCCGCGTCGGGTCGCCGTCTAGCCGTGCACCTCGCGAGCAACCCGAGCCACCTGGAGGCGGTGGGCCCGGTTGTCGCGGGCCGCGTTCGCGCCAAACAGGATCGTATCGGTGAGGGTGCGCGGGGCAAGATCCTGCCGGTTACCCTGCACGGAGACGCGGCGTTCGCAGGCCAGGGGATAACGGCCGAAACTCTGAACCTTTCCGGTCTGCCCGGCTATTCGGTCGGCGGCACCATCCGCGTCATCGTCAACAACCTGGTCGGGTTTACGGCCCGGCCCGGGGCGTTGCATTCGTCCCGCTTCTCATCGGACCTCGGCAAGCGGCTATCCATTCCCATAATACACGTCAACGGTGAGGAGCCGGGGGCATTGGCCCGCGCCGGGCGCATGGCGACCGAATACCGAACGGCGTTCGGCGACGACGTGATCATAGACCTCATCGGGTACCGTAGATACGGCCACAGCGAGGTGGAGGATCCCTCGACGACGCAGCCTCTGCTCTATGCCAGGATCAAGGATCGTCCCATGCTTTGGGAGCTGTGCGCCGATCGTATCGGTGTGGGCGGTGACGAACGGGAGGCGCTACGCAAACGGATCTGGGAGCGACTGGTTCGCGAGCAGGAAGCGGGACGATCGATCGACGAACGTCCCACAATGCGGACGATGCCGTCGTACTGGGACGGGTACCGAGGCGGCCCCGACGACACGGCGACACCGGTGGACACGGTCGTGCCCCGGGATCGGCTGCTGGCGATCGCGGAAGCGATGGCAACCACGCCGGATGGATTCCACGTGCACCCCAAAGTGGCGCGCGTGTTGGAACGGCGAGTGGACATGGTGCGCGGCGATCGTGCCGTGGACTGGGCCACGGCGGAGAGCCTGGCGTTCGGCTCGTTGTTGGCCGAGGGAGTGCCGGTGCGGCTCGCCGGTCAGGATAGCCGGCGAGGCACCTTCAATCAACGCCACGCGGTTCTTATCGATGTCACCGATGAGAGCGAATACACACCGCTCGCTCACCTCGCTCCGGACCAGGGCAGGTTTACCGTCCTTGATTCACCTCTGTCCGAGGCCGCGGCCCTCGGTTACGAGTACGGCTACAGCCGGGATTACCCGGATGCCCTCGTCTGTTGGGAGGCGCAGTTCGGCGATTTCGCAAACGGCGCGCAGACGATCATCGATCAATTCCTCGCCGCGGGCGAAGACAAGTGGGGACTCCTCTCCGGCCTGGTCGTGCTGCTGCCCCACGGCTACGAAGGTCAGGGCCCGGAGCATTCCAGCGCGCGGCTCGAGCGTTTCCTGCAGTTGGCCGCGGAGGACAATATGCAGGTCTGTCAGCCGGCGACGTCGTGCCAGTATTTTCACCTTCTGCGCCGCCAGGCGCTGCAGGAGTGGCGGAAGCCGCTCGTCATGTTGACCCCCAAGGGGCTGCTGCGCGCGGAGGCGGCGAGCTCGCCGATCGACGCCTTCACGGCCAACCGCTGTTTCCGACTGGTTCTTCCGGATACGAAGATCGAGGATGCGCGCCGCGTTCTCGTTTGCTCCGGCAAGATCGTCCACGATCTCAGGAAGGAACGTGACCTCCAAGGCGAGACGGCGACGGCGGTTATCTCGCTCAGCCAGCTGTACCCTTTTCCGGAGCGGGAACTGGAAGCGGAACTCGCCCGGCATCGCTCCGCGGGCAAGGTGGTCTGGGTGCAGGAGGAGCCTGCGAACATGGGCGCCCTTGCCTACGTCCGGCCGCATCTGCAGAGGGTTCTCGGGGACCGGCACCTGACGACCATCAAGCGCTCCGCGAGTGCAAGCCCCGCCACCGGATCGTCCAAGGCGCACAACCTCGAACAGCAGGCATTGATTCGACTTGCATTCGCGTGACGGAGCGACTCCGGCATCCATGGCACAGATTGTTCTCCATAACACGAGCAAATACTACGCGGATGAGACCGCACTCGACGGCGCCGAGGTGACGTTCGAAGACAACGTGACCACGGCCATCGTGGGCCCGAGCGGCGGCGGCAAGTCGACAATGTTGCAACTGATCAACGGTCTCGTACGCCCGGACGCCGGGCGCGTACTCGTTTTCGGATCGCCGATCGACTACGAGGGGTTGGTGGAGCTGAGGCTGCGGATCGGCTACGCCGTACAGGGCGCCGGCCTTTTCCCACACATGACGGTGTGGGATAACGTAACCCTGCTCGCGCGTCTCAACAACTGGACACGCGATGAGATACATGACCGCGCCGCGATCCTGATGAAACTCGTGGGGTTGCCTCCCGCGCTGCGTGGGCGTTACCCACATGAATTGAGCGGCGGCCAGCAGCAGCGAGTGGGGCTGTGCCGCGCGATGATGCTCGACCCGAAGATCTTTCTCCTCGACGAGCCGTTCGGGGCCGTGGATCCCATAACGCGTCGTGAAATCCACGGAGAGTTCCTGCACCTGCAGGCGTCCGAAGCGCGAACCATCGTACTGGTGACGCACGATATAGGGGAAGCGCTCAAGCTCGCGCGGCGCCTGGTCATACTCGACCGGGGACGCGTGATTCAGCACGATACCTGCGAAGCGGTTCTCGAGCGGCCGGCCACGGATTTCGTAAAAGAGCTGTTCCAATCGCAGAGCGACGCGGGGAGGTCCGTCGATTAAACTCCTGGTCATTCCCATTTGTATCGCGATCCTCGTGTCCACGTCCGTAGCTCGAGACGGGCCCGCGGTCGTAGTGGGATCGAAGAAGTTCAACGAGAGCTACATCCTGGCCGAAATCATTGCGCGGCTTCTCGAGGACCGTGGCATCCCGGTACAGCGAAACACGGGGCTGGGTGGTACGCTGGTATGTTACGAGGCCTTGAAACACGGCGAGATAGACGTGTACCCGGAATACACGGGCACGCTGGAGCAGGCGGTGCTGAAATCGCCGCGCCGCCTGTCGTACGAGGAGCTGCGCAGGGAACTCGTTGCCGATCACGGTCTCGTCCTCCTCGACGCGCTCGGCTTCGACAATACCTACGCGATCGCACTCAAGAAGTCCACCGCGGAACGCTTGGGTGTGAAGAAAATCGGCGACCTGGCGTCGGCAACGGATCTGACCTATGCGTTCAGCCACGAGTTTCTCAACCGCCAGGACGGCTGGCCCGGGCTCGCGCTCGAATACGGGCTCGGAGCGCGGCCGCGTGGGATCGAGCACGGGCTCGCCTACCAGGCCATCGCGGACGGCAAGATCGACGTCACCGACGTTTATTCCACAGACGGCGATATCCGCAAGTACGACCTCGTGCTGTTAGAGGACGACCGCGGCTATTTCCCCCGGTACCTCGCGGCGCCGCTGGTGAGCTCGGCACTGAGCGCGCGCATACGGAAGATCCTGAACGAGCTCGCCGGCACCATCACCGCAGAGAAGATGCAGGCGCTCAACGCGCAGGTGCTGCTCGAGGGGAAGGCGTTCGCCGCGGTCGCGGCTGAGTTCCTCGTAGAGCGAGGCCTCGTGCGGCCGGCAGGGCACTTCGTGGAAACGGGCCTGTGGCGTGTTTTGTTCCGCCGCACGGCGACGCACCTCAAATTGACGTTTGTCGCGCTGCTCGCCGCCATCGTTATCGCCGTACCCCTGGGCGTACTTGTATACCGCGTGCGGGGCCTGGCGAGGGCCGTGATTTATGTTGCGGGTATGATGCAGACCATACCGTCGATCGCTCTGCTAGCGTTCATGATCCCCCTCTTCGGGATCGGGGCCGTACCGGCCATGGTGGCGCTGTTCATGTACGCCCTGCTTCCCATCTTGAGAAACACGGCAACAGCGTTGTACTCGATCGATCCGACTTTGAAGAAAATTGGTGTCGGAATGGGTCTGACGGTATGGCAGAGACTGCGCTACATAGAACTGCCATTGTCCATGCCCAACGTCCTGGCGGGAATCAAGACGGCCGCCGTAATCAACATTGGCACGGCGACGCTGGCCGCGTTTATCGGGGCGGGCGGACTCGGTGAGCCAATCGTCACCGGGCTTGCCCTCAACGATACCGGTCTTATCCTGGAAGGCGCGATACCGGCAGCGGTTCTCGCCATACTCACCGAGCTCGGGTTCGAAGGACTCGAGCGCGTGTTCATTCCACGCCACCTGCTTGCTCGCGGCGGCGAATGACGGCTTTTTCTTTGACACGCCGAAACCCGGATCTGTAGTATCCGTGCGATCACGCGTCGGTCGTAGCGTGTCGGCCGAGTAAGCCGGTCGGGCCCTGTCGCAACCAGAGGGAAGTGCCAGCGAATGGACGTACTCCGTGCCTTCATCCTGGGCGTCGTCCAGGCGATAACCGAGTTTCTGCCGATCTCTTCGTCCGCGCATCTCATCGTGCTGCGCGAGTGGCTCGGGTTCGAGGCGGTCGACGGGCTCACGTTCGACGTCGCTCTCCATATGGGAACCGCCCTGGCGCTCATCGTCTATTTCCGAAAAGACCTCGGCCGCCTGCTGCTCGGCGCGGTTGGCGGTCTCCGAAGCGGCGGAACCGGTACCGAGAGACGCATGCCGTGGTATATCCTCGCGGCTACGGTTCCCGCCGCGGTTGTGGGGATACTCTTCGGTGATGTCCTCGAGAATGCGCTGCGAACCCCGAGGGTCATCGTCGTGACTCTGGTCGCGGGAGGGGCCTTGTTCCTCATCGTCGAGCGCGTGGCGAACGCGCAGCGGCGGCTCGCCGATATGACGCTGGCAAGCAGCGTCTTCATCGGGATGGCCCAGAGCCTGGCCCTCGTGCCGGGAGTGTCCCGTTCGGGGATCACGATCGTCGCGGGGATGTCGCGGCGATTCGAGCGCTCGGAAGCCGCGCGTTTTTCGTTCCTCCTCTCGGTGCCGATCATGCTGGGGGCGGGACTCAAGAAGGCGATTGAAATCGACGGACTTGCGCTGGATGGCGGGCAGATTGCAGCGTTGACCGTCGGCACGGTGACCGCCGCTGTTACCGGTTGGCTGGTTATCCGTTATCTCCTTGCGTTTCTCCGCACGCACCGTCTCGACCTGTTTGCCTACTATCGCTTCGGGCTGGCTCTCGTAGTGCTCCTGCGGCTCGCCGCATAAGGAGCCGGGGTTCCCGCTGCCCTGCAAAAATTACCGCACCGAATAACTCCGTCTGGACCCTGATTGTGTACTGTTCTTGCTAATTCCGAGTGGATACGTATACCCGGAGGAGCTGATGGGCCTCTTTGCGAGGATTACAACAACGGTGCGCCGGCGACTGGTCGATGGGATGACGGTCGTTCGCCGTCGATTATTCGCGAGTTTCCAAACCAAGTTCCTTGCTCTGGTTCTGGCAAGCGTGTTGCTGCCGTCCGGCGTGTTGTGGGTGTTCAGCGTGCGCGACACGGAACGGTTTCAGACGGCCCAGACCGAGGCGAGATTCCAGTCGGTGCTGCAAGCCACACACAGGGAAATCAACTACTGGTACAAAGACCGCATTGGCGACCTCGAGAGACTGCTGCAATCGGCCGGTTTTCTCAACTCACTAGAACGCTACTACCTCGAACGAGACCCTGCGGTTCGGGATTATCACAAACGCGAAATCAATAAATATTTTGCGATCGTCGGTGAGAAGTTCCCCGTTTACGAGCAGTTTATCGTTCTCGATATGAACGGCAGGTTGATTGTTTCCAACGTCGACGTGTCACGGGAGACGAGGGCGATGCTGGACTCGTTGCGCGGCAAAGCGCGGGTGGAGCGCTACGTGGCGCCGGCACAGCTCTCCGAGTCGAGGGACGCGTTCTTCCAGTGGATCCTCGTCCCCGTGGAAATATCGAAGAAGGCGACGGCGACCGCCTGCGTCAAGATGCGTCTGTCCGGGATAAAGGATCTGCTCGACGCCGAAGAGGTGACCACGGTCGCCGATCTTTTTCTTCTGGACCGGAACGGCAGATTCTTGACCCAACCGCGGATTGCACCGTTCAACCCGACGACCGGGGAAACCGTCAACATGGTCGGCGAGCACGCGATGAGAGTTCCGAGCCCCGACCAGGCGGGAACCGCCATCATCGAGAAGTACACGAAAGAATCCCTGTCCCGGGATGGCAAGCGCCGCCAGAGGACGAAGTTTCTCGGGAGCAAACTGTACCTGGCCAACCAGCAGTGGTGGCTCGTCTGTGAGGCGGAGGAAAGCCTGCTCGTCGCGCCGGTAGTCACGCGGAAGAACCGTATTCTGTTCGCCAACTTCCTCGTGTGCGCCCTGTTCTTGCTGGCCGCGTGGAGGATGTCGCGCCACCTCCTCAACCCGCTCGCCGAGCTGAGCCTCGGTGCCGGCCGAATAAACCAGGGTATGGTGGGCGTGCATATACCGGGCGGTGGTGACGATGAAATCGGACACATGATCTCCGCGTTCAATGATATGGCCAAGCGAATCAGCGTGTCAGAGGCGGAATTGCAGGCCAAGGCGAAGCAGCTGCAGAGCAAGAACGACGAACTCGTGGGTATGAATGACAAACTGGAGCGCCTGTCGGTAACGGACGGCTTGACGGGCCTGTTCAATCACCGGCATTTCTGGAACCTGATGAACAACGAGCTCTCGCGGGCCAGCCTCTACCACGGGGAACTGGGTCTCGTGCTGCTGGACGTCGACAATTTCAAGAAGGTCAATGACAAGTTCGGTCACGGGACCGGTGACCTGCTCATCCAGCGCATCGCCGACGTGCTGCGGGAGACGGTGCGACAGACGGATATGATCGCGCGCTACGGGGGCGAGGAGTTCGCGATTCTGTTCCCGGATGCCAGCCGCGACGGCGTGCTGGCAGTTTCCGAGAAGGTGCGCGAGGCGGTGGAGGTCATGGTGTTCAAGGTTCCTGAGACCGACATCACCGTGTCGGTGACGGTGAGCGTCGGAGTGTCGATTTACAGGGGTAATCGCAGGGAGTTTTTCAACGCGGCGGATCGCGCTCTTTACGCGTCGAAGGCGAAAGGTAAGAACCAGGTGCGGTTCGCCATGGCGGATAAGTAACGCGGCTCCGGCCCGCCTACGGCGCTACCGTCACCGACTCGTGGACCCACCCCGATTTTCCATCCCGCGTCTCCACTTTATACCAATCCGCCCGGTCACCGGTCTGGATCAGCACCGATCCGAAGTTCAAACGGTGTACGATTTCGTACTTGAGCCCGGGCCCCCGGCGCATGTTCGCGTGGCTGACGGCGACGACGTGAATAATGGTCCTCTCGGCGGTTTCCAGTAGCCGAATCGCGCGCTTGGCGAAATACACAGACGCCGAGTAGCGTTTTTCGGGCAGAAGCGATTCGCTCTTGGCGATTTTGTCCTTGGCGCGGCGCACGTTGGCCAGCTGCTTTACTGAGGAGTCATCACGAATGCGTTTGTCGTAGGCGAGTTTGGCCTCGGCCAGGGTTGCGACGGCGGAGGCCTTGGTCTCCTGGCTCTGCAGGCCGCGCTCGAGGCTGATGAACTGTTGTTCGGCGTACTCGAGGTATTCTCGCGTGCGCTCCAGCTCTTCTTGCAACGAGCGGATGGCTTCGAGTTGATTCTCGGAGGCGGCGGTCAGCTCGGCGATACGCTCATTTTTCGAAGAGAGCGCCTTTTGGAGGCGGTTGCTGTCGGCGTTACTTGCGGACCGGCCGAGCCCCAATGCGCATCCGGATATCCACGGCACGGCAAGAAGCGGCAGAGCCAGGCGCGCGAGATGTTGAATATTCGAGGTCGTCCGGGGCATACGCGCATTGTAGAGCGCAAGAGCTGTGCCATGCGCCCGGCGGTACGGGGATGGAATGGAGTTTGGGGGGGGCGGCCCGCGGATCGCGGTGTCAGCCCCGGGGGCGACGGTGACGCAAGGCGTTGTAAGAACGGTAGATCGAAGACGCCGCGACGATTTTCAAGAGGTCGCCGGCCACGAACGGGACGTAGCCGACGCTCAGCGAGCGCGACAGGTCGTGGGTGTAGAAGACGGTCAGGTGCGCGACCCCCAGCGAGAGTATGGTGAGCGAGCCGAGCCAGAACACCAGGGGGGGCCACCACAGGGCTGTCCGGCGCCCGACCAGTCTGCCGACCACGACCGGCGCCACGAGAAACCCGAGCAAATAGCCGCCCGTCGGGCCCGAGATAACCGCCCATCCCGCCGCGCTACCCGCAAAGACGGGAAGACCCAGCGCCCCGAAACCCACGTAGAACCACTGGCCGAGAGAACCGGCTCTCGGCCCAAGGAAGGCCCCGGCGAGGAGCACGAACAGGGTCTGCAGCGTGATCGGAACCGGCTGCAGCGGAATGCGGATGTTGGCCCCGACGAAGGTCAAACCCGCAAAAAGCAGGGCTCCGAGCAGGCCGGTCAACAAGCGTCTGCCGGTGTCCGGCGCCGCCACGGCGACGCCGCGGAGAGCAGTTTCCGTTGCGTTTGTCAAAAAGGGCTCCCTTCCGCGTCCAGAGCCGTAACCTTGATCCAAAACCGGGCTTGTGTCAAAGCGTTTTTTGATCCTCCACGAAGGGG
>JBHHVD010000052.1:0-22223 GCA_046754105.1 Candidatus Krumholzibacteriia bacterium
TATATCGCGAGCATCCGTGACATTACTCGGGTTCCTCTCGCGTCACCAGCTTGACGAAAATGTCTTCGAGGCTCATGTCGGCCGTCTCGAGCGACAACAATCCGAAACCGCCGTCGACCAGCGCCCGGGAAACAGATTCGCGGACGTCCTCGCCGGCTCTCGATTCGACCCGCAGCCGGTGTGTGTCCGCCGAGACGCTGCCCCCACGCTCCACGGACCGTACCCCGGGCAGCTTCCGGAGGCAGCCCGCGATGGCGGACACGTCACCTCGCGCCACGAGGTCAATGACGGTCGCGTGGCTCAGGCGCGACTTGAGGTTCTCGGGCCGGTCCACGGCCACGAGCTTGCCGCGATCGATAATGATGACGCGGTCGCACAAGAGACTCACCTCTGGCAGTATATGCGTACTGAGGATGATCGTGCGTTCTCCGGCGAGATTCCGGATCAACTCGCGGATCTCGATAATCTGGCGGGGGTCGAGGCCGACGGTCGGCTCGTCGAGAATCAGCACCTCGGGGTTGTTGACGAGCGCCTGCGCGAGACCCACGCGCTGACGGTAGCCCCGAGAGAGCTGGCCGACCTGCCGGTGCCTCACCTGCGAGATACCGCATTCCTGCATCACCTGCCCGATGCGCCCGGACCGCGTCTTCCGCGGCATGCCCTTGAGCCGGGCCACGAAGTCGAGGTAGCCGGTGACCCGCAGGTCGCCGTACAAGGGCACGTTCTCGGGCAGGTAGCCGATGCGCCGGCGTACCTCGAGGGACTGTTCCATGACGTCGTAGCCGGCCACGCGGGCGGAGCCGGCTGTCGGCGGCAGGTAGCAGGTCAGCATGCGCATCGTCGTCGTCTTGCCCGCTCCGTTCGGACCGAGAAACCCGAGGATCTCGCCCTTTTTCGCGCGGAAACTAATCTGCGACACGGCGCGATGTTGGCCGTAGTGTTTGCTGAGGTTTCGGACGTCAATCATAATGGAATTCGAGGCGCGGCCCACGTCGAGCGACCGCTGCAATCGCTATCGGCAACCCGGCCGTCGGGCCGGCGCGGCCGACGTGTGCGGTGAGGGTGTTTTGAAGATAATCACCCGCCCAAATGCGTGTCAATCGGCAAAACACGCGGCGCCGGCAGCCGGGCCGGCCGCACCCGAGGCGCCTTGCCGGTCCCCGGCGGCCGCGGCCGGGGCGGCGACCGCCCCATCGGGTTTGTCCACGAGAAATAAATTGCGATGCGGGCAAAAGAGGAGTAACATTCTCGCTTCGATCTGCGTAACACTGACTGAGCACATGAGACACACCCACGGAATAGCAGGCAGGGAGGGGGCGAACTACCTGCCGGCGCGCTGGAAATCGGCGGTGCTGGCCGTCTTGTGCGTACTGCTCCCGGCGCAGGCCCTAGCGGTCGACGGGGCCGTGCTGCGCTCGCTCGTGATCCCGGGCACCGGACAGGCCCACCAGGGCCACCTGACCAAGGCCGCGGTGTTCGCCGGTGTGGCGGTCGTTTCGGGAGTGGGCCTCCTGGTGAGCGGGGTGCAGTACAACCAATCCGTCACCCGCTTCCGCAACGAAAAGCGCGCGTTCGCCGCCCTGCAGGACGACTTGAACGCCGGACAGATCGTATCCATCGACGAGTTCAACACCCGTTTCGCCTCGATGCACGCGGCGTTCGACCAGGCGCATTCCAGGGTACAGTGGCGGAACGCGTTTTTGATATCGCTGGCGACGGTTTACGTGCTCAACGTCGCTGACGTGCTAAGAAACGAGCACCACGATCGTGATGTTGCCCTTCGCTACTCGATCGATGCCAGCCGTGAAAGGGTTCTTGTGGCCAGGAGCTTCCGGTTCTGATATGCGTAGCCTGCGAGTCGTAATCACAATTGGGCTGGTTTCGGCCCTGGCGCTCGCGGCGGCATGCTCGCGACACGCGGAAGAGGATCTCCTCGCCTTTCCCGCTCTCGTCCAGTCACCCGCTCCCGACAGCCTGCGCGTGACCACGTCGAACGATATCGAGTACGGTCTGAAGTGGTTCATGAGCGACGTTTCCAACGTCCAGTTCTACCGCGTGTACAACCTCGATCCGTTTACCGGGGCCCCCGTGTTCCTCGACTCCACCGTGGTGGACACCACAACCGTGAACACGTTGATCCCCACGCCGGGTATCGTCTTCGGGATATCCTCGGTCAGTACCGGCTCTGTGGAGAGCAGCATCGTCTTCGGCGCGGCGCCGTCTCCGTAGCGGCTGGGCCGTTCTTCTGGATGATTTTGTATCTTAGTATATATCAGTGGAATACAACTATTACCTGAGGTGACAGGTCAACGTGGCTGCCGCCGACCGTAATGGTACGGTCCATGCTACCCCCGTAGCATGACCGAAACCGACGAGCAACTATCCGTACACAGCCGGAAATTCTACAAGGTCGTCCTCGAGGCCATCGACGACGAGAATGAGACGATGGAGAGCTTCGCGATCAAGCTCTCCATGCGGTTGCGCGTGCCGTTTCCGCGGATCCGCCAGGTGTTACGGCAACTGCCCTGCACGGTCAAGAGCCACGTGACGGCCGCCCAGGCCAACCGGCTCAAGGCCATGATCGAGGAGGTGGGCGGCCGCGTGCGTCTGGAGACGCATTTTGCCACACCGGGCTCCAGGGAAGATGCGCCCGAGGATCTCCGGGACGATGCCGGGGGGGCGAAGGATGAGGGAAAGATCCAGTGCCCGGCGTGCGGGTGGGAGTCGGATGAAGGCGCTCAGTTTTGCTCGATGTGCTTGAGGCGATTCCGCGACACCCGGCAACGCCGCGACAGCCTGGGCACGGAGATTCCGCACGACAATCCGCTGGACGAGCAGTCGTTCCGCAGGTCTGCCGGCGCCGAGCCGTCCCCATCGCCGGCGTTCGACCCGGTGGCGTTCTGGGGACGCTACAAGCTACCGATTCTCATCGGCGGCGCGGTTCTCCTGCTGCTCGTTATCCTGTTGAAATAGGTTTCCCTGCGACGCGGAGGGCCGGGCGGCCGCCGGGCCGTGAGACACCGGGCGTGCGAGGCCGGCCAGGTGTGGAAAACGGGCGAGCAGCTGCGGCGGGGCTTCCACCGGCGTACCGGATAGCATGGCTTTGAGCTGCAGCGCGTTGGCGACCGCCTGCCCGCGAAAATGGTTGTTGAGCACTACGTGCACGCGCTCTTGACCGCTCGCGAGGCGGTCTATGCGCCGGTGTATGACGGACAGCTCGTCTCCGGAGTAGAGATAATCGTAGCGGGCGTCGCGCCCCGCCTTGCGGTCGAACCATCGATCCCGGTTGCGGCCGTGAAGACGAAAATAGTACCCGGCCGCGCCGGGCTGGAAAACCGACGGCTCGAGCGAGGCGCCGACGAGCGGCTGATCGACCCCGCAGAGCGTCACGTTTCGCTCGCGAAAAAACTGCCTCGAGCCATCCGCACTCCAACTCGCGTGACGGACTTCCACGGCCGAAGGGAAGGGCGACAAACGCTCGGTCAAACTGCACACGTAATCGCGTGCCTCACGCGAGAAGCGAAAGGACCACGGAAACTGGAGCAAGACCGTGCTCAACACACCCGCGTCGAACAACGGGTCGATCGCCGACTTGAACACATGCATGTGACGTGCACCGGTGTTCGTCCTCCCGTGGGTGAACTCGGAGTTGGCTTTCACGCTGAACGCGAAGCCCTCGCGATCGGCGACCCGCCGTACCCAGCTGCGACACGTGTCCGCGCTCGGAACCCTGTAGAATGTGCTGTTGATCTCGATCAGATTAAAGTATGATGCGATATAGACGAGCGGGTCGAAGACCCGCGGTTTTGGACGCGGGTAGACGATGCCTTCCCAGTCCGGATAGGACCAGCCTGCTGGACCGATATAGAGTTTCGATTTCATCATGACCTACTCCGTACGCCCAATCTGATACAGATGCAGAAGAAAGAGTCCGCTTTTCTTCTCTGGCTGCTCGCTGTCTCGCTGCTGTTGAGACTCTACAGGATACACTCCCAGAGCCTGTGGGTAGACGAACTTCTTACCCTCAATGTCAGCGTTCCGAGGCCGGGCCTGAACATCTGGGACTATCTGAAGTATAACATCCACGGGCCGCTCCATTCATTCGTAGTTTACCTCTTTCACTTCGTCAGTGTGCACGATGGATGGCTGCGTGTGCCGAGCGTCGCGGCCGGCGTCGCGGGGGTCTTTTACTTCTACCGCTGGGTGGGTGTGTGGCTCGGCGAGCGAGTCGCCCGCCGTGCCGCCGTGCTGCTTGCCGTGCACCCGCTGCACGTCTACTACTCGCAGGAACTGCGCAACTACAGTCTGCTCTTTTTCTTCGGCATGTTCGCGAGCTATTTTCTGCACGGGCTGCTAAAGAAAGAGACCCCGCGACGCTTTCTCGCGTACGTCCTGGGAATCGCGGCGTCGGCGTTGTGCAACTTCTCATCCGCGTTCTTGTACGTCGTCCACTCGATCCTGTACCTGGCGCGTCGCGCGCCCGGCCGCCGCTTCGCGCGCTGGGCGGTCGTGTCCATGCTGGTGGCGGGGGTGATTTCGCCGTGGGTCTATCGCATCTACAAAGTGGTCGACCTGCCGAGTCTGGTAACACCGGTGCTGCCCGGAGATCTCGAGGACAGCGAGCGGCTGCGCGGGGACACGACCGTCACCCTGGCCGCGATTCCATACGCGTTGTACACGTTCAGCGTCGGCTTCAGCATGGGGCCGTCGACCCGCGAGCTGCACGGGGACCCGTCGTTGCGGTCGGTGCTCGGGAGCCACACGGGCGCGATCCTGTGGGTGACGTTGGTCTTCGGCGCGGCGGGTTTGCTCGGTGCGGTGGGGGCGGTGCGCCGCGGGGACCCGTGGCCCCAGGTCGCCCTGTATCTGTGGCTGCCGATCGCCCTCGTCATCCTGCTCTGCTGGCAGAACGCGAAGGCGTTCAACGTCCGCTACGTGCTGCTTTCGTTCCCGGCGTACCTGTGCCTGATCGCCATGGGTATCGAGTGGCTGCCGGGACGGTGGTCGAGGGCGCTGTGGGTACTCGTCCTTGCCACATTGCTCTACTCGCTTGGCAACTATTACTTCAATGGCTCCTACGCCCGAGAGGACGTTCGTGGGGCGGCGCGCTACGTCAAGGCCAATGCCGCCCCTGGAGACTGCGTGCTCGCCCCGACCGTGATGCACGTCTTCACCCGTTACTACGGCGAGGAGGGTGTGTACTCGGTGCGGGCCCCGGCGGGCAAACCCGTCCGGCGCGTCGACGAGGAACTGGCGGCCCTTCTTGCAAACTGCGAGACCTTGTGGTACGTCCGGGCCCGGGAGTGGGAGGACGATCCGCACGGCTACGTGCTGAACAGTTTGGACCGCCGTCTACTTCGACTGCAAACCGTTAACTATGATGGCGTTACAGTAACTGCTTACCGCATGCCCGATTCCCAATAAAACGTAGTCGCCCCCCGGCCGCCGGGACGATTTCTTGCATAGACTTTACCCGGGCCGCAGCCGGTCCGGGCGCCCTCGAGTCGGCCGGTCCCCTTCGCCACGGCCACGACAGCTCGTGGTCCCGCAGAACGGATTCGCATCCATTGCCACATCGAGGAGGCGCTCATGAACTCGATACATCACATTCTGCTCATCGGGGCGACCGTAGCCGTTGCCGCTTCCTGCGCCCACGTACCCCGCTCTCTCAAGCAAACGGAAGCCACCGAGAGCCTGCGCACGCTCTACCTGCGCGAGCACCCCGACGGCCGCTTCAACGACCGCATCGGCAACGCCGAAATCGTCGTCGGCATGGGTGTCATGGAAGTCCTCGCGTCGTGGGGTATCCCGGACCGCCGCCTGGCGACCGGCCCCCATAGGGAGACATGGACCTACGCCTCGCGGGACGAGTTCAGCAAGGACTCGGTGTCGTATTCGCTGATTTTCCGCCGGCGCGTTCTCTCCAGCTGGGAGAGCGGCCGCACGACGGCCGCGGTCGGCAGTCAGCCGCCTCCCGGGATCGAAGAGTCCACGCCGGGCCGGCCACCCGTCCTGGTGGCGCCCCGTGGCGCCTTCAAGGCCGGGGACAGGACGCCCAAGAAGTGACACCCCGCGTCCGCTGACCGTCCGGCGGGGAAGTGTGTAACCGTATCCCCGACAACAACGTATACGATCAGGCCCGGGTTCGTCACGACCCCCCCTACCCAGCCTCAGGGGTTTCTGCTACACTATGGGTGACACTGGATGCCATCGGACTTTTGGGAGGTTCGAGATTGCCCAGGCTGTCGTCCATCGGAAGTTCCGTAGGGGGGAAGTGCGTATCCACGGCGTTCGCTGTGGATTTTTTTGTGGTCCTGCGTTCGCGTTTCTACCGGGGAGGCCAATGATGAAACTCCCACGCGGTATCCCGCTCTTCGTGCTGGCGGGGACCCTTGTCGCATCTTGTTCCCACGCGCCGCGGCTGGCGACGGTCCCGGCCGGCCGGCAAGACCTGCGCGCGGAGTTCCTGCGTAATAATCCCGACGGCAAGTTTAATCGCCATATCAAGAACGGCGAGATCGTCCGGGGCATGGGTGTGGTCGAAGTCCTTGCGTCGTGGGGCCTGCCCAACATGAGGCGGCTCGGCGGCGCGGACCTGGCGGAGTACTGGACGTACTATTCCCGCGATCCGCATACGAGTACGTTCACCGTCTACGACCTGGTCTTTCAGCAGCGAGTGCTCTTCCGTTGGGTGGTCGAGTCCGACATCCACTCGTACGACGAGCTCGTGCAGCGCGACCTGATCGGCACACCCCCCTCGGGAACGGGAACCAGGCCCGAGGACGTGGGCGGGTCGATAAACGACAGCGGTACCCTCAAGAAGAAACCCTAGGGGCAGACGTGCGCGTGCTGCCGCCGGCCCCCCGCCGGCGGTTGCTTTCCGTCCGACCGGGCCTGTTCCGGCCGCAGGCGCGTATCGAGCCTTGACTTTCCGCAGGGCGTTTTCTATTCTCGCTAAAGCCTTTGTTTTTAGACTAGTTCCGGGTCACGAGGACCGGATTGCCAAGGGGTGATCGCCATGATCGACCGAGCCGCCGTAGTCAGGCGCAGAAATTGCGTTGACAAGGAGTTTCACAATATCCGCGAGCTGCTCGAGATGTTGATGTCGGAGATGTCTCCGACGAAACACAAGCTCAAGATGAGGCCCAACCTCGGTTGGGCGCCGCCGACGGACGTTTACGAAACGGAGACGGAGTTCGTGATCACGATGGATATCGCGGGCATGGACCGCCAGGATATCGACGTGTTCACCGACGGCAAGGTGATCACGATCCGGGGTGTGCGAAACCAGGTCGCTCCGCAGGGCAAGAAGCAGTTTCACAAGTTGGAAATTCAGGTAGGTCCGTTTCAAAGGCTGATCGCGGTTCCGGTACCGATCGACAGCCAGAGCATATTTACGGACTATTCGAACGGACTTCTCGAGGTCCGGCTCAAGAGAAAGTTCGACCGTCCAAAGAAGCGACAGATTAAGGTCGAGTAGCACGCACGATCCTGGAGGAGCCGCGCTTGGTTACCAAGAAGGAACTCGATTTCGAGGATGAACTCATCCAGTTGGGCACGATTCCAACGGAGCTGGCGATACTGCCGGTAAACGATGCCGTCGTCTTTCCCTTGATGATGGTACCGCTTCTCTTGAACGATCCCAACCTGTTGAGACTCGCCGACGAGGCGCTTGCCGACCAGAAGATCATCGGGGCGTTCGCGCAGCGCAATTCGGGTGATGGCAAACCCAGTCCCGAGGACATTTACGAGGTCGGGACGGCCGTTCACATCCAGAAAATGATCCGTTTCCCGAACGGAGAGATGAGGTTGCTGGGACAGGGCATCGTTCGGATTCGCATAGTGGAAATCACTCAGTTGGAACCCTACATACGGGCGAGGATCGAGATGGTCGACGAGGTGGAGGAGCCGAGCGATCTTCTCAAGGCGTACATAAAGACGGTCACGAATTCGTTCTCGAAAGTCATCGACGAATCGGAGGGCCTTCCGGAAGAGCTGAAGATCATCATCGGCAACGTCAAGGAAGGCGGGCGCATCGCGGACGTCATCGCCACCAATATGAACATCGATCTCCAGCGCAAGCAGAAGCTGCTCGAGGAGGCGGACGTCCTCGATCGGATGAAGATGTTGTCGAACTACCTGAGCGATGAACTGGAAGTGCTGCAACTGGGCAAAAAGCTCCAGTCCGACGTCAGGAAGGAGATGGACCGGGAGCAGCGGGAGTACTACTTGCGCCAGCAGCTCAAAGCGATCAAGCGGGAACTGGGAGACGAAGACGACCGCAGCATTGAGATCGACGAGCTGCGGGAGAAGATCGTGGAGGCCAAGCTTTCCGAAGCCGCGCGCGAGGTGGCGGACAAGGAGCTGGATCGGCTGTCCCGTATGTCACCGGGCGCCGCGGAGTACACGGTTTCAAAAACCTACATCGACTGGATACTGGACGTCCCTTGGGAGACCGCGACGCAGGACAACCTCGACATCGACCTGGCGGAACGGGTCCTCAACGAAGACCACTACGACCTGGAGCGCGTCAAGGAACGCATCCTCGAGTTTCTCTCGGTCAAAAAACTCAAGAATTCGATGAAGGGATCGATACTCTGCTTCGTGGGTCCGCCCGGCGTCGGCAAGACTTCGCTTGGCAAGTCCATCGCCCGCGCGATGGACCGCAAGTTTCACCGCATCTCGCTGGGGGGAATGAAGGATGAAGCCGAGATCCGCGGCCACCGCCGGACGTATATCGGCGCCCTGCCCGGCCGCATCATCCAGGGTCTGCGCACGGCGGGGAGCAACAACCCCGTCTTCATGCTGGACGAGATCGACAAGCTGGGGAGCGATTTTCGAGGCGATCCCGCCTCGGCGCTGCTCGAGGTTCTCGACCCCGCCCAGAACACCGCCTTCGAAGATCATTACCTGAACATTCCGGTCGATCTCTCGAGCGTCCTCTTTCTGACGACGGCCAACCTGCTCGACCCGATTCCCCGGCCGCTCCTGGACCGCATGGAAGTGCTGGAACTGCCGGGTTACATCACCCTCGAGAAGATCCAGATCGCAAAACGCTACCTGTTGCCGCGGCAGTTGGACGAGAACGGGCTCGAGAAGAGCGCCCTGAAGATACCGGACACGGGTTTGCGTCATATCGCCAGCCATTACACCCGCGAGGCCGGGGTTCGTGAGCTCGAGCGAAAGATCGGCAGTATCTGTCGCAAGGTGGCGCGGCGCCACGCCTCCGGCAAACGCCGGCCGGTGACCGTCACGGAAAAGAACGTCAAGAAGTACCTGGGTATCCAGGAGTACACGCGGGAACGAGCGCTCAGCAAGCCGGCCGTCGGCGTGGCGACCGGCCTGGCGAAGACGTTTTCCGGTGGTGAGATCCTCTTCGTCGAGGGCTTGTGCATGGCGGGGCAGGGGCGTATGAAGCTCACCGGGCAGCTCGGCGACGTGATGAAGGAAAGCGCCGAGGCGGCCGTTAGCTTCATACGGGCCAACTACCTCAAAAAGGCGAAAAGCCCGGCCTTCTTCGACGCCAACGACATCCACCTGCACGTTCCCGCGGGAGCGGTCCCCAAGGACGGCCCCAGCGCCGGCGTGGCGATGGCGGTCACGGTGGCGTCCCTGCTGTTCCAGAAGCCGCTCCGCCACGATCACGCGATGACCGGTGAGATCACGCTGACCGGTAAGGTTCTGGCCATCGGCGGCCTCAAGGACAAGGTGATCGCCGCCCACCGGGCGGGGATCAAGACGATCGTCTTCCCCAAGGCCAACGCCGGGGAACTGGACGAAATCCCCGAGACCATCAAGAAAGACCTCGAATTCAAACCGGTTTCCAGAGCCGAGGAAGCCGTCGAGAAAATGCTCATATGGACGTGATTGGCCCTCAACTTGCATCATCGCCCATCAACGTAAGCCGCGGAGTGACATAAAGATGGGCGCAACTTCGATTTCTCCCAAACACGATATGGTTCTGGGTCTGCTGACCCCTCTGCTCGGCCGTATGGTCAATACCGAGGGCTTCTGCGTGCCGCGGGATATCGGCAACGATTCACGCGTGCTCGTCATCGATTCCGGGGACCTCACCGAGATACTCTTCTTTGCGCCCGTTCTGAAGTTCCTCAAGCAGAGATACCCGGGAATGCGGGTCACCTTTCTGGTCCGCGAGGGCAACAGCGAGCTCGTGCGAACGATGCCGCAGATCAGCGAGATGATTACCTACGAACCGGCGCACCTCACCCTGTCGTCGACCACCTATCTCACGCTGGCCAAAAGGGTGCGGCATCGTGATTTCAACGTGGCGTTTCTGCTCGGATCGGAGTTCAACCTGGCCCGTTCGGTGCTGACGCTGGCCACGCGCGCGCCGATACGGATTGGTTTCTCGGGCGATCGCAGCTTTCCCTTCGTCAACTGCGAGGTGCGGTTGTCGCGGGAAACGACCTACGAAGCAACCAAAGTACGCTCCTTTCTGACCGTCCTCGGTATTCACGGACTCGAGAGCCTGCCCGGCTGGGCGCTTCCCGATACCGACCTGCGGTGGGCCCGGCAGCTGGTCCACTTTCACAAGCCGGAGAAAAATACCCGTCTGGTCGCGATCGACCCCGGTATGGGCAAGGGCCGGCACCGTCTGGTCGACCAATCGTTCGCATACCTGGTCAACGACCTCGCCGCCCGCATGCAGTGCAAGATCCTGCTTATGTCGAACAACCTCGACGAAAAGCGGATCGCGAGCTTTCGCTCGCGACTCCAGGGCGACCTGCTCGGACTCGAACCCAAGAACGTCAAAGAGGGGCTGGCACTGCTGTCCTGTGCCGATCTGTTTCTGTCGGGCAATACGGATTTCTTCCATTTCGCCGTCGATATGCGTGTCCCGAGCGTCGGTCTGTTTACGCACCACGATTCCGCCAACTGGTTCCCGAAGGGGACGCCGTGGGTCCAGATACTGCAAGGTGTTAAGGGACAACGGGTTTCCCTGGAAGAATTCAACTCAAAAATCGATACCCTCCTTCACCTTACCCGTGTAGACTAGAGATTCCACTCGCAACGTGGGGCTTTTATTATGCGAACTTACGCGCGATTGCTGGAATACGTGCTGCCGTACTGGCGCAAAGTCGTGCTGCTCTTCATCACCGTGACCCTTTTCGCGTCGTTGAGCGGCGTGTCGCTGACCCTGATCCACCCGTTTCTGAGGATCATCATTTACGACCACGAACCGGTGGCGGCGTCCGTCGAGCGTGGACCGGAAGGCGTACAGGGCATACCGCTGCCCGCCGCCGTGGACGCCGTGCGGTCGAAGGCCCAGAGCTGGTTCGAAGCGCGGATGTACGCCGGCGGCGAGGCGAGCCGTCTGGCGCGTTTCTGCGTCGTGCTGCTGTTGCTCTTCCTGGTCAAAAGCGTTTTTGCGTACCTGCAGACGTACCTGACCGTATACCTCGAGCAGAAGGTGCTGTACCGTATTCGCAACGTCGTCTTTTCGCACCTTCAGAACCTGCCGTTATCTTTCTTTGAGAGAGAAAAAACCGGGCACATTATTTCACGCATAACGAACGACGTCAGTACGCTGCGGGGAGCGGTCGTGGGTGCGGCGGCGAGTCTGGTCCGCAACGGTTTGATGACGCTGATCGCACTCGTTGTGGTGCTCGCCATCAGTTGGAAATTGTCGCTGCTGACGTTCGTCGTGATTCCACTGAACATGATGCTGATCGGCCTCATCGGCGACAAGCTCAAGAAGCGCAGTTATCGGACCCAGGCGGGAATGGCGGATCTGACGGCGCTGCTCGAAGAGAACGTTTCAGGAATGCGTGTCGTCAAAGCGTTCAACATGGGCGCGTACGAGCGGCAACGCTTCGGAAAAATCAATCTTACCTACATGCGCCAATTCCTGAAGATGAAGCTGTGGGGTGCCGTGTCGTCACCTACGTCGGAGCTGCTAGGGACCTTGTCGATCGTCGTCATTCTCTGGTACGGCGGGACGCAGGTAATCGGGGGCGTAATCAGTCCCGAGAACCTGGTGCTGTTCGTCGGCGCGATGATATGGGTCGTTACGCCGGTGAAGAATATCAGCAAACTGAATAATGTCGTGCAGGAGAGCATCGCGTGCGCCGACCGCGTTTTTGCGGTGCTGGATATTCCCCAGGAACCGCTCGGCCGGGGAAGGGGCGGACCGGCGGCCACGTTCGAGAGCGGGATCCGCTTCGAGGGCGTGGGTTTCGAGTATATTCCGGGGAGAAGGGTGCTGCACGGCATCGATCTCTCGGTGTCGCCAGGGGAGGTGATCGCGCTGGTCGGCCCGAGCGGTGCCGGCAAGACGACGCTGGTGGATCTGGTGCCTCGCTTCTACGACGTCACCGAGGGCCGGATTCTCTTCGACGGCGTCGATGTTCGCGACGTGGACCTGTCGTCGCTCAGGGGCCTGATGGGAATGGTTACGCAGGAGATCATCCTCTTCAACGACACGGTACGGAACAACATCGCCTACGGCATGCCGGAATGCCCGCTGGACGACATCGTTCGCGCCGCGAAAGCGGCGAACGCCGACGGCTTCATAAGGCAGCTTGCCAGCGGCTACGAGACGATCATCGGCGAACGGGGCACGCAGCTCTCAGGGGGGCAGCGGCAGCGAATATCGATCGCGCGCGCCATCCTCAAAGACCCCAGTATCCTCATCTTCGACGAGGCCACGAGCGCGCTGGACACGGAGAGCGAGATTCTCGTCCAGGAGGCGATCGACCGCCTGCTCGAGGGCCGGACGACGTTCGTCATCGCCCACCGGCTGTCCACGATTCAAAACGCGGACAAGATCCTGGTACTGGAGGAGGGCGTCGTGCGCGAATTCGGAACACACAGCGAGTTGATCGATTCGGGCGGCGCCTACAAGAAACTCTACGACCTGCAGTTCGGTCTCGTTTCGTGATCGATTCGATGAAACCTCGCGAGCGCAGCATTCTCCTCGTCGCGTCCAACTGGCTCGGAGACGCCGTGATGAGCCTGCCGCTGCTCGGATACCTCGCCGGCATGCGGGACGCGCGGGTCACCGTCCTCGCGCAGGGCTACACTGCCCGGGTATTCTGGGGGCTCGGCCAGGTCGGTGAACTGGTCGTCATGTCCAAGGACGGCTTCACGCGCCGACTATGGCGCCGAAGCCGGGCGCTGCGCGCGCTGGCTTTTGACGGCGCGCTGCTGCTTCCGCCGTCGTTTTCCTCGGCATTGAGCGTTTTTCTGGGCGGCGTGCCGAATCGCGTGGGCTTCGCCGGGGACGGACGTGGCGTGCTTCTCAACGAAGCGCTGGCGGGGGGCGGGCTGCGCGACGAACACCTGTCGGAGAACTACCTGCGTCTGGGGCGGGCGCTTGCCGAACGGTTGCGTCTCGGGGGCGCGGGCGAGTTTGCGGTGCCCTCCATCGAGGTGTTCGCGAACGAACGCGACTCCGCGCGGAACACCCTGGCGTCCTGCGGGGCGCCGCCGGGTGACTACGCCGTCGTGGTTCCCGGCGAGACATACGGCGAGACCAAGTCGTGGCCGGTGGAGAAATACCGGGCCCTCGCCGGTCGGCTGTCCGGCGAAATGCCCGTTGTTCTCGGGGGCGCGCGCGGCGAGCGCGGGTTGTGTGAGGCCGTTGCGGACGGGCTCAAAGGTGTCTATAATCTGGCGGGTTTGACGGGGCTTGGAGACTTTTTTGCCCTGCTCGCCGGGGCAAGAGTGCTGGTCGCCAACGACAGCGGCGCGCCGCACGCGGCGGCCTCGATCGGTACGCCGGTCGTCGTGATCTTCGGGTCCACGTCGCCGGTCTGGACGAGGCCGCTGGGGGAAACGGTGCTGGTGATACGGGAGCCGGTACCTTGTTCGCCCTGTTTTCGCAAGTCGTGCCCGACGCAGTTGGAATGCTACCAGGGCATCTCTATGGATACCGTGTTCGATGCCGCGCTGTCCGCCGCCGGAGGCGCCGGGGAAGTGCCGCGGGCATCCGCCACCCATAACGAAGCTGGATAGGGGACTCGCGTATGAAAGACGATCGCTTCCACGAGTTGGTAACGGATTTTCGTTCGAAGAGGATCGCCGTCATTGGTGATTTTATCCTCGACGAGTACCTGATCGGCGACACCCGGCGCGTCTCTCGCGAGGCACCGGTGATCGTGATCGATTACCGCGAGAGCGTCTATCATCCCGGGGGCGCCGCCAATGCAGCGCAGAACGTAACGGCATTGGGAGCGGGTGCGCGGGTGTTCGGAATCGTCGGCGACGATCGTTACGGAGAAACCCTCGCCGGAATCCTCGCCGCCAGGGCGGTCAACGTCTCCGGGCTCGTGAAGGAGGCGTCGGTGGCCACCGCGGTCAAGACGCGCATCCTCGCCGGCGAGCTGCACGCCCAGAAGCAACAGATCGCACGGATCGACCGTTCCTGCACGGTGCCCGCCGATGCTTCCGCGCGCGCGGGGCTGGGCGAACTGGTCTCGAGCATGGCGGAGGAGAGCGACGCCGTGTTGTTTTCGGACTACGGCATGGGGTTGGTCCCCGGACCGCTCAGCGAAGCCGTTATCGGAACGTGCCGCGCGCGCTCGATCCCCATCGTGGTCGACAGTCGCTTCAACCTGCTGCGGTTCCACGGCGCGACGGTGGCGACCCCCAACGAGGTCGAACTCTACGAAGCCCTGCAAATCAAGGAGCACGAGCGGTCGAACCTGGACGGACTCGCCGCGCGCGTCCTGTCGGAACAGGACCTGGACGGCATGGTCGTGACGCGGGGCAGCAAGGGCATGCGGGTGTTCGCCGGTGATGCGGGCGGCGAGTCCGTCGGCATCGTCGGCAGCCGCGACGTGACCGACGTCACGGGGGCGGGGGACACGGTGGCGGCGGCGCTCGTACTCGCGCTCTCCTCGGGGGCGAACCTGGCGGAAGCGGCCGAGATTGCCACGTACGCGGCGGCGGTCGTGGTCATGAAACGCGGCACTGCAACCGTGACACACGACGAGCTCGGCGCGATTCGCAAGAAACACCCCAGTCCACGCGACGACGGAGCGTTCGCATGAGCCGCCAGGGCGCACCGGTCTTTCGCAGCGCCGTCCGGCTCCACCGCCACATCGAGGATACCGTCGGTGGCGCGGTCGTCCTGGCCAACGGGTGTTTCGATCCCCTGCACGTCGGGCACGTCCGCTACTTGTACGGCGCCCGCGAGTACGGCGACTTCCTGGTGGTGGCGGTCAACGACGACAAGAGCACACGGGCCCTGAAGGGTGCAAGGAGACCGATCATGCCGGCGGCCGATCGCGCGCACCTCGTGGCGCAGCTGGAGATGGTCGACGCGGTGTTGGTGTTTTCGGCCTCCGACGTGAGGCGAATCCTCGACAAGCTCAGGCCGCGCTACCACGCCAAGGGCACGGACTATACGGCGGACACCGTGCCGGAGCGCGGTACCTCGCGGAAACTGGGTATCGAGACGGTGATCGTCGGCGACCCGAAGTCGCACGCCTCTCGCGATATCGTCCGCAAGATCAAGGGCGCCGCGGCCGGAAACGGGGTGGGCGGTGTATGAAATCGCAGCTGGCCCGAGACGTCACCCGGCAGCTCGACCGCGGCGGCAGGATCCTCGTCACCCGTCTCGACTATCTCGGTGATGTCATCCTGTCGCTGCCCCTGGTGCGCGCCCTGCAGCGCCGGTTTCCGGACGCCGAGATCGATTATCTGACCCGGCGGCAGGGGGCCGACGTGCTGACCGGCGAACCGGGATTGGGTCGCGTCTTTCGAGTTCCCGAAAAAAGAGAGGGAACCGGCGCGATGATTCGTCTCATCCGCGGGCTGCGACGGCGCCGCTACGGAGCGGCGATCGACCTGTACTCGAATCCGCGCAGTGCGGTTCTCTGCAGGCTCTCCGGAGCGAGGTTGCGTATCGGCGGTGCGCGCCGTATCCGCCGACACCTCTACACGCACGCTCTGCGTGTGCCTGCGGCGGTGAGAGCGGCCACCGAACACCACTTGTTTTTTGGCAAGTGCCTGGGTGTGGAGGCAGGCGCGGAAAAGCCCAACCTCACGATTTCCGAATCCGAAATAGAGAAGGCCGGCGCCGTGCTGGCATCCCTCGGATGCGGCGACCGCCGGCCGCTGGTCGGTATCCACCCCGGCGGCAAGTGGGAGGTCAAGCGATGGCCCGGCGATCGCTTCACGTCGTTGGCGGAACGCCTCATCGAACGCGGCTGCCGGGTCGCGGTGTTTTGCGGACCCGGCGAGCAGGACTACCGCGACGCGATGCGGGGGCGGCTGGGGGAGCGCGCGGCGTACGTGCCGTCGCTGGGGGTGCGTGAGACGGCGGCCGTCATCCACGAACTGGACGGCATCGTGGTTTGCGACGGCGGCATCATGCACGTATCCGTTGCCGTGGGCACACCGACCGTTGGCATCTTCGGCAGCAGCGAGCCGGACGTGTGGTTTCCGTACGAGCGGTACGGACCGTACACGCCCGCCTGGGTGCCGGTCGCCTGCCGGCCGTGCCACAGCCATTTCTGCGATCACTTGAGCTGCCTGAACTACCTGAGCGTCGAGGCGGTCGAACGGAAACTCGACTCGGTTCTCGACGGTGCTTCGACGCACCCCACGGCAAGCCGGCAGGAGCACAGATGAACACTCGCACACTGCTTGCGATTCGCCTCCGGCAGCTCGGCGACGTGCTTGCCACCCTTGGCACGTTGCGAGCGGTCAAGCGGGCCGACCCCGGGCGCCGAATCGTCTTTATGGTTGACGCTCACTACCACGACCTCCTGCGACCGGTGCCTTTTGTCGACCGGCTGCTGGTCCAGCCCCCGAAGCTCGCCGGCTCCGGCGGGGTGATGAAATTCAATGATTATATAGACGACTTGCGCGGGCTCGGGACGGACTGCGTGCTGGATTTTCATTCGAACACGCGTAGCGCGCTTCTCTCGTGGCTGTCCGGTGCGGCGCGGAGGATCGGGTTCGACGTCCGCATGCGCAAGGTGCTCTACACCGACGTAGAGCCGCGGGCCGTCTTCGAGAACGGTCACAAAAGGCCGCGGACGGCGCACGAATCGGCAATGGCGCTGGCCGCCAGAGGCGGGCTCGCCGGTCTCGAGGACGACGGGTACAACACTCTGCCGGTGTCGCAGGCCCGCGTGGCCGAGGGCAAGCGCGCGCTCCTCGCCAGCGGCGTCGGCGAAGAGCGCCTGCGTGCCGGTGCGGTGGTCGGCGTCAACCCGGGCAACCCGTATCCGGCCAAGGCGTGGCCGCACCGCTATTTCGTGGAGGTGGCACGGCGGCTCGTGGCCGGCGGCAAGGCGGTCGTCATCATGTGGGGACCGGGCGAAAAGGAACGAGCCGCCCGGGTCGCGGGCGACGCCGGCCGGGGGGTTACGGTCGCGCCGGCGATGCCACTCGCCGCCATGCCCGGCTTCGTGAGACAACTGTCGCTGATCGTGACCATCGACTCCGGTCTCAAGCACCTCGCCGTGTCGGTCGGCGTGCCGACGTTGACGCTTTTCGGGCCGACCGATCCCGACGAGTGGCACATGGGAGCGAAGCATGACCGGTACCTGTACGAGAACCTTTCGTGTTCCCCGTGCAGGCTGCTCGTGTGTCCCTTCGGCAGCCCGTGCATGACGCGCCTGACGCCGGACGCCGTCGTGAAGGCCGCTGCGTCGATCGGCGGCGGGACGGCCCCACGATGAACCTCTCGCGGATTTCGGTCATCGTTACCTCGTTCAATGAGGCGGCCAATATTTCACGCTGCCTCGAGGGCCTCGACGGCTTCGGAGAAATCATTCTGGTCGATTCGTTCAGCACGGATGACACGCTGGAAAAAGCCCGCGAATACCCCGTGACCATTTACCAGAGACCGTACGAGTCGGCGGCGAGGCAGAAGAACTGGGCGCTTGAACGCGTGCGGCATCCGTGGGTGCTGATACTGGACGCGGACGAGGCGTTGACCGAAGGGCTCAAGCGGGAGATCGCCGGCATGGACGAATCGGGCGGACCGGACGGGTTCTGGATCCGGCGCCAGAGCGAGTACCTGGGACGAACCATCCGCCACTGCGGGTGGCAGCGTGACAAGGTGCTGCGGTTTTTCCGCCCCGGTCTGGGGCGCTACGAGGAAAGAGCCGTGCACGAGGAGGTCACTCTGGAGGGCCGCGAGGCGATCATGGACGGCAAGCTCCATCATTTCCCGTATCGCAAAGTCGGATCTCATCTACAAAAACTACGTGAATACAGCAGCCGCGGCGCGATCGATTACGTCGACAAGGGCGGCCGGTTCGCCCTGCTCAACATGCTTCTCCACCCTCCGTTTCGTTTCTTGCGTATGTACGTGCTGCAACTCGGCGTGCTCGACGGCTCTCGCGGGCTCATGCTCTGCCTGCTGTCATCCTACGGCGTCTACCTCAAGTACGCCAAGGCATGGGAAAGGCAACGGTGGCGGCAACGCGCATAAGGAAGGTCTGTTTTTTCGGCGGCTATACCGAAGGCTACCCGCGCCACGAAGTGTTGCGCAAGGGGCTCGAGAAGAGAAACGTGGAAGTGTGTACGTGCAGGACCTCGCCCAGGAGGCGCCTGTTGTCCCGCTACGCGGTGCTGTTGTACCGGTACTTGAAGATGAAACGGGATTTCGACGTTATCTACGTGCCCGAATTCCGGCACAAAGACGTGCCCCTGGCCTATGTGCTCGGAAGACTGACCGGCAAGCGCGTCGTTTTCGACCCGCTCGTGTCACGTTACGACACCAAGGTAAATCGCGCGGAGGCGGACGAAGATTCGTTCCAGGCGTGGCACAACCGTAACCTGGATCGCATGGCGTTTTCCCTGTGCGATCTGGTGCTGTCGGATACGCAGGCGCACGCGGATTACTACACGGAGGAGCTCGGCGCGGCACCGAAAAAGATCCGGGTGCTGCCCGTTGGTTTCGACGAAGACCTCTTTACCGTCAACGGCGGCGCCGCGCAGGGGACGCCGGGCGCCGGACCGCCTACCGGCGCGTGCAAGGTCCTCTTTGTAGGCAGCTATCTGCCCTTTCACGGCGTGGACGTCATCGTGCAGGCCGCTCGGCTGCTCCGCGACGAGGACATCGAGTTCGTACTCATCGGCGGCGGGCAGACGTACGACCGGGTGGCGGGGTATGTGAAAAAGGAAAACCTGACCCGGGTACGCCTGCACCCGAACGTGCCCATGAGGGACCTCGCACGGCACGTGGCGGACGCGGATATCAGCCTGGGCGTGTTCGGCCGCTCGGCGAAAAGCGGGCGCGTGGTTGCCAACAAGGTATTTCAGTCGATGGCGGTCGGCCGGCCGGTGATCACCGCCGACGGTGAGGCGGCGCGCGAGTTTTTCTCCGAAGGTGAGAACATCTGCCTGGTGCCGGCCGGGGACGCACGGGCGCTGGCGGAACGAATACGCACTCTCGCGCGGGAGCCGGCGATGCGAGCGGACATCGGCGCCGCGGGCGCGCGGATCGTACACGAGCGTTTTTCGAGCCGGTCGATCGCGGATGCATTTCTCCGCTACGCCGGGGAACTGCTGGAGTGCCGAACAGTTTCCGGGAAAGCGTCATGAGCGGCCCTGCGAGCGTTCTCATGATCGATTCGGAATCGACCTGGCGCGGCGGCGAGGCCCAACTCGAGTTACTGATCCGCGGCCTGCTGGCGGAGGGCGGCTTCGCGGTAACACTTGCCGCACCCCCGGATTCCGCGATCGCCGCCCGGGCCGGGGCGATGGGGGTAACGTGCCTTCCGTTGAGGGTTGCGGGAGGCATGGATCTTGCGGCGGCGTGGAAACTGAGAGGCTACTTGCGGACGAACCGTTACGATATCGTTCACTGTCATTCGTCGCACGCACACAGTGTCGCGTCCTTGGCGATGAAGCGCCCGTTCGGAAGGGGCCGGGGAACGAGGCGGCGGCTCGTGGTCAGCCGGCGGGTGGATTTTCCGATCGCGACCAACCTCTTCAGTACGGCGAAGTATCGCGCCGGCGTCGACGCCTACCTCGCGATATCGAACGGCGTGCGGGAGGTACTCGAGGAAGGCGGCGTGGAGGGGGACCGAATAACGCTGGTACGCAGCGGTATCGACCTGGATAAGTTTGCACGCGTGAGGAATATTGATTATCTTTACGATGAGTTTGGAATGTCCGGGCAAACTCCGGTGATCGGCAATATTGCCGCACTGGCCCCTCATAAATCCCAGGCGGATTTTATCCGCGCCGCAGAATCCATAGCGAAACAACTGAGTGGAGCGAGATTCTTTGTCGTAGGCGAGGGCGAGCTGCGAGGCGAGCTCGAGGAATTGATAAGAGACCTGAAGCTGGAAGGTGACGTGGTGTTGACCGGCTTCCGGGAAGACGTACTGGAGCTGCTTTCGATGTTCGATTGTTTTGTGCTTTCCTCCAGCCTGGAAGGGTTATGCACTTCGATAATGGATGCGCAGACGATGGGGGTCCCGGTGGTGGCGACTCGGACCGGCGGGGTGCCGGACCTGGTGGAAGACGGGGTCACCGGGCTGCTGGTGACGCCGGGAAGACCGGACCTGCTGGCGGAGGCGGTCGTGCGTATGATGACGGAACCGGGTTTGAAAGAATCGTGTGCCGCCGCCGCCACGTCCAGGGCAGAGAGTTACGATTATCGCCGCATGGTAAGCGGTACCGTCGATGTGTACCATCGCCTGCTCGAGCACAATCAGGGGGGCGGGCGATGATGACGCGGAACGTGTGGGTGTACTGGGCGCTGGTGGCAACGGTTGTCGTGTGGGGCGGTGCGCCGTCCGCACAGACGGGCGCGGACTCGACGATGACCCCGCCGACACCCGCAAAGGAAATGGAAGCGGTTGCCGACACGGCGGCGGGACCGTGGGTGGGCGGCGTGACCGACAGCCTGCTGCCGGATTTCGTGCCGTTTGGCGAAGGTGAGAAGCTCGTGTTCGCCGTGCAGTACGGGATTATAACCGCCGGCGAAGCAACGCTGGAGATACGCAACGTCTCGGACGTCGGTGGCATCGCCTGTTACAACATTGTTTCGAACGCCCGGACCAACGATGCGTTCTCCGCGTTCTTCAAGGTGCGCGACCGCTTCGTATCGCTCATGGACACGACGGAGCTGGTAAGTCTCAAGTACGAGAAGCATCTCCGCGAGGGCAAGTTCAAGCGGGACGAGGGGGTGACGTTCGACCAGTCGGCTCACAAGGCGCAGTACAAGGACAAGGTGGTGCAGATCGCTCCGAGGACACAGGACATCCTGTCGTCGATGTACTACGTGCGCGCGCTGCCCCTGCAGGTCGGCCAGACCATAGCGCTGGCCAACCACACGGACGGCAAGAACTACCCCCTGGCCGTAAAAGTCCTGCGGGAGGAAAAAGTGACGGTCGACGCGGGCACGTTCGATTGCCTGGTAGTCGAACCGTTTCTCCAGGGGCCGGGCCTCTTTAATCAAAAGGGAAGATTGACGGTGTGGGTGACCAATGATAGGTATAAGATTCCGGTGTTGATGAAGAGCAAGGTGTTCATCGGCGCGGTGGCGGCGGTACTCAAGAGCTATCGACTGGCGGACAAGCTGAACCATGACGAGCAAGTACGATCAAGAGGATCTCAATAGGATCCGGCCGGTTCCCATCGCGAGCCGGGATTCAAAGGTCGGAATCGATCGTTTCGTGCAACCTGCTGACGCGGGAATCGACGGCGCCGCCCTGGCCGCGGTATTTCCGGATATTTTGAAAGGGGACGACCTCAAGCGGGTCGTAGGCGCGCTGCAAACAGCGCGGCGTAAGCGCAGACCGATTCTGTGGATGATCGGAGCACACGTCATCAAGTGCGGCCTGTCCCTGTACGTCAATTCGTTGATCGAGAGCGGGTACATCACCGCGCTCGCCACGACGGGGTCGGCCACGGTGCACGATCTCGAACTCGCGTTCTTCGGCAAGACGTCGGAAGATGTGGCGCGGGAGCTGCCGCTCGGGCGCTTCGGCATGTCGGCAGAGACGGCGTCCCGTTTCGAGGCGGCTTGCGCTCACGCGGCCGGACGGGAGCTGGGGCTCGGTGAGGGTGTCGGAGAATACGTGGTGGAGGAACGTGCGCCGCACGAGATGTACAGCGTTTTCGGGTGTGCGCACCGCCACGACGTTCCCGCTACCGTTCACGTCGCGCTGGGTACGGATATCACCCACCAGCATCCCGACTTTCCGGCGCCCCTCGTCGGAGAGTTGTCGATGCGGGATTTCCGCATACTGACGTCCGTAGTCGGCAACCTGTTCGATCACGGG
>JBHHVD010000053.1:0-21636 GCA_046754105.1 Candidatus Krumholzibacteriia bacterium
TCCGCACGCTCCACATCGACAACGCCGTCCCTCCTTCCTTACAGTTCAATCCCGTGCCCGCGGGGAAGGTGCTCGCCAAGAAGCGCAAGAGGTTCGTGGCCAGCCGCCCCGGCCACGTTGAAGTGCCCCGCGATATCGAAGCGCTGGCGTTCTATTCGGTACGCGACCTCTCGGAACTCATCCGCAGGCGAAAGATCACGTCGACCCGGCTCACGAGGATGTATCTCGACCGGTTGAAAAAATACGGTCCGCGGCTGGAGTGCGTGATCACGCTAACCGAAGACCTGGCCCTCGAACAGGCCCGGAGAGCCGACGAGGAAATCGCCAAGGGAAAATACCGCGGCTACCTGCATGGCATACCGTACGGCGCCAAGGACCTGCTGGCGGTGGAGGGATACAAGACCACGTGGGGCGCCGAACCCTATAAGGAACAGACGATCGGCAGGAACGCCACGGTTATCGAGAAGCTCGAGGAGGCGGGTGCCGTGCTCGTTGCCAAACTGACCTTGGGCGCGCTGGCGTGGGGGGATGTGTGGTACGGAGGGATGACCCGCAACCCGTGGAACCTCGAGCAGGGATCGAGCGGATCTTCCGCGGGATCCGCGTCGGCCACGGCGGCGGGGCTGGTGGCATTCGCCATCGGTACCGAAACGTGGGGCTCCATCGTTTCCCCGTCGACCCGATGCGGCACCACGGGGTTGCGGCCGACCTACGGTCGGGTCAGCAGGGCCGGTGCAATGGCACTCAGCTGGTCCATGGACAAGATCGGGCCGATTTGCCGGACGGTTGAGGACTGTGCCCTGGTATTCGATGCGATCATAGGCGCCGACGGCCTGGACCAGACAGTCGTCGATCTTCCGTTCAACTACAATCCGCAAGTGAAGCTCAGAAAACTGCGTGTCGGTTACCTGGAAAAATCGTTCGGCGGGGACTACCCGTTCAAAGACACCGACGCCGCAACGCTCGAGGCGCTTCGCGCACTCGGCGCGAACCTGGTCCCCATCGAGTTGCCCGATTACCCGGTAGAGGCACTGGGTTACATTCTGAGCGCCGAGGCCGCCGCGGCGTTCGACGAACTCACGCGCTCGAACCGGGATGACCTGATGGTGCGTCAAATCAAGAACGCCTGGCCCAACGTGTTCCGCTCGTCGCGCTTCATTCCGGCGGTGGAGTACATCCAGGCCAATCGTCTCCGCTATACGATCATACAAGAGATGGAGAAGATCATGACCGGCGTCGACGTCTACGTCTCCCCGTCCTTTGAGGGCAACAACCTGCTGTTGACCAATCTGACCGGTCACCCGTGCGTCGTGCTGCCCAATGGCTTCAACGAAGAGGGAAGCCCCGTCAGCATAACTTTCATCGGAAGACTCTTCGACGAGGCGAAGCTCCTTGCCGTCGCCAAGGCCTATCAGGACGCGAGCGGATTCCATAAGAAGCACCCGCCGCTCTTCCAGGCAGAAAACCAGCGTTGACTTGCCATAGACAACGGGTCTGTGCGGGCGTGCCGGGCGGACCCGGCGGGACAGGTTCCCGGCGAGTCATGGTTGGGAGTGGGGAAATCCCCGGGGCGAGGTGCCGCTTGGATTCGGCCCGGAGGCTATGCTAGTGTCGTATCCCTGAAGTTCGTTTGCCATCGGCGCAACGAACTTCCGGAACGGGATACCGCACGGCCGTTTCACATGGGCCGCCAAACGCCCACTGCACATAGAAGAAGGAGTGTGGATGCGGGAGAAGTTGGGAAGCGAAGAACGCCCGCTGAGAGTCGCCGTCATCGGTAGTGGTCCGGCCGGATTCTACGCGGCGGAAGCGCTGCTCGGCGCAGGTGTCGTCGTGGATGTGGATATGTACGACCGGCTGCCCGCGCCCTTTGGGCTCGTTCGCTACGGCGTAGCACCCGATCACGAGAATATCAAGAAGGTCATCAAGGTCTACGAGCGTACCGCGGCACATGCCGGCTACGCCTTTTTCGGAAACGTACGGGTCGGTGAGGATGTCACGGTAGAGGAACTGCGCGTCCATTACGACGCCATCATCTTCGCGTGCGGTGCCGCAACGGACCGGCGACTCGGCATCGACGGCGAGGACCTGACCGGCAGTTACACGGCGACCGAGTTCGTCGCGTGGTACAACGGACATCCCGAATACGCGGATCGGTCTTTCGATCTTTCGCATGAGGTCGCTGTGGTCATCGGTCAGGGAAACGTGGCTGTCGACGTCGCGCGGATCCTCTGTAAGACAACCGATGAACTGAAACACACAGACATCGCCGCGCACGCGCTGGACGCGCTGGCGAAGAGCGCGATCCGGGAGGTTCATCTCGTCGGCAGGCGCGGACCGGTGCAAGCGGCATTCACCCCGTCCGAAATCAAGGAGTTCGGTAGCCTCGCGGACTGCGACCCGGTGCTAACGCCGGCAGACCTCGAGTTGAACCCGGAGAGTCAGGCCGAACTCGACAACCCGCGCGGTGGGCAGGCGCGAAAGAACTACGAGATCTTGCGCGAGTTCGCGGAGCGGCCGGCGCCGCGCAAGTCGAGGCGGCTCGTGGTGCATTTCCTCGAGAGCCCGGTGGCGATCGTCGGCGAAGAGCGGGTCGAGCGGATTGTCCTGGAAAAGAACCGCCTGCACGGGCCTTCCGGCGGGCAGAAGGCGGCGGGCACGGGCGTGCGGAGCGAGCTCGCATGCGGCGCGTTCTTTCGCAGCGTTGGCTACCGGGGTATTCCGATGCCCGGGGTGCCGTTCGACGAAAAGCGCGGCATCTTTCCAAACAGCGACGGGCGTATCACGGACAACGGACAGACCATTGGAGGTCTCTACACTACAGGCTGGATCAAGCGCGGGCCGTCCGGGGTCATCGGCACCAACAAGCCCGACGGGATCGAGACGGTCAAGAGCCTGCTAGCAGACCTGGGTGAGCTCGTGCCGTGCGCGAAACCAGATCGCGGCGCCGTATTGTCGCTGCTTGCCGGCAAGGATGTCAATGTGGTCGGATACGGAGACTGGCAGCGCATCGACGCAGCCGAAATAGAACGGGGAAGAGCGCGCGGCAAGCCGAGGGAAAAATTCGTCACCATCGACGCCATGATCGCCGCCGCCGGCCTGGGATAACCCGCAACAGAAGGAGAAGAATTGAGAGGCCTCAAGCGCATCCAGATCCCGCACGTGTTCGCCCTCCTTACCGCCGTGATCCTGATCTGCAGTATCTTCACGTACGTGATCCCTTCTGGCACCTACACGCGCGAGAGCCGGACCTACGGCTCGTTAACCCGGACCGTGGTCATTCCCGGCACGTTCGACAAGCTGCCCCGGCACGTGACGGCGAAGGGTGTCTTGTCCGGCGACCACGCCGACGGCAAGGCGTCGCCGGTGAGTATTCTCGGGTTTCTGAGCGCGATCCCGAGGGGTATGGAAGGCGCCGCGGACATCATTTTCTTTATATTCATTATAGGCGGTGTCTTCGGGATCCTGCAGCGTACAGGAACGATTAACGCGCTGCTGCACGGTCTGCTGGAAAAGTATTCGCGATCCGGGCCGCTGCTGACCGTCATCCTGATGGTGGCGATCGGTATCGGTGGGTCGACGCTGGGAATGGGGGAGGAATTCATACCGTTGGTGCCGGTGTTCTTGATCGTCTCCAAGGAGTTGGGATACGATCGCATCTATGGCCTGGCGCTCGTGATGCTCGCCGCTGACATGGGGTTCGCCGCGGCGACGACCAACCCCTTCACAGTGCAGATCGCACAGGGAATAGCCGAGCTGCCGCTCGGCAGCGGCATCCAGCTGCGGATGGTTTTCTTCGCGTTGTGCATGGCTTGGACGATCGCTTACGTGCTGCGCTACGGTGCGAAGATCAAGAAAGACCCGTCCGCGTCGGTGATGGCGGGCGACAGTTTTTCGCTGCCCGACTACGACCTCGAGAGGCAAAAGGTGGGACCGTCGCACGTGGCGATCGTCGTCAGCTGCGCGGCGATCTTCGCGTTCATTCTCTACGCGGTACAGAAAATGGGGTGGTGGCTGCCCGAGATGGCCGGGGGTTTTCTGCTCATGGGATTTGTCGCCACCGGTATATCGCGCATCGGGGTGTCGGAGGCGACGAAGGCGTTCGTCAAGGGAACCGAGGAAATGGTTGTGGCCGCGCTGGTGGTGGGGTTCGCCCGCGCCATCCAGGTGGTGCTGGTGGATGGGCAGATCATGGACACGTTGATATTTTCGGCGGCGACGGTTCTGAGAAGCTTTCCCAACGTGGTCGCCGCAGAAGGAATGTTGGTGTTTCAAACCTTCCTCAACTTCTTCATACCGTCGGGCTCCGGGCAGGCGGCGGTAACGATGCCGCTCATGGCACCCCTTGCCGACGTACTCGGCCTGACGAGGCAGACGGCGGTGCTGGCGTTTACCTGCGGCGACGGGTTCTCGAACACGATCATACCGACTTCCGGAGTGCTCATGGCGATGTTGAGCCTGGCCGGGATCCCGTATCAAAAGTGGGTGCGCTTCGTGCTGCCGTTGTTCTTGCAACTGATCGTGTTGTCGGGAATCTTCCTGGCGATCGCCGTCTGGATCAACTACCAGTAATGCGAGAGTTTGAGACGCAGAAGGGAGCTTCAATGCTGAGAGTCGTTCTCCTTGTGTGCGCGCTGGCGCTGCAGGGGTGCGGGTCCCGTCCGGCGGGCGTAAGGGTTGAAAACCACTCTTTCGCCAGACCGGACGAGGTGGTCGTGGAGCACATCGATCTCGACCTCACGGTCGATTTCGAGAATAGACGCATCAGCGGCCATGCGAGCCTGCGCATCGTGAACAAAAGGGGCGCCCGGCGGCTCGACCTGGACACGCGTTCGCTGAACATCAACAAGGTCACGTTGGGAGATGGCCGCGAGACACGCTTCGTCCTGGGGGACGAAGTCGGCGTCGTCGGCAGGCCGCTCACCGTGGACATTCTTCCGGAGACGAAGGTCGTAAACGTGTTTTACGAGACGACCGACGGCGCGACGGGACTCGATTGGCTCTCTCCGGCGCAAACCGCGGGTGGCGAGAGGCCGTTTCTCTTCACGCAGGGACAGGCGATCCTCAACCGTACGTGGATACCGTGCCAGGACCATCCGGGTGTGCGGGTAACTTACAACGCGCGCATCACCACCCCCCCCGGCGTCATGGCGGTGATGAGTTCACGCAACGGCACGACAAAACGCGCCGACGGCGTCTACGAATTCTCGATGCCGCAACCGATCCCCGCCTACCTCATCGCGCTGGCCGTGGGCGACCTGGAATTTCGGGAAATCAGCGAACGGTGCGGCGTCTACGCGGAGCCGTCCCTCGTCGAACAGGCTGCTTGGGAGTTCGCGGATACCGAGGCCATGATCCAGACGGCGGAGGCGCTCTACGGACCGTACCGCTGGGAGCGCTACGATATCATCGTGCTGCCGCCGAGTTTTCCGTACGGAGGAATGGAGAATCCGCGGCTTTCGTTCGTCACCCCGGTCCTGCTCGCCGGCGACCGCTCGCTGGTGTCGACGATCGCGCACGAGCTGGCGCACTCGTGGTCGGGTAACCTCGTGACGAATGCCACCTGGAACGATTTCTGGCTCAACGAGGGATTCACCACCTACTTCGAGCTTCGCATCCTGGAAGCGCTCTACGGGACCGAGCGCATGGAACTGCAGGCGTTGCTCGGCTACGAGGAGCTGCGGGCGGCGATCTCGGAGCTCGGGGCCGACAACCCGGACACACGCCTGCGCCTGGATATCTCGCAGGGTGACCCCGACGAGGGACTGAGCACCGTCGCCTATGAAAAGGGGTACCTGTTCCTGCGCCTGCTGGAGGAAACTGTGGGACGCGAAAAGTGGGATGCCTTCTTGCGGGGGTATTTCGATCACTTTGCCTTTCAGAGTATGACTACCGGTGCGTTCCTCGATTACATGCGCGAGCGGCTCTTCGCCAGCGATCCCGGGCTGGAGCGCCGGGTGCGAGTCGAAGAATGGGTCTACGGCACCGGCATCCCGGACAACCACCCGGTGCTGCGCTCGTCCGCCTTCGAGCACGTCAAGGCACAGATACGGGCCTTTGAGACGGGGACCGCGCCCGCGGCGCTGGAGACCGCCGGCTGGTCGACTCAGGAATGGAAACTTTTCATAAAGGGCCTGCCGGACGATATGAGTGCCGATCAGATGCGGGCGCTCGACGAGCATTTTGACTTTACCGGCGGTACCAACGCGGAGCTCCTGCAGGTGTGGTTTCTGCACGGGATCGAAAGCCGCTACCGGCCCGTGTACCCGCGACTCGAGGACTACCTGACCGGTATCGGGAGGATCTGGCTCATCTCGCCCCTGTACCGCAAGCTGGCAGAGTCCCCGGAAGGACTGGAGATGGCGAAACAGATCTATCGCAAGGCGCGCCCCGGCTACCATGCTCTTACCGCCGCGATCATGGACAAGGTCGTAGGTTGGAAGAAGCCGGAGCAGCGCTAGGAAGCCCGCGGGCGCCATGCCGACACGCTTTTCCATACTTGTATTGCTCGCGCTCGCAGCGGCGACCGTGCCCTGCGGGGGCGCGCGCGGCGAGAAGACAGCAAGGCCGTACGTTCTGGTCCTCGGTGTCGCGCAGGACGGCGGAGCTCCGCAGGCAGGGGACAAGGATCATCCCGGCTGGTCCGACGCGCGCTTCCGGCGTCGCGTGAGCTGTCTTGCCATCGTCGATCCGGCGCGGTCGCGCAGGTGGATGATCGATTGCACTCCGGATTTCAGGGAGCAGCTACAAGCCCTCGACCGCGTGGCGCCGGTGGAGGGCACTCCCGGGCTCGGGGGGATTTTTCTGACCCACGCGCACATGGGGCACTACACGGGTCTCATGTTTCTGGGGCACGAATCGATGGGCTCGCGCGCGGTCGCCGTGTACACGCTGCCGCGAATGCGGGCGTTTCTCGAGGGAAGCGGGCCGTGGAGCCAGCTCGTGCGCTACGAGAATATCCGGTTGAACACGCTCTTCGACGGTGAAGCGGTCGACCTCGGCGATCGGCTCAGCGTCACGGCTTTCACCGTACCGCACCGGCAGGAGTATTCCGAAGTGGCGGGCTATCGTGTTGAAGGGCCGGAGCGCGCCGTGCTGTTCATCCCGGACATCGACCGCTGGGAAGACTGGGACGCGGAGGGCACGCGAATCGAGGAACTGATTGCCGGCGTGGACGTCGCCTACCTGGACGGCACTTTTTATGCAAACGGCGAGATCCCCGGCCGCGACATGTCGACATTTCCCCATCCGTTTATTACACACAGCATGCAACGTTTCGCGATCCTGCCGCGGAAAGAGCGCAAGAAAATACGCTTCATACATCTGAATCACACGAACCCCGCGCTCGAAAGCGGTAGTGAGGCGCGCCGCACGATCGAGCGCAACGGATTCCGAGTCGCCGAGGAAATGGAACGCGTCGACCTGTAGGGTGGCGGGCGGCGGCGTGTTACCCGCCGCCGGACGCCGTGTATCGATCCCGCAGGACCCGGCGCATGACCTTGTTGGAAGCGGTTCGCGGGAGCGCGTCGATTCGCACAACGTCGTGCACCCGGAAGAGGGGATTGAGGCCGCTGGAAATCGCCTTCTGCATCGCCCCGATCAGGGCGTCGTTCTTTACGTCGGCGCCGGTTTCGGGCACGGCGTAGACCACGAGCAGGCTGGGCCCGCCCCCGGGCGGCGATACCGCAATCGCCGCGACTTCCACAATGCCGGCTACCGTACCCGCCACGCGTTCGAGCTCCGCGGCGCTGATCTTGATGCCGCCGAGATTCATCGTGTCGTCCGCCCGTCCGTGGGCCTGGTAATAGCCGCCGCCGAGCCGTTCCATCTGATCGCCGTGCCGCCGCAGTAGTTCGCCGTTGGGGCCGGTGGGGGTCCCCGCGTAGTAGACCTCGTGGTGGTCGCGGTTGAGCAGTTCGAGCGAGAGGCCGATCGATGGCGGTACGAGAAATATCTCGCCGTTGCGAGCGGGACGCCCGTCACCGTCGAGGACGACCATGTCCAATCCAAAGGCTATGGTCGAGAACGTCGCCGGGGACGCGGCCTGGACCACGGTGCCCGTAATGTACCCGCCGCCGATCTCGGTGCCGCCGCAGTACTCGATAACGGGGCGGTACCCCGCCAGCGACATCAGGTAGAGCATGTCTTCCGCGCCGGACGCCTCCCCCGTGGAGCTGAACGCCTTGATCGAGGTCCAGTCGAGGCCTTCCACGACACCCGTGCTTCGCCACGCCTTGACCAGGCTCGGTACCACGCCGAGCATGTTTACCTTCGCCTCGGCAACGAAGCGGCAAAACTCGGCCGTGTTGGGAGCCCCGTAGTAGAGCGCGATGGTGCCGCGGTTTATCAGGGTCGCGTAGATCAGCCACGGCCCCATCATCCACCCCAGGTTGGTCGGCCAGGCGACCACGTCGCCCGGTTTGATATCGTGGTGCAGGTAACCGTCCATCGCGCACTTGATGGGCGTGGCGTGCGTCCAAGGGATGGCCTTCGGCTCGCCGGTCGTACCGGAGGAGAACAGGATGTTGGTCACGTCCCCGGGGTTGCAGGGCACCGAGCCGAACGATTCGTTGTCACTGAGGAACTCGTTCCAGGCGTGGTCGCCATCGCGAAGGGACACTTCCGCGCCGTCGCGGGTGGTGACGACGATCGCCGTCGGCGCCCCGGCGTCTATTACTTTCTGGTACATGGGCAGTTCCTTGCCTGCACGCAGCGTTACGTCCTGGGTGACGACTCCCCTGGCGTTGGAAAGACGAAGACGGGTCCCGATTTCATCCGCGGCAAAACTATCGGCGACGGAGACGACGACACAGCCGGCCTTGACGATGCCGAGGTAGGCGGCCACAGCCTCCAACGTCATCGGCATGGCGATGGCGACGGCGTCCCCGGTCTTGAAACCGGTAGACAGGAGCGAATTGGCCACACGGTTGGAGAGGCGGTCGAGTCCGTCGTACGTCATGCGCCGGGTCTCTCCACCTTCCGCCCGGTAGATGACGGCATCTTCGTCCCCACGCGCCCGGAAGCAGCTGGCCGCGATGTTCAATCTCGCGCCGGGCAGCCATGCCGGTGATTCGGCGCCGCTCGCCGGGTCGAGCGTTCTCGCGGGAGCCGCTGCAAAGACGATCCCGAGAGCGCGCACGACGGCCGTCCAGAACGCTTCGCGATCGCGGATCGACCACGAGTGCAGCTCCGGGATGGCGATGCCCGCCCGCCGGCAAAAGGAGTCAATATTGGATGTTCGAACCTGTTCCGGGGTCGGAGACCATGCGGGCGGGGGCCCTTGTGAATTATCCCAGTCGCGGTAGACCGCATCGTGCACGAGGAGGTGCGCGCCGAAGGGAACGGCCGGCGACAAGAAATGCGTGGTGAGATGGCGCCACTGCATGGGGGCGGGCGTTTGGCCGGTCGTGGCGTCGAGGTAGTCGACGACCGCCCGTGCCTCGGCATCGGCGAGTCCCTCGCGCACCAGGGCTTCAACGGATATTCCACGTTTCATTGTCAAGGCTCTCGGGGATCGTTGCGCCCCGTCCGTCGCGGATCGGCGGTCGTACCGCCACACTCCGGGGCACGCACTGCCGTCGCCTGCTCTCGGACGCCCAGGCGACAGGCTGTCATTATAGTATGTTTTGGCGCGCCGGCAAACAGGGGCTTTCGGGATCCGGCCGCGGCGTCGCGATTGACATTTGTCATGAATTGATGCAATTTTGGGATATCCCGCACGCGCGTGCCACCGCAATCCACCATCCAGAGGGGAGAAAGCATGCACCCGCTGAAACTACAGAGTCTCATGCTCCTGGCCGCGGTCCTGTCGTCGTTCTCCCATGCGAACGCGGAGGAGAACCCGATCCGGCAGAGTTGGAGCGCTGCCTACTCCGATGCCGCGCGGTCGCCCGCGGCGGGCACAAGCGAATTCGTCTGCGGCACCTACCGGGGAAACGAGAACGAGAGCAAGTGGTTCTACCACCAGTACGCTTCACAGGCGCAGGGAGTATCCGCGGCGCTGGACACGGTGTTCGACGACGTATGGGTGGTCGAAGACGACGGCACGCTTCTCTTCAGCGGGTTGAATGTATTTGATACCGACCTGCAGACCTTCCGTTTCGTGCCGAACGGCGTGGGCGGTTACGACGTCTCCGCCCCCGCTGCCAGTTTCGATCCCGTGCTGGGAGCCAACCTCAGTCTGGGCGACGACGAGAACCTGACCGTTGCACTCATGTTCGCGTTTACGTATTTCGGCACGTCGTGGACCAGCGTGCACGCGAATTCCAACGGGATAGTGGGGTTCGGAGCCGACGTGAATCCGAGCGGATTCTTCGACAGCAATGATTTCTTCAGTGAGATCCCGAAGATTGCGGCGTATTTTATGGATCTCAATCCCGCGGCCGGCGGCGCGGTGTTTTACAAGGCAGAGCCGACGCGGAGCACGTTCACGTGGAACACGATCCCCGAGTTCGGTACAGGCAACGTGAACACGGTGCAGATGGTGCTCCGCGACGACGGCTCGATCGACGTGACGTTCAACGGAATAACATCGAACGTGGCAGCCAACGGCGCGCCGATTACGTTCGGCATTCACCCCGGCGGCAACCCGAGCCTGGAAATCATCAGCTTCTCGGACGACCTTCCGTTCGGTGGTGCGGTGTCGACGGGCATATACGAAAACTATCTCAATATCACCCAGCCGCTGGTCAACGAAGTGGCCTTGATGCAGAGGTTCTACCAGTCCTTTCCCGACAGCTTCTTTCAAATCATCTTTCTTACCAATTTCGCGCAGACGATGGGCGGGTTCGCGAACGAGCGCAATATCTCGAATAACGTACAGGGGATCGGGTTGGGGCTGTTCGACAACAGCACGCTCTACGGCAGCAACGGGGTGCTCGAGAGCCGGTGCAACATGAACCAGCTCGCCGTGTGGCCGACGAATCCGGCCGGCCGCTTCACGGGCTCGCAGAACAACTTTCTGACGATCATGGGCCAGGAGGCGGGCCACCGTTGGGGGGCTTTTGTCAACTTTATGGACTCGACCGGAACGCCCAGCAACATGATTCTCGGGCGCGCGGACGCGCACTGGAGTTTTTACGCCGACGTCGACCACTCGTGCCTCGAAGGGGGAGACTGGCAGCACGTATCGGGAACACTTTTCACGACGCCGACCATGATCGATTTCTTCAGCGACATAGACCAGTATCTCTTCGGCCTGCGCTCACCCGAGGAGGTGTCAGAGACCTTCTACGTCAGCAGCCCCACGAACGACCTCCCACAGAACCGGGACAACGGCACGCCTCCGCAGGGCACGAACGCCGTGGGAACGCCGGTGGTCGTGACCATCGACGACATCATCGCGGCCGAGGGCCTGCGCGTTCCGACCGCGGCCACGGAAAACAAGGACCTGCGGCAGGCCTTCGTCCTGATCCATCAGAACGGCACCACGCCCACGGCCGCCGAGTTGGCGAAGATCGCGAGCTTCCGCCGGGCGTGGGAGGACTATTTCGAACAGTCCGTCGACGGGCGTATTACCTGCAACACCAGCATCACACAGGACTTTCCGGTCGGTACCGTGCAGGGCCGCATTACGGACGCGCTGACCACGCTGCCCGTCGGGGACGTGCTGGTGACGTCGGTCGAGCGGGGTTTTACACAGTTCATCCCCGGGGGAGGCCGCTACACCTTCCGCTACATGGCCGACGTCGGCTCGGGGAGCGCGGAGAGCATAACGCTTACTTTCTTCGCGCTCGGATACGGAATCAAGACCGTGAATGTCAGCGTCGACTACGGCACCGACGTGGTCATCGATTGCAAGCTCGACCCGATACCGGTCGGGATCGGGGACGGCGGCATCGCTCCGCGTGCAACGGCCCTCCATTCCAACGTGCCGAATCCGTTCAACCCACGGACGACCATCCACTACACGGTCGGGACACGAGACTTCGTGCGCTTGTCGGTCTACGACGTCACGGGCAGGCTGGTACGACGCCTTGTCGACGGAGCCCAGGAGGGCGGGCCGCACGCGGTGACGTGGGACGCCCGCGACGGCGTGGGGCGGCCAGTCTCATCCGGCGTGTATTTCGTTCGGCTCGAGGCGACCGGCGATGTACGGACTCGAACCATCGTCTTGCTCAAGTAGTAGGGGAACTCTCCGCCCAAGATCGACGTCGGGACCGCCCGAGTAATGAAGTCTGAGTGCTTTCGTTGAATCGAGCTTGACTTGCGGCCGCCTTTCGACCGAAGGTCGGGTATCGGCGTGCCGCGCGCGGGCGCGGCCGATCGTCACCGAACCCGGCGGGCGGATCAATGCACGAAGTCAGCACATTTACCGTATTCTCATACGCGACCTTTACCGCCGTCGCAACGGGTTTCGGCGCCCTGCCGTTCCTCTTCGTGCCCAACATGACCCGGCGCTGGCTCGGCATCTCGAACGCCATCGCGGTGGGGTTGATGCTGGCGGCGAGTTTCAGCCTCATCTACGAGGGGCTCGAGTACAGCCTCTTCCGCGTACTGGCAGGCTTGCTGCTGGGCCTCCTCTTCATCCGCATTACACAGGCGAAGCTGGCGCGCTACGAGGACCTGCGCATCGGCAACCTGGGCGGGATTGATGCGCGAAAGGCGTTTCTCGTTATCGGCGTGATGACGCTGCACTCGTTCACCGAGGGTGTCGGCGTCGGGGTGTCCTTCGGAGGCGGCGAAGAACTTGGCGTGTTCATCACGTCCGCGATCGCCATTCACAATATCCCCGAAGGCCTGGCGATTAGCCTCGTCGTGATTCCGCGTGGTCTGTCGGTGACACGCGCGGCGTTGTGGGCGATTCTCTCCAGCCTGCCGCAGCCGTTGACCGCGGTACCGGCCTTCGCGTTCGTCGAAGCCTTCACACCGTTGTTGCCTGTGGGTTTCGGGTTCGCCGCCGGCGCCATGATCTGGATGGTGTTCTCGGAGCTCGTGCCGGAGGCCGTGGAGGACAGCTCGCCCAACACGGTCGGCGTGACGGTCACGCTGGCGGTCGCGTTGATGATCGTGTTTCAGGAGATTCTCAGGGCGTAACCAGCCGCCGGGCCCGCCCCCGGGGACCGGTTTTGCAATGATACCGGTCTCTTGGTGGGATTGCGTTGCAGAGCCTGGAGTGGACCATGATTGCATTGCTCCTCCTCATCGCGTCGCTGTTGCCGGCGCCCGGATTGGTGTCGGACGATCGGGCCGTTATCAATAGTCTGCTCGACGGCTGGCACAAGGCCGCGGCAGTGGCCGACGAAAGGGCTTTCTTCGATGTGCTGGGCGAGGAGTCGATTTACCTCGGGACTGACGCGACCGAACGCTGGTCCAAGAGCGAGTTCAGAGAATGGGCTCGGCCGTACTTCCAACGCGACACGGCCTGGGCGCTCGTGCCCCGGGACCGGACCGTGTACCTGTCGCGGGACGGAAGTGTTGCGTGGTTCGAAGAGTATCTGGACACGCGCATGGGTGATTGCCGGGGTTCGGGTGTGTTGGCGAAAGAGGGAGGGGCGTGGAAACTCGCGCACTATCACCTGGCCCTGACGGTACCGAACGACAAGGTCCGGGGTTTGATGGAGTTGATCGGCGGGCCGCGCGACGAGGCACTCCGCCGGCAGCATGAAGAGATCCGGCGGCTGCTGGCGAAGCTCTTCGACGGCATACGTGCCGGAGACAGCGACGCGGCACGGTCCGTGTTCGCCGCAGGCGCGACAATAACGCGTGTGGACGAAGAGAGGGCTCCCGATCCGGTTGCCGTGGATGATTTTGTTCGGGCGATCGGAGCCCCGCGGGACGAGGTGTGGGATGAACGCATCTGGGACGTGCGGATAACGGTCGCTGGCGACCTCGGCGCCGTATGGGCGAACTACGCGTTGTTCGTCGGCACGGACCTCAGCCATTGCGGCGTGGATTCGTTCGAGGTGCTGCGCGGGCGCGACGGATGGCGGATCGTTCACCTTCTCTACACACGCCGACGAGACGGCTGCAGCCCGCCACCGCCGGACCCCGGCGGCGGGGATTGAAAGAAGGCAGTTGCACCGCTCGCCAAAACAGTGCTGGAAGCGGTCACCCGTATCGATGATAATGGCGGGGTCCGTGCCGCTGGCGCGGTCCGAACCCAACCGGGAACCAAAGGAGAGAGCGATGCCGAAGGCAAGTGCGAGGCATATTCTTGTGAAGACCCAGGAGGAATGTGCGAAGCTCAAGGCGCAGATCGCCGGCGGCGCCGACTTTGCCGAGCTGGCCAAGAAACACTCCCTGTGCCCCTCCGGGCTTCAGGGTGGAGAGCTCGGCGAGTTTGGCCCCGGGCAAATGGTCAGGGAATTCGACCAGGTAGTGTTCGGGGAGGCGGTTGGGGAGACGCACGGCCCCGTCAAGACCGACTTCGGCTACCACCTGATCGAAATCACCGGTCGCACCGATAAGTAACGCATCCCGTTTGCGGAAAAGGTCTTGCGCCGCGCGCAACGGTACGGATTGACAATCCCGCCCGGAACCACTAGAATCGTCCGTGGGTCTTGGCAATCCACAAGAACGAGGGCAAGCGACAGACAAGCTATACTTGGCAGCGTGATGAGATCGTAACAGCCGCCGCTGGCCGGCGGCCCGCCATTAGTCAGATGAGTGGCGAGCTTGGATTATGCAGCGACCCCTCTACGTACGTTTTCTCAGGTCCCTCCTGGCCCTGGCCATCCCGGCGATGCTCGCGTCCGCCGTCCACACGGGAGCCCTCGCGCAGACTGCCATACCGCTGACCGACTCCCTGTATCAGGCCCACCACCCGCGCCTCCTTCTTACGCCCGACGAGATTCCGGCGCTGCGTCTCAAGCTCCAGGACGGTGGGGCCGACGACCTGCAGTACCTGTTCATACTGGTCGTGTTGGAGGTCGTCTACAAGCAGGCGACCGAGCTCGAGCTACTCGACGACGACTACGGACTGGAAGCGTTTGTCAACCTCGGTTTGACGATGTACCTGCCCCCGTCGCCCGACCCGGCGTCGGAGAGCATCGGCAAGTCGCTGACCCAATACGTAGCGGATAACTGGGCGGTCGGCAACGACGGGTATCATTCCTCGCTGCGGTTACGTGCCCTGGCGATGGGCTACGACATGTTCTTCGGAAACGCCACCGAGGCCGAGCGCGCGCAGATTCGCGACGAGATCCGCTCGTATCTCGACTACATGCTCAACGACATCAACTTTGATATCTGGCGGCACCGCCCGTATCTTGGTAACAAGAGCGCAATGGTCGCGGCCGCGTTGGGCCTGGCCGCGATCGTTCTGGACGGCGAGACGGATGCCGCCATCGTGACCGCGGGCCTGCAGTCGGCCGACGAGCGCTTCAATATCTGGCTGGACCACCAGGTCGACAAGGACGGCGCTTGCATGGAGGGAACTCTTTACGGCGCCTGGAGCCTTCGCAACCTGATCTATTATTTTCACGCCCGTCTGAGGTACGACGGTGTGAACTACGCGAACGTGCCGAAGTTGCGTAAGATGGAGGAATGGTTCGCGTACGAACTCGACCCCGCCGGCGGCGGCAAGGTCAACAATATCCAGGACTGCGCGACGACGGACCTCGTGCTTGCCCGTCATACGACGTATTTCGACTGGGCCCAGAGCGCCTGGAACAGCCCGCTCTCGAAGTACATATGGGACCACGTGGCGGGCCCGTACGGTTACAACTACGGGGACAAGGCGGACAAGGCCGGCACGATTCTGTGGTCTCGGGGTGTGCCGTCGGCCAACCCCCGCACCCTGCTGCCGAAATGCAACGTATGGGAGGAACGCGGGCTCTACTATTACCGGTCGGACTGGGCGGACGGCGCGGCCAGCAACGACGTGATGTTCAGCTTCTATTCCGGCAAGTTCCAGGGAGGGCACGCGCAGGAGGACCAGAATCAGTTCACCCTCACCGCCTACGGAGTGAAGCTCGCGGTCGACCATGGCCCGGGCAGCACGGCCAAGGAGAGCGAGGCGCACAACATCGTTTTTATCGACGGCAACGGGCAGCATAACGCCGGATCCGCCATCGGTACCGACGGGCAAATCACCGAATACGTCCTCGGCGGTTACGCGGACTACGTAGCCGGCGACGCGACCAGTGCGTATACGACGTACAGCCCGTTCAACCGTGCCGGCTTCCCGTACCCGGGATCGGACTGGTCGTGGGGCTACTCGGGCGCGAACCCGGTAAACACCGCGACACGGAGAGTCGTCGCGGTTCACGAGCCCGCGACGCGGCCGTATTTCATCGTTATCGACGACATCGACAAGGACGGCGGCGTCCACGATTACGAGTGGAGGCTGCACACGGCCGAGGGCAACACGGTGGATGTGTCCACCGACCCGGTGCGGATCACGAAGGACAACACGTACCTCGAAGTGCGCGCCCTGAGCCCGCCGTTCGATTCGCTGGCCACATCCGTCACGTTCTTCGACAATCATGAGAACGACCCCAATTCGAGCTACGTCTCGTTTTCGAGGAGCGCGGTCGACCCCGGTTTCGCGTTCCTGCTCTTTCCGGGTGACAATAGCTTTACGGCACCCGTCGTTAACGTGTCCCGGCCTGCTTTCGGTGTCATAGCCGCGCTCGCGTGGGGAGGCGGTAAAGGGGACGTCTTTCTGCTCAACAAGAGCGGGCAACCGGTCGTGACGATGCTCGCGGCGCCGTCGAGCCGAGCGAGGGACGGCGATGCGGCCGCGCCGGGCACGCAGGCGGCGGGGAACCTGTCCACGGACGCAAGCGTTTCGCTGCTGAGGCGAGATGGTGCGGTGCTTGAGCAGTACCTGCTGAGTGGTGTAACATACCTGACGCTCGGCGGCATCGATTATGTAACGATAAACGACGGCCCGGCAAACGTCACAATGTCACCGGGCCGTATTGACATCGATCGCCCCAATGCGGATTTTCGATTCTTCGCCCCGGCGGTGATGGATGTCTTTTACAGGGACCAGCGAATTTTCGTGGTCGAGAACGCGGGGTACCTGACGCCGAGTCCCGCAACCGGCATCGGGGACATGCCGAGGCCCCGCAACGCGATCGGCCTCGCCGCCCACCCGAACCCCTTCAACCCCGCGACGCGGATCACGGTCACACTGAAAGTGCGTGGTGACGCGGTGGTCGACATCTTCAACGTGCGGGGACAGCGCGTTCGCCGCCTGTGGAAAGGACGTCTGGCGGCCGGCGCGTCATCACTCGACTGGGACGGCCGCGACGGCCGGGGGAGGCGCGTCGCGAGCGGCGTTTATCTCGTACGTGCGAAAGCCGGGGCCGGCGTGGCGACCGCCAAACTGACGTTGCTAAAATAGCGCCGAGCAGGAATGTCATCGCAGCGAAACGCCGGGAGAAGATATCGGTTGACAGCTTTGCGGGTCACTGGTATATTGAGCCACTAAGAATGCTCCAGCAGGAAAAATGGCGCGTTCTTTGGCACCAGAGAACACCACATGGAGGACCTGGGTCACAAACCCGGGGCTTTTTTTTGGTGGGTGCTTTTCGTGACCGGATTGGCCGGTGCAGCCGTGGGTCGGCGCTTGCCAGGATGGCGCGCCCAACGCGGGAGTTACGCCGCGGGGAATGCGTGTCGGTAGGTACGGCAACACCGGACTCCGACTTGACAGTATAATTTGAGGAGGAGTACGGAATGCGTACTACTGGAACCGTGAAGTGGTTTGACGAGACCAAGGGCTTTGGCTTTATCACGCCTGAGAACGGCGAGAAGGATTGCTTCGTGCATCATTCCGCCATCCAGGGCGAGGGTTTTAAGACTCTCACCGAGGGTGAAAAGGTCGAGTTCGAAATCGTCAAGAACGACAAGGGCCCGGCGGCGGAGAACGTCACCAAGCTCAGCGAGTAATACAACCATCGCCGTAACGGCGAAACGAAAGCAGGCCGCCCCGAGCAATCGGGGTGGCCTTTCGCTTGCAGATGGGCGGTGAATCCGTTATAACCACAGTGGAAGGCGGTGCAGATGGCCAAAGAAGAAGCCCTGGAGTACGAAGGAACGGTTACGGAGGTGCTCCGCAACTCGAATTTTCGCGTCCGTCTGAACAACGGCCACATCGTTCTGGCGACGATCGCCGGTAAGATGCGGCGCTTCCGGATTCGAGTACTCAAAGGCGACCGTGTCACCATAGAGGTATCACCGTACGACCTGAGCCGGGGACGCATTACGTTTCGGCACAAGAATTAGTTGAGGTCCCCACGGGGCGGCTCGAACGCTATATCCCCACCATGCCCGTAAAAACGTTCGATCTCGAGATAGAATCCAAGGGCTATTGCCATCTCGAAGACATTACCTCGCGCGTGCAGGAGTGCCTTGACCGGTCCGGCCTGGCGGATGGTATCGCCTGCGTTGCGGTGACCGGCTCAACCGCGGCGATCAGCACGGTTGAATACGAGCCCGGGCTGCTCGATGACATTCCGGAGTTTTTCGAAGCGCTTTTCCCATCCAATCGCGCCTACCACCACGACAACACGTGGCACGACGGGAACGGGTTCGCGCACATGCGTTCGTTTCTGCTCAAGACCTCGCACACGATCCCGTTCGCGGGGAGCAAGCTGATGCTCGGTACCTGGCAGCAGGTCGTCCTCGCAGATTTCGATAACCGCCCGCGCCGGCGGCGCGTGGTCGTACAGCTCGTGGGCGAGTGAGATGGCGCGGGCGCGGCCCGGCGTCCGCCGTGTGGCAGCCCGAGGGCGGCTTCGCGAACACCCGGTGGAGCGTGCCGGCCGACCCGGGGCGGAACCGATGGCAAGATAGCATTTTGGGTAGCCTTGTAACCTATTGCCAGGTAATGATGTAAGAAATCGTGTGTCGAAATGGAACCCTGTGGGAATGGCCAACGTATATATATCAAACCCCATGGGAGACCGACGATGCACCTTCAGAAAACCCTGATTCTGATCCTGTTCCTCGTGGCCGCCAGCGCGGGGCTGGCCCGCGCCGCCGACTGCGACGTGAACGTAATGGCCATCCGGCTGGTGGCCGACGCGACGGCGGAGTTGCAGATTCCAGAATTCGTGGCGGCGGTAACCGAGAACGGCGGCATTCGCCTCGCGCGCGACGTCGTTACGGTCGAAGTAGCCGCCGAGGAGTGCCCCAGCGCCCACGTCCTGGTGACGATCGTGAAGGCCCTGGGCAAGGGTGCCCTAAAAGGCGCCGCCACGTTGATCCGGCGCGTCCTCTAACGCCGGCGCCCGGCCTCTTTCATAAGGCTGTATCCCCCCGGGACGTAGCGTCCGGCTTCTGCTGTATCCCCGATGCACGCGTTTTCCCGCTATCAGCGCTGCACACCGCCCCCAGACGTGGTACAATTAGTAAATGCCGGCCCGATCCCACGGCGTACCGGCCGCTAGCGTAGGTGCGGCCGCCGCACGCTGGCAACTATCCAAATGGGGCCGGCGCTCCCCCGGAGCGTGTCGAGATGCCCTTCCGTAAGACATTCAGCCTGGCAGCGTTCCTGGGACTGCTGTGGGGCCTTTCTGCCGCTGACGCCCAGGGCCCGACCGGGATGGTGCGGCACGCTCTTCCAGCAACGGTCGGCGCGGCGCTGTTGTGGCAACCACTCGACGCGGGTACCAGAGAGCGGCTGATCGCGGTCGGTGGCGTGGCCGACACCGTGTACGTCGTCGGAGCGGGGGGAGCGGTTTTCCGCAGGCGCGGTATGGTGTGGGAGCCGATGAACAGCGGCAGCCAGGACGATCTCGAGGGCGTGTGGGTGTTTTCGAAGTCGAGCGTGTTCGCCGTGGGATCGGTCGGGGACATCGTGTATTTCAACGGCACGACGTGGAGGCACATGGACAGCGGCACGGGTGAGTTTCTTCGCGGTGTGTGGGGAGTGTCGGGAAGCAGCGTGTACGTGGCCGGTACTCGTGGGACGTTGATCCACTTTGACGGCAACAGCTGGAACCCTCAGGACCCGGGGACCGGGCGGCGGCTTTTCGCCGTCTGGGGTGCGGCGGCAGACGATATCTTCGTGGTGGGCGATCGCGGCACCGTGGTTCACTCCGACGGCGCTGGCTGGAGTGCCATGGATATTGGCACATCCGCTGCGGTGCGGGGCGTGTGGGGAGCGGGGGCGAACGACGTGTTTGCGGTTGGGTCGGGCGGACTCATCGTGCATTATAACGGCCTGGAGTGGGCGCCGATGATGAGCGGAACCAGCGAGCACCTGCTGCGTGTGTGGGGAAGCGCAGCGGACGACGTTTTCGCCGTGGGGACGCAGGGGACGATATTGCGGTACGACGGTTCGGCATGGGGTGTGATGGAGAGCGGCACGGCGAACAGCCTGCAGGGCGTATGGGGAAGTGGGGCCGATAACGTATTCGCCGTGGGAACGAACGGTACCGTGCTTCACTTCACCGGGGCGGTGGTCCCGGTCGGGGAGAGCACGTGGGGTCGCCTGAAGAGACTCTACTCGAACTGAACCCGGAGGGGGAAATGAAACGATTGTTGGGTTTTTGCATCCTGGCGCTACTTGCATCCTGTTCGCGACCTATTACCTCCGGCACCGTTATACGCAAGGGCATCGACTACCAGGGGCATTACATCGATATCGAACAATGGAGCGGGCGCGGACTCGACACGTTGAGAAACCGTTTATACATCCCGAAGGCCAGGACTGACTCGCTGCGGGTAGGCGAGTGGTATGACCACGCCCGCCATCGGGAGGGCTGAGGTTTCTCGCGACGTGTACCAGTCGATCTCCAGTAAGAATAACGCGTTCGCGAGGGCGACTAGCGATCCATTTGGCTATAGCATCCCCAGCAGAGGATTTCACAATTGGAAAGTGTTTCATCGCCGCCCGCATCCACGGGTACCCGGTGCCGGGCTCCCCATCCGTCACCCTCCCGGTGTCCCTGATTGTCCCACATCAGCAGTTCGTCGCAGGGAGAAAAACCATGTTCGTGCGTGCGCACGCGGCATTCGCACTTTCCGCCGGCCCTCTCCCACGCTCGGTGAAGCACGTCATCCGAAAAAGCCACGATTCCTGCCCCTGGACCGAGTTTGAAATCTCCCGCCGGGTTTGAAACAGGCTGTTTCCCTTGTTACGCCATTCCGTAGTTCTCTGTCAAGAACGGATTGCTCTCATGGAAAAAGACGCCGTACCGGGAATCGAGGCTACGTCGGCCCCTCCATTACGAAGTCGATCTTTTCGCAGGCTTCCCTCAGCGACGCCTCTACGGCGGCGGGCGTTTCGGCTCTCGCGAAAATAAAACCTGCGTACAAGAATCCCTCGGGCAGGGGAGATAACGTCTGGCCGGGGCGGGCCGAAAGGATAATGTCCGTGACGTTGGCCACCGTACGGGCCTGCTCAAGGCCCCGTGCCTCGACAAGGACACCGGCACGCGGCGCCTGGAGCATCATCACACCGGCGGACGCCTCTTCACGCTCCGACAGCGCGATCCCGGGATCCAGTGCGTGCCGGAGGATAACGTCTTCCAGCGACAGGCCTCCGTCGAAGCGAAGCACCCTGGAACAGTAGCCGCCGATGGACCTCGCGGCGACCTCGATGAACCACAGGTCATCCTCCGTGCCCCGGATCTCCGCGTGCACCGGTCCGTGCCGCAGCCCGAGTGCCCGCGTGGCTTCCTGGGTGAGGTTGAAGAGCTGCGCCCCGATCAGAATCACGAACACCATGCAGCTGAT
>JBHHVD010000054.1:0-21572 GCA_046754105.1 Candidatus Krumholzibacteriia bacterium
CTCCTCGCAGGCTGGGCCCACGCCAAACAGGGCGCAGCGGCCGCGGCGCTCTTCATTTTCGTCAATTCGGCCGCGGGACTCGCCGGGCAGTTCGCGAAAGGCGCGCACATCGGAACGCTCGCCATTCCGTTGGCGCTGGCCGTGATCCTCGGCGGCCAGATCGGGTCGCGGCTCGGAGCCTACCGCCTGCGGGTGGCCGGTGTGCGTCAGTTGTTGGCGGTTTTGATCCTGTTCGTTTCCATACGGCTCATCTGGAGTGCCATATGATCACGCCGCCCGAGGCCCAGCGCCTGATCCGCAAGCACAGCGGGCCGCTCGGCATGACATCCGTTGCCCTCTCGGAGGCGCTGGGATACGTGCTGGCAAAGGACGTCAGGAGCCCGGCGCCACTGCCGCGATTCGACAACTCGGCGATGGACGGTTTTGCGATTCGATCCGGGGAGACGAGGCGGGCGACGCCGGAACGCCCGGCCCGGTTCGATATTGGCAAGACTGTCCTTGCAGGAGACAATCGCTCGCGCGCCCTGGCAAAGGGAGCGAGCTGCCGCATCATGACCGGCGCTCCGCTCCCCCGCGGTGCCGATGCCGTGATCCCGAAAGAACGCGCGCGCGTCTCGGGGTCCACGCTGCTCGTGGGAGAGGTAGTGGACAGGTACCGGCACGTACGCCGGCGGGGGGAAGAAATTGCCAGGAACGCCGTGGTCCTCAAAGAGGGGTCGTGCATTCAACCGGGAAGCGTCGCCTGCCTGGCGTCTCTCGGCCGGGGAACGGTGCGGGTCTGGCGGAAACCGGTCGTTTCGGTGATCAGCACCGGCGATGAAACCGTAGCTCCTGGACGCGCGCTCAAGCGCGGACAGATCTACGACAGCAATTCCTATATGATCGCCGCGATGCTCGAGCAGATGGGTATTACGCCGGCGCGGAGCCGCCGGGTCAGAGACCACTACACGGCGCTGTCCAACGCCGTCGGCGCGGCGCTCGGGGTGAGCGACGTGCTGGTCGTCCTCGGCGGTGTATCGGTCGGCGATCGCGATTACGTCAGAGACGTCCTTGGCAGGCGGCGTGTCACCGAGGTGTTCTGGCGTATCCGCCAGAAACCCGGCAAGCCGATCTATTTCGGAGTACGGGGGCGGCGCCTGGTGTTCGGGCTGCCCGGCAACCCGTCGAGCGCGTTCACTTGTTTCTACCTCTACGTGTACCCGGCGCTATGCCGCCTCGCGGGCAAGCGCGGTGACCACTTCGCGGGCCGCGCGTTGCCGGTGACCGGCCAGGTCGAACCGGATGCCGGGCGCTGGTTGATGCTCAAGGGGAAAACACGGAAGCGGCCCCGCGCCGCCGTGGACAAGCTGCCCAGGCAAGGCTCCCACATGGTGACCTCACTGGCCGAAACGGACCGCATCCTCGTCGTTCCGCCGCGTGGATCCGCCGCGGGTCGCGGGCAGGAGGTCATCACGGTTCGCCTGCCCTATTCGGAGGAGGACGCATGATGACGATCGAACTGCTGCTCTTCGCTCAACTGCGGGAAGCGCTGTCCGCCGACCGCATGAGTCGCGAGGTGCCGGATGGCACAACCGTCGAGCGCGCAGCCGCCGAGGTGCTCTCGGAGTCGAGCAACCCGGCACTCGCTCGCCTGCCCCTCGTGTACGCCGTAAACGAAAGGTACGTCGCCGCCGATCATCCGCTGCACGACGGCGACCGCCTTGCGCTGATAACACCCTTCTCCGGAGGCTAGATGTTCGTTACCGATGGGCCGATCACCGACGGCGCCGAAACTCCGACCGACCGCAAGAACGGTGCGGTCGTGACGTTCACCGGTGTCGTGCGGAGCGAGTCGAACGGGCGCCGCGTGACCGGCATCTATTACGACTGCTACCGGGCGCTGGCCGAACGGGAGGCGGCATCTATTATAGAGGACGTGCGAAAGCGATTCACCGTGGATGCCGTCGAGGCGCGCCACCGAGTCGGTGAAGTCGCGGCTGGCGAAATCTCCCTGCTCGTCGAGGTCAGGGCTCCGCATCGCAAGGCCGCGTTCGAGGCGTGCCAGGCCGTTATCGACGGCGTCAAGCGGCGCGTTCCCATCTGGAAAAAGGAGCGGTACGCGGATCAGGAAGCGCAGTGGCTCTCCGGAGAGGTGTGAGCCCCCGAGCGGCGGCTCCCGGAAAGCGGACAGATCGATATGACTCTCCTCCCAACTCTGGTCGACTACGCACGAATCCTCGCGGCTCGGGATGTGATCGCCGGCCGCGTGCACCGCACCCCGGTCGTTACCTCTTCGTATCTCGGGCGGCAGCTGGGAGTCCGCCTGCACTTGAAGCTCGAGCTTTTTCAAAAAACCGGGTCGTTCAAAGTGCGCGGGGTGTTGAACAAGCTCCACCATCTGGGCGATGACGAGAGGCAAAAGGGAGTGATCTCCCTTTCGGCGGGGAACCACGCGCAGGCGCTGGCGTGGGGGGCCTCGCAGTGGGGTATCTCCTCCACGATCGTGATGCCGGCGACGAGCGTCCGCAGTAAGGTCGAAGCGACGCAGGGCTACGGCGGGAAGGTCGTCCTTACCGAGAACAACCTGCTGGAGACCTGCCTGTCGATCCAGGAAGAGCGCGGGCTGGTCCTGGTCCACCCGTTCGATGATCCCGACATCATCGCGGGGCAGGGAACCGTCGGCGTGGAAATCCTCGAGGACGTGGCCGATGTCGACGTCGTGGTGGTCGGTGTCGGGGGTGGCGGTATCATTTCCGGCGTGGCCGCCGCCGTCAAGGCGAAAAAGCCGCACGCCCGCGTCGTGGGGGTCGAACCGAACGGCGCACCGACCATGAGCCGGAGCCTGGCGCGGGGTGCACCCGCGCAACTGGCCGAAGTGGATACTATCGCCGACGGTCTGGCGGCGCCGTTCGCGGGCGAGCACACGTTCGCGCACGTCAAGGCGCTCGTCGACGATATGGTAACCGTGCCCGACGCCGAGATCCGCCGCGCGATGGGATTGATCATCGAGCGCTGCAAGGTGATTCCCGAACCGGCCGCGGCCGCCGGCCTGGCCGCCCTCTTGTCACGCCGGGTGCAGGTGGCCGAGGGCGCCTCGGTTCTCTGCCTGCTGAGCGGCGGCAACGCGGACCGCGATCTCTTGAAATCCCTCTTGTAGGACGCTCCCGCTTCACACGAACCCGCCGCTCCCGTAACTTGATTAATATCAAGTTTTATCTTTTGACACCGCGGCCGCCAGTCAGTAATTTCGGATAACGTAGTCCGAAATGCTGGAATCTATTTATGAAAGTACTATCCCAAACGAGTGTATACGCGATACGGGCGGCCCTGTTCGTCGCCTCGATGGACGACGCCGAGAAATACGTGCCCACCCACGAGATATCCTCGAGGCTGAAGATATCGTTTCATTTCCTGACCAAAATCCTGCAGGTGCTGACCCGGCACAACATCATGGTGTCGCACCGCGGTCCCAACGGCGGCGTGTCGCTCGCCAGACCGGCGCGAGACATCACGCTGATGGAAATGATCGGCGTCATCGAGCCCGATGGTTTCTTCGAGGGATGTGTTCTGGGCCTCCCCGGCTGCGGCACGGAGAGGCCGTGTCCGCTGCACGAGAAGTGGGGAGAGGCACGAGACAAGATCAGATGCGTGTTTGAAGATACTAACCTGGCGGAACTGGGGCGCAGGATCAAGGAGGACGGTCTGCGCCTGACGATGTGAGTGATGACATGAGAAGACTACTGGAACGATCTCTTGTAATGCCGGCGGTTCTTTGCTGGCTGGGTATCCCCTCCGCGGTGCGCTCGCAACCGGACGAGGGGGAGCGACTTTTCAAGACGATCTGCGTGGCCTGCCACACGATAGGCAAGGGCAGGCTCGTCGGTCCGGACCTGGCAAACGTGCACGAGAGAAGGCCGCGGGAGTGGCTCCTCGAGTACGTCAAGTCCTCGCAGTCGGTCATCAAGAGCGGCGATCCTTACGCCGTGCAGTTGTTCGAGGACTACAACCGGGTGCTCATGCCGGACAACCCTTACACCGACGCGCAGATCACGAGCATCATCCAGTACGTGGCGGCAAACAGCCCCGGTGCCGAATCGGGCGCGGGTACCGTCGCCGAGGATACGGAGCCCCCGGTTGTTGCGGGGGACGATGTCGACTCCGGGCGCGCCCTGTTCGTGGGGACACGCCGCTTCGAGAACGGCGGGCCGACGTGCATTTCATGCCACAACGTCGACCGCCAGGGCATCACGGCGGGTGGCGCGCTGGCGAAGGACGTCACCAACGCTCACAGCAGGTTGGGATGGGCCGGTTTGAAGGCGATCATCGGCAACTCGCCTTTTCCCGCCATGAACAAGGCCTTCGCCGGAAAACCGCTGACCGATGACGAGGTGTTCGACCTCGCCGCGTTCCTGCAGCACGTCGACGGGGACGACGCGCGGATTCCGGGCCCGCGTTACGGTCTCAGGCTCTTCCTGGCTGGGCTCGGCGGGTCGATTCTCCTCATCGGGCTCTTCGGCGGCGTCTGGATCCGCGGCAAGAGGAAAAGTGTGAATCACACGATCTACGAGCGCCAGGTCAAATCGACCTGGGAGTACACGCACGATTCAGAACGGGTTGGATGACTATGAGCTGGATAGAAGATATCATTTCGCCACAGACGCGGCAGTGGGAAGAGTTTTACCGCAATCGTTTTCAACATGACCGAATCGTCAGAAGCACGCACGGCGTCAACTGCACCGGTGGCTGTTCCTGGGAGATTCACGTCAAGGACGGCATTGTCGTATGGGAGACGCAGCAGCTGGACTACCCGCTTCTCGAAAGCAAGCTGCCACCCTACGAACCGCGCGGGTGCCAGCGCGGCATCTCGTTTTCCTGGTATCTCTACAGCCCCCTGCGGATCAAGTACCCGCTGGTGCGGGGCGCGCTCCTCGACGCCTACCGCGAGGAGAAGCAGAAGACGGGGGACGCACTGCAGGCGTGGGCGAACCTGCAGGCCGCTCCCGACAAGCGCAAGGAATACCAGCAGGCCCGGGGTAAGGGCGGATTCAGAAGGGCGCACTGGGACGAGGTGCTCGAAATCATGGCGGCCGCCAACATACATACCGCCAAGAAACACGGTCCGGACCGCGTCATCGGCTTCTCGCCGATCCCCGCCATGTCGATGCTGAGCTACGCCGCGGGCAGCCGCTTCCTGCAGTTATTCGGCGGCGTCAACCTGAGCTTCTACGACTGGTACTGCGATTTGCCCAACGCCTCGCCCGAGATCTGGGGAGAGCAAACGGACGTGTGCGAGAGCGCCGACTGGTACAACTCCAAGTTCATCGCCGTTATGGGTGCGAACCTCAACATGACGCGCACGCCTGACGCGCACTTTTTCGCAGAGGCACGGCACAACGGTACCAAGGCCGTCGTCTTCGCCCCGGACTTCAGCCAGGTGGCCAAGTACTCCGACCAATGGGTTCCGCTGCACGCGGGTAGTGACGGCGCCTTCTGGATGGCGGTCACCCATGTCGTTCTCAAGGAATTTCACCACGAAAAGCAAACGCCGTACTTTATCAACTATGTAAAGAAGTACACCGACAGTCCGTACCTCGTCGAACTGGAGAAGAGCGGCGACCATTACAAGCCAGGCCGCCTGCTGAGAGCCAATCGCATCTCCAAGTACAAGGACGCGACGAACGGCGAGTGGAAGTTTCTCAACATCGACGAGAAGACGGGAGAGCCCGTCATGCCCAAGGGGAGTATGGGCCACCGTTGGGACGAGCAGCAGGGCAAGTGGAACATGAAAAGCGAAGACGCCGAAAGCAACAAGCCCTACGACCCGGTGCTGAGTTTTCTCGCCGGAAATGACGGGACGGCGCAGGTCGAGTTCACGGAGTTCGGGCTGGACGATCACCGCCTGCGGGGCGTTCCGTTCCGGCACATCGAAACGGTGGACGGCGGCAAGGTGCCGGTGACCACGGTATACGACTTGATCATGGCCCAGTACGGTGTGGACCGGGGTCTGCCCGGTGAGTACCCGAAGGACTACGGCGACAAGGACGCCGCCTACACACCGGCCTGGCAGGAGATCTTTACCGGCGTGGACGCGAAGACCGTGGTGCAGTTTGCGCGGGAGTGGGCGGGCACCGCCAACGTGACCGAGGGCAAGTGCATGATCATCATCGGCGCGGGCTGCAATCACTGGTACCACAACAACCTGATTTACCGCGCCGGCATCATGTCGCTCATGTTGTGCGGTTGCGTCGGAAGAAACGGCGGTGGCCTCAACCATTACGTCGGGCAGGAGAAACTCGCTCCGATGGACTCCTGGAGCACGATCGCCTTCGGCAAGGACTGGCAGAGCGCGGCGCGCCTGCAGCAGGCGCCGCTGTGGCACTATCTCAACACGTGCCAGTACCGCTATGACGGGCACTTTTCCACCTACAACAAGACGCCCAAGAACGAGTGGACAAGGGGCCACCATGCCGACCTGATCTATAAGTCGGTACGCATGGGATGGATGCCCTACTATCCGCAGTTCGACAAGAACACGCTCGAGCTGTGCCGCGAAGCCGCCCAGAGCGGCGCGGCGAGCGACGATGACATCAAGGCATACGTGCTGGAGAAACTGAAGTCGAAAGAGCTCGGTTACGCGGTGGGCGACCCCGACGGAGAACAAAACCACCCGCGTGTCTGGTACATCTGGCGGGGCAACGCCATCATGGGCAGCATGAAGGGCCACGAGTACCTCTTGAAGCACTACTTGGGTACGCACTCCAACGCCATCGCAAAGGATAACAGTGCAGAGAAGACCGACGAAGTGAAGTGGCACGACATCGCACCGGTCGGCAAGATGGATCTGGTAGTCGACCTCAACTTTCGCATGGACTCGTCGGCCCTCTATTCGGACATCGTCCTGCCCGCCGCTTCATGGTACGAGAAGGCGGACCTGAACAGCACAGATCTCCATTCCTTTATTCACCCGTTGTCGGCGGCCATCGCACCGGTGTGGGAATCCAAGACCGACTGGGAGATATTCCGCGAACTGGCCCGCGTGACCAGCGAGTTGGCGAAAGAGCACCTGCCCGAACCGCAAAAAGACATCGTGGCGGCCCCGCTCGCCCACGACTCGTCCGGAGAGATCACGCAACCCACCGTCAAGGACTGGTACAAAGGCGAGTGCGAGGCGCTGCCCGGCAAGACCATGCACGGCCTGACGGTGGTCGACCGCGATTACACACAGATCTATGACAAGTTCATCGCGTTGGGCGACAAGGTAAAAGACAACGGTATGGCCGCACACGGCAACCGCTACGATTGTGCCGACGTGTATGACGAAATGGTGGAATCCGCGCACTTCCCGGTCGAGAAACGAAACGGCAACACGTACCCGTCGCTCAAGGAAGACGTGTGGGCGGCCGACGCCGTCCTGCACCTCTCCTCCCTGACCAACGGCGTGCTCGACGTGCGCGCGTACGAGAACGCGGAAAAGCGCACCGGCCTTGCGTTGACCGACCTGGCGGCGGGAAGCAAGGATGTGAAGATGACGTACGCCGACCTTCAGGCGCAGCCGCGGCGCTACAACACGTCGCCGCTGTGGTCGGGCCTCATGAACGACGGCCGGGCGTACGCGCCCTTTACGTACAACTACGAGAGATTGGTCCCATGGAGAACCCTGACCGGGCGCCAGCATTTCTACCTGGACCACGAGATGTATATCGCGTTCGGGGAGAACCTGCCCACCTACAAGCCGTCTCCCAGGCCGGAGTTCTACGGTGACCTGAAGGAAACGCTCAAGAGTGAGACGGCACGGGTGCTCAACTGCCTGACACCGCATGGCAAGTGGCACATTCACTCGACCTACATGGAGAACCTGCGGATGCTGACGTTGTCGCGCGGGTGCGAGCCGTGCTGGATGAGCGAGCACGACGCCGAGGAACTGGGAATCAAGGACAACGACTGGGTGGAAGTCTACAACGACCACGGCGTCTACTGCACGCGGGCGGTGGTCAGCTCTCGCATTCCCAAGGGTGTGTGCATCGTTTACCACGTGCCGGAGAGAACCGTCGGCATCCCGAAATCGCAGGTGCGGGGAAACAAGCGCGCGGGCGGCCACAACAGTTTCACGCGCATTCATTTGAAACCGAACCTGCTCTCCGGCGGGTACGGACAGTTTACGTACCACTTCAACTATTGGGGACCAACGGCCCCGAACCGCGACACGCACGTCGTGGTCAAGAAGATGAAAAAGGTGGTCTTTTAACCGAGTGGGCGGTCAGTCATGGACGTAAGAGCGCAAATATCGATGGTGTTCCACCTGGACAAGTGCATCGGCTGCCACACGTGTTCCATCGCCTGCAAGAACATCTGGACGGATCGCAAGGGTGCGGAGTACATGTGGTGGAACAATGTCGAGACAAAACCCGGAACCGGCTACCCCACCAAGTGGGAGGACCAGGACATTTACAAGGGCGGCTGGGAGAGACGGGCCGAAGGCGATATCTCGCTCAGGGGCGCAGGCAAGCTGCGCGGGTTGTTGAACATATTCCACAATCCCCATCTGCCGGTGATCGACGACTACTACGAACCTTTCACCTATAAGTACCTCGACCTCATAGAGTCTCCGGCCCAGGACGACCAGCCCACGGCGCGCCCGGTATCGCTTATCTCGGGCCAGCCCATCGATATCAAGTCCGGACCCAACTGGGACGATGACTTGAGCGGCACGCCCGATTACGCCCGCAACGACCCCAACCTCGGCGACCTGTCTCCTGCCGAGCAAGAAGCGATGTTCCAGTTGGAGCGCATGGCTTTCTTCTATCTACCCCGGATCTGCAACCACTGCCTCAATCCCGCGTGCGTGGCGTCGTGTCCCTCCGGTGCCATCTACAAACGGGGTGAGGACGGCGTGGTTCTGATAAACCAGCAAGTGTGCCGCGCGTGGCGCATGTGTGTGACCGCATGTCCGTACAAGAAATCGTATATCAACTGGGGCACCGGCAAGTCCGAGAAATGCATCCTGTGTTACCCGAGGTTGGAGGCGGGCCATGCCCCCGCGTGCATGCACTCTTGCGTGGGCCGGATTCGTTATCTCGGGGTGATGCTCTACGACGCGGACGACATCCACGACGCCGCGGCGGAGCTGGACAGCGGTATCGATTCCGTCAGTCGCCAGCTGCATATTCTCCTGGACCCGTTCGATCCCGACGTGATTCAGGCGGCGAAGGCGAACGGCATGTCCGATTCGACTATTAAGGCGGCACAGGATTCGCCCGCGTATAAGTTCGTCAAGGAATGGGAACTGGCGGTTCCGCTGCACCCGGAATTCCGGACGCTGCCGATGCTTTTCTACGTGCCGCCGCTGTTGCCGGTGATGGCGTCCCTGAGCGAGGCCCGAAACGCGGAACAGGAAAAGAAGCTGGATCCCATCGCCAAGTCCTGGAGTGACGACTGGCTCTACGATACGAGTACCGAGGAGTTGTGGGGGACGATCGACGAGGCGCGGTTTCCGTTGAAATACATGGCGAACTTGTTCACGGCCGGAGATGAAGAGAGAATACGGCGCATCCTCAAGAAACTGATGGCGGTGAGAATTCACCGGCGAGGCAAGACGGTCGGCGACATACCGGAGGACCGCGTTGCAGCAACGCTGCAGGATGTCGGCCTGACACCGGAGACGGCCGACGACATCTACTACCTCACTTCGCTCGCGAGATTCGACGACCGCTTCGTTATACCGGCGGCGCACCGCGAGCAGGCCATAGAGATGATGGAATTTGCCGGTGATACCAAGGGATCCGTGGGCTTCGGATTCAAACAGAAACCCGAGAGGGGCTGGTGATCGCGGGTGGCGGGCCGGCGCGACAGAACGCGCGGCCGGCGGCGGCGACGCCGGAGCAGAATATGAGCGCTGACCACGATGTCACAGAAGGTCCCCTCTACGCGGCACTCGCCGGCCTGTTCGGGTATCCGGACCATGAGTTCGCCGGGCGGGTGAGGGAGATCCAGGGGCTGCTGGAGAAGACGTGCGCGGCGGCGGCGGCGGAGCTGAGGGAGTTTACCGAATTCGTCGCGCGGGCGTCGATCGTCGAGCTCGAGGAGCTGTACACGCGGTCGTTCGACGTCCAGGCCGTCACCACGCTCGACCTCGGCTACGTGCTTTTCGGGGACGATTACAAGCGCGGGGAGGTGCTCGTAAACCTGAGCGCCGAGCATCGCGAGGCCGGCGTCGACTGCGGAAGCGAGCTGCCCGATCATCTGCCCAACGTCCTGCGCCTGCTCGACGCGATGCAAAATCGCGAGTTGCGGGAAGAACTGGTGCAGAAGATCGTAGCGCCGGCGTTACGCAGGATAATCGGTGAATTCGAACCCGACCGGCTGCAGAGAAAGAGCGCGGTGTATGAGAAGCACCATAAGACTCTGATCGAGAGATCCGAGCGATACGGCATCATCTATCAAAGAACGTTGTGTGCGTTGTATGCCGTGCTAAAGCAGGAGTTTGCCCTCGATGCGGGCGGGACGCCGCCCATGAGACGGGAGAGCCGTTTTCTGAATTCGATCGGAACCGAAATGAGGATGGAATGCAACAAGGGGACGTGCCATGGCCGCACTGGATAATTTTACGCTGATAGGGCTGCCCTACGCGGCCCTGGTGATTTTCTTCATCGGTACCATCTACCGGTACAAGGCAACGAAGTTTTCCTACTCGTCGCTGTCTTCACAGTTCCTGGAGGGACGTCAGTTGTTTTGGGGTACGATGCCGTTTCACTGGGGTCTCCTGGTTGTCTTCCTGGGGCACCTGGCGGCATTTCTGGTGCCGAAGAGCCTGCTCGCATTCAACACTCACCCGGTGCGATTGCTCATCCTCGAAGTGAGCGCCTTCATGTTCGCAGTGATAGTCCTCGCCGGCCTGTTGACGCTCTTTGTGAGGAGGGTGGCGAATCCGCGCCTCAAGGTCGTGACCACGCGGATGGATCTCATCGTCGCGGTGCTGCTGATCGTCGAGGTAGTGCTCGGCATGTCGGTCGCCCTCGGTTTTCGGTGGGGTTCCTCGTGGTTCGCCGCGGTACTGACTCCTTACCTCCGTTCGATCGCGGTGTTTCAGCCTGACATCAGCGCAGTCGCGAGTTTGCCCTGGCTCGTCAAGTTGCACATCATCGGGGCGTTTTTGATCTTTCTGCTGATACCCTTCTCGAGGCTGGTGCATCTGCTGGTCGTGCCGCTGCACTACATCTGGCGTCCGTACCAGCGGGTTATATGGTCATGGAACCGAAAACAGATCCGCCACCCGGACAACGAATGGTCGGCCACCGAGCCGACGAACACGTGAACACCGCGCGCACGCGAATCGATCGCGGCTACCCACTTTGCACTGTGGCCCCGCAGGCGCGCGCGGCGGTATGACTCGCTAACGCCCGGATTTGACGCGGCACCGGGTAACCCGAAGCACCGGTTACGAAGGAGGAGGCGCCATTGGAAGAACGGGCCACTCTGAAGTCACATAAAATATTATTCTTCAATACGTTAGCATTTACCGTCTGCTTTGCGGCGTGGATGCTCAACGGTGTTCTCATCACGTTTCTCTCGTCGAACCAGGTTTTCGACTGGGGCCCGGTGGAGTTGGGATGGCTGATGGGTGTGCCGGTGCTGACGGGCTCGGTCTTCAGGCTGCCCGCCGGGATTCTCACCGATAAGTTTGGCGGCAAACCCATTTACGGCAGCCTGCTTATCTTGAGCGCGATTCCCATGTTCCTCGTCTCGAGAGCCGACAGTTTTGTGGACTTCCTGCTGTGCGGTTTTGGTTTTGGCCTGACCGGCGTGAGCTTCGCGATCGGGATCGCTTTCACCTCCGTCTGGTACCCGAAGAAGCGGCAGGGAACCGCGCTGGGCATCTTCGGTGCCGGTAACGCGGGCGCGGCCTTGACGACGCTGTTCGCTCCGACGCTCCTCAATAACTTCACCAACAACGGTGCGCATCTGGACGGCTGGCGCACCCTGCCCATGCTCTACGCCGCGATGTTGGCGGTCATGGGTGTGGTTTTCTTCTTGTTCACGGAGAACAAGAGACCGGCGACGCACGCCAGAACTGTGGGCCGGATGCTCGTACCGCTGAAGAACGTCCAGGTGTGGCGCTTCGGGCTCTACTATTTTCTCGTCTTTGGGTGCTTTGTCGCCTTCTCGCAGTGGCTGGTGCCCTATTTCGTCAACGTGTACATGTTTCCACTTGTCACAGCGGGAATCTTTGCGGCGCTCTTTAGCTTTCCATCGGGGGTGATTCGGGCGCTCGGTGGTTGGATGTCGGACAAGTGGGGAGCCAGGAAGGTCATGTATTGGGTGTTGGGAACCTCCGTCACGATCAGTTTTCTGTTGATCGTGCCCAAGATGGAAGTCTATTCGCCGGGCAAAGGGGTAATGGCGAAGGGATCGGGAACCGTCACCAGAGTCACGGAAGACGAGATCACCGTCGGTAACCGGTCCTATCCCATCAAGAAGAACGACCACGCCTTCGAGAACCTCGACGAAAGCGTCGTGGTCTTTCCGACAAAAGCGTCGTGGCAAGAGGCCGCGGTGGAAGAGGGCCAGCAGGTAGCGAAAAAGGAGTTGCTGGCCCGGGGGGTAACGAAGATCTACTTCCAGGCGAACGTGTGGATCTTTGCGGTTCTTGTCATCCTCCTCGGCAGCATCTGGGGTATCGGAAAGGCGGCCGTCTACAAACACATCCCGGATTATTTTCCAGAAGAAGTCGGTGTGGTGGGGGGGATGGTCGGCGTCCTGGGCGGGCTCGGGGGGTTCTTCTGCCCGATCGTTTTCGGCTACCTCCTCGAGTACACGGGTCTGTGGACGAGTTGCTGGATGTTCATGTTCGTTATCTCGGCCAGCTGCCTGGTGTGGATGCACGTCGTCATTCAGCGAATGACGGCTCGGAAACAACCGGAGCTGGCGCGGCAGATCGAGGAGAGCTACGACGGCTCCTCGGTTACGGTTGGTTCCTGAACAGACGTCGAGGGTAATACACACGGTTGGGAAAGGTTGTCCGATGGCAGCAGATCTGGAAGTCTGGCAAGTCGAGGACGAGGGTTTTTGGGCCGCCACCGGCAAGAGAATTGCCGGCAGGAACTTGTGGATCTCCATACCCAGTTTGCTTTGCGGATTCGCCGTGTGGTTGTACTGGGGCATTATCACGGTTCAGATGCTGAACCTGGGATATCCATTTGAAAAAGCCGAACTGTTTACCTTGATGTCGATCGCCGGCCTCGCCGGCGCCACGCTCAGGATTCCAAGCACGTTTTTTATCCGAATCGCCGGTGGCAGAAATACGATTTTCTTCACGACGGCGCTCCTGATGATCCCCGCAGTGGGTACCGCCATGGCGTTGCAGGACCGGAGCACGCCCCTGTGGGTGTACCAGGGTCTTGCGCTCCTCTGCGGATTCGGCGGCGGGAACTTTGCGTCGTCGATGTCCAACATAAGCTTCTTTTTCCCGAAGAAAGTGCAAGGAACCTCGCTGGGCTTGAACGCCGGGCTCGGCAATTTCGGGGTCACCACCATGCAGATACTGGTGCCGCTCGTCATGACGGTCGGGTTGTTCGGCGGGGCCTCGCAGACGTTGATAAACAGCAGCGGCACGTTGATCGGGAAGATTCCGGAAGGCAGCGAGACATATATACAGAACGCGGGGTTCCTGTGGCTGGTGTTTCTGATACCGCTGGCGTTCTTCGGCTGGTTCGGGATGAACAACATCAAGACGGAGGCGGTGACCCCCAAGCCGGGTAATCCCGCCGCCGCCATGATGAAGATCGTGATGCTTCTGCTCATCGGGTTCGCGACCGCCACTGCCGGGCTCTACCTGCTGCTTCCGCCGCCGACCGGTGTCGGCCTGCTCAGCAAGTGGGTGGTCTTGCCGCTCGTAATCGCGGCGACCGTGTTGTTGATGAGGTATCTTACAACGGGCGAGCTGCAAGCGAATCTCAAGCGACAATACAAGATCTTCAGAAACAAGCATACATGGGCGATGACGATCATCTACACGATGACGTTTGGTTCGTTTATCGGTTATTCGGCGGCCTTTCCGCTGTCGATAAAGGTGATTTTCGGGTTCAGCCATGTGCCCGGGCCCGACGGCGCCCTGGTCCACGACGCGGCCAACCCGAACGGGCCCAGCGCCTTGATGTTTGCGTGGATGGGTCCTTTTATCGGCGCTTTGATCCGCCCCGTCGGCGGCTGGATTGCGGACCGCATGGGAGGGGCCAAGGTAACACAGGTGGTGTCGATCGTGATGGTCGCCTCGGCGTTGGGGGTGGCGTACTACATGACCCAGGCGTACAAGTCGGCGACACCGGAACAGTACTTTGTGCCGTTCCTCATCCTCTTCATAATCCTCTTTACTGCCACGGGGGTCGGAAACGGCTCCACGTTCAGGACGATCGCAGTCGTATTCAACGAGGAACAGGCAGGCCCGGTGCTGGGCTGGACCTCGGCGGTAGCAGCGTACGGAGCGTTCATCATACCGAAAGTGTTCGGTGAGCAGATCAAGGCAACTACGCCGGAATACGCGCTGTACGGCTTCGCCGTGTTCTATTTTGCCTGCCTGCTCCTCAACTGGTGGTTTTACATGAGGCCGAACGCGTACGTAAAGAATCCGTAGAGCCGCGCCGGACGTCCGCCGGCTCCGCGTCGCCGGGCGGACTCCCGTCCTCGAATCGAAACAGGAGTGAAGATGGATTTCGAAAATCTCAGACACGTAGACCCGGTAAAACGCTCGGCGGAAAAGCAGTCCGCCGCGCCGGAGTACTCGCCGATGAATCCCCCGGATGCGTATTCGCCCCCTGCAGCCGACCCGGTCGCCTACGAGGCGATGCCGGAGTTTCTACGGGGTCTGATGGATGACCACGGTGATTTCCAGGTTGCCGTCGAGTCGCTGGAGGAGGCGTTGACACAACTCCGGCAGAACGGATTCGGCGCCGGCCGGGTGGTGGACGAGCGCCTGAGGGGCTTCTTCACGTTCCTCGACGATCGCATCGTCGGCCACAACCTGAAGGAAGAAAAGATACTCTTTCCGGTATTGCACGAGCGCCTGTTGGAAAAAGGCGAGCACGGCCGCGGTGAGTCCCGCAGGACGGCGGTGGACATGCTCGAGGACGACCACATCAGAGTGATGCAACTCGCCGCCGTCACCTTCAACTTTCTGGGCCTGGCCAGCCGGCTGGCGGACGCGCGGGCCCGCGCCATCGTTCTCGACGCCGCACTCGAGCAGGGCAGCGCGCTCGTAGAACTGATGCGGCTTCACGTGTTCCGCGAAGAGAACGTCGTGTTCGCGCTCGCCGTCAAACACCTCTCCTCCAGCGACTTCGATAACATGCGGGAACGCGCGGCCAGGTACGGGCTGCGCTAGGCGTTCTCAAGAGCCGAGCGAGTGGATGATTTCCTGGATCTCATCGCCGGTCAAGCGTCGGTCGCGTGTCTTGGCCGTGGTAAGAATGGCCTCCACGAGCGGGGGTTGCGGGTCGTAGCCCCGCGTACTCAACCAGTGGATGACGTTGGAAGCGCCGCTCATCGGTCCGATCTCGATACCCTGCTGCCGCCCAACCCAGTCTGCCGGTACGGACGAGTAGACGCGGTTGGCGAGCCAGTCGTGGCCCTTCTTCATCGCCTTGACCACGGCGGCGGCGTGGACGCCGGTGCAAGTGAGGAACGCGTCTGGGCCCACGACGGGTTGGTTGAAGGGGAGGGTCACTTTGCACGCCCTGGACACGAGTTCACAGTAGTCGCTGAGCCTCGACAGATCGTTGTCGATATAGCCCAACAGCCGGAGGTTCGTTAACAGGAGCTCCATGGGCGCGTTACCACAGCGCTCGCCGACTCCGAGCCCCGTGCCGTGCACGCGGTTGGCTCCCGCGAGGATCGCGGCGATGGAGTTCGCTACCGATAAGCCGCGGTCGTTATGGCCGTGCCAGTCGATCTTCACCGCCTCGCCGCTGTCGTCGACGACACCCTTGATGAACCGGATCAGCATTTTCGTGCCGTGGATGGTAGCGTGGCCCACCGTGTCCGCGACACAGATGCGGCGCGCACCACAGCTGATGGCGGTTGAATAGAGGCGTCGAAGCGACTCCGGGTTGGCACGAGTCGTGTCCTCGGTGACGAACATCACCGGCAGGCCCTGCTTGACGGCATAGGAGACCGCGGTTTCGGTCTTTTCCAACATTTGATCCAGCGTCCAGTTCTCGACGTACTCGCGGATCGGGCTGGAACCGATGAAGAGCGAAGCTCCTATGGGCACGCCGGCCGCCTGGGAGGCGGCCACGATCGGGTCGATATCGGCCACCACAGTGCGCGCGGCGCAATTCGCGGTAATTGGCAGCTTCTCGTTCGCGATTTCCTTCGCCAGGGCGGCCACGTCGGCCTGCGCGCGCGGCCCGGCGCCTGGCAAACCGATGTCGGCGGCGTCGATTCCGAGCTCCACCATCAGGTGCAGGAGCTCGATCTTCTCCCCGATGGGCGGATCCGTCGCCGAGGGCGACTGCAGCCCGTCGCGCAGCGTCTCGTCGTCGAACTCCACCTTCGCGACCGCGCTTGCCTCCGCTTCCACCTCGTTCCAGTCGTAGATCAGCGCGCGCTCGTCCATACTCGCGGAATCGTGTGCCATGAAGGGTCCTCCCCCCAGGAGCCGTCGCCGCCGTCCCCACCCACCGTTCGACGCTGCAAATCTATGCCGCGAATCCGGTTGCGTCGCCCGGTGCGGAGCGGTATCATAGAGGTAATCGTTGGTGTTACGGTACCCGGGCGTGGGAGGAAATGCAATGGATATTAGGCGCGCGCCGAAACAGCTTTTGCTGGGCAGCCTGTTGGTCCTGGCCGGACTGACGGCGACCGTGGTGCAGGCCGGCGATCGCTCCGGCTCGCAACGGTACAGGGATGAGATAAACGCCTGGCAGGTGCACCGTCTGGATCGACTGCGGAGCCCCACGGGCTACCTGTCCTTGACGGGTCTTTACTGGTTGAGGGAAGGGAAGAACAGTTTTGGCTCCGATCCCTCGAACGACATCGTGTTTCGTTCGAAAGATGCGCCGCCCCGCATGGGTGTCATCTACCTCGAGCAGGGTGGGATCAGGATGGAGGCCCGCGCCGGTACAGGGATCCAGAGCAATGGCAAGATGGTAGAGAATATAGTGCTCCACCACGACACAGACGCAGAGCATAAGAGAACGGAACTGGTGCTGGGCACGATGACGTGGTATGTCATCAAGCGCGGGGAGAGATTCGGCATACGGCTCAAGGATTCAGAAAGCGAGACGCTGCGCGAGTTCAAGACGGTCGAGAGGTTTCCAGTCGACGAACGATGGCGCATCGACGGGCGGTTCGAAACCTACGATCCGCCGAAGCACATTCCGATCACGAGCGTGGGAGACATTCACACGAATGAGGCCTCGACGGGGGCGGTCGTTTTCGACGTCGACGGCGTAAGCTGCCGCCTCGACGTTCTGGCGGAACCGGGGGACGAGACCCTCTTTGTCATCTTCGGCGACGAAACCAGCGGGAGCGAAACCTATGGTGGGGGACGCTTTCTGGTCGTGCGCGCGCCGGGCGAGGACGGCCGCGTGGTCTTGGATTTCAACAAGGCCTACAACCCGCCGTGTGCGTTCTCCGATTTTACAACCTGTCCGCTGCCGCCGCGCCAGAACCACATCCCGGTCCGCGTCACCGCCGGGGAGAAGGTTTACAAAAAGCACAAGTCCTGAGCGTTGCCCAGGACTTGTGTCCATACCGGTGTGATAACCACCCGATCTGCCGGACCTTGCGGGTTAGTAACCCAGTTCTTTCTTTCGCTCCTCTGCCGTCGGCAGCGATGGCTCCTGTTCGGTGATGACCGGCAGCTTGGGCGCACGGTCGGCGTTGATTTGAATCCACTCCATCTGGTGCTCCGGCACTTCGTCCTCCGGGTGAATCGCTTCGACCGGGCACTCCGGGACGCACGCACCGCAGTCGATGCACTCATCCGGGTCTATGTAGAGCATTTCCGCATCCGCGTGAAAGCAGTCGACGGGACACACAACTACGCAGTCCGTGTAGCGGCACTTCTGACAATTGTCGGTCACGATATAGGTCACTGGCTGATCTCCTTTCCCCTGCCCGGCACCTGCGCGGACGGCAACTCCCTCAGTTATACTTGAGGTCGAGACCTCCGGTCAAGCGGCATCGTGCCCCGGGGTGCGTGCGACGAGGCGCTCGAACAGCTCTCTTACGGCCGCCATGTTATCGAACCAGTCCGCACGCCGTTCGATGACCGACGCGTTCAGTTCGCGGGCGGCCGCGCGCAGTCCCGTGTCCGACCACGCCTCGGCGACGGCGCTCTCGAGGGCTACCGCGTCTCCGACCGGGACCAGCAATCCGTTGCGGCCGGGATCGATCCACTCACGGTTGGCGGGGATGTCGCTGACGACCGGCAGCAGCCCGCATGCCATCGCCTCGAGCAGGGACACCGACGTGGTGTCGGAGACCGCCATCGACACGTACAGGTCGTGCTTGCGCAGGAGGCCGGGCATCTCGGTGTGGGGCAGGTTTCCGATGAACTCAATGGACTCCGGATGCGGCGAAGCTCCGGCCTGCGCCCGCAGCCGCGCCGCTTGCGAGCCCTCGCCCGCCACGGTCATGCGAGCCGCTTCGAAGCGGTCCCGGATACGCTCGAACGCGGACACGACTGTGGAGACGTCGTATACAGCCTCCAGCTTGCGATTGCTCAAGATGCGAGGGCCGTCGCCCTCCTCTCGAGCGGGGCCCGGGTGAAACAGGCTGCGGTCCACGCCGTAGGGAAAAGTAACGATGCGTCCGGGGTCGGCGCCCAGCTCGACGAGCCGCCTGCTCATGACCTCCGCATCGGAGGTAACAAACGTCGCACTTTGAATAACGCGCCGGGTGCGCAGCAGATGAAAAGCACTCCGCTCGGGGAGCAACATGATATCGCTGCCCCAGGTGCTCAGCACCCAGGGCGAAAACCCGGCCAGCGCGGCGATAACGCCGTAGTTGGGTAGAAAGTGTGCGTTGACGAGATGGGGCGCAAAATCTCGAACGAGTCGGCGCACGGCGGGCACGGCCAATGGATAGCGAAGAAAAGAGGGCAAGAGCGCCGGTACACGAATCCGGTGCCTGGCACCCGGCATCCGGTCGTCGGCCTCGAGACTGGCGGTCAAGACGCGATAGCCGGCCGCGGTCAGATAGCCTGCCCAGCGGGCCAGGTGAACCTGGCCCGCATCGCCGAGAAGAAGGATGCGTATTCGCGGCTCACCGTGATTCATGCGCCGATCTTAGGGACTCCCACAACGTGTGTCAAAGAAAGCTTCTGCGACGCCTCGCGCGACAAAAGCCCGGTTGACAGCCGTGTTTGGCGGCGTTACTGTCTACATCGAACACAGAGGAGAGTGTTGTATGAAGAAATACATGATGCTGGCGATCTTTCCGTTGCTGATCGCCGGTTGTGGCAAGAAACATCCCGTCAAGGTATTCGTCGACCCCTCGATTAAAGAGGGTTCGATCGAGAAGATCGCCGTTTTTCCTTTCGCCAGTTCGCTCAATCACACGGACGATCCCGATGATGTGGCGCCCCGAACCATGGATTTGCTGTTCCGCGGTGAACTCGACAATCGCAGTGACTACAAGTTCATGTCGCCGTCGTCGGTTGCATACGCGCTGCAGGGCGAGGGTCTCGGGGACGAAGCCGATCGCTTCGTGGAACGATGGAGGAAACACGCGCAGGTCGACTCGGATTTCCTGGTCAAGCTTTCGAAGGCGCTGCGTGTGGAGGCCGTGATGATCGGTGTGGTGGATCTCTGGCAGAGGGATGAAGCGGATTACCGCGAGAACACGACGCCGACGACCTACGTCGGCGCGACGGTGACCATACTCAGCACCCGTGATGGTGCGATACTCTTCCAGGCCAGCGACGAGGATTATCTCGAAGGCGCGCGCACCGAGACGACCGACCGCAGCGTGAGCCGGACCGCCGCGGGCAGCGTTCGCCGGGACCCCGGTGCAAAGGTGTACAGGGCGCCGGAGCCGAAGGAAGTGGCGATACGCGTCGCCAAGGCGCTGGCGTCTAGCCTGCCGGTCCGCTGAAGAGTGGTCCCGATGCCCGGCGACCTGCGGTGGATGGAACAAGCGCTCGCAGAAGCGAGGGAGGCCTTTGCCGACGGTGAAGTGCCCGTCGGCGCGGTGGTCGTTCACAACGGCGAGGTGGTTGGACGTGGGCGCAACCGTGTCGAGAAAAGCGGATACCCGTTCGAGCACGCGGAAGTCGTGGCAATGTGGGACGCCGTTGCGAGCCACGACCGGTGGGTACTGTCCGAGTCTTCGCTCTACGTTACCGTCGAGCCCTGCGTAATGTGCGTTGGCGCGCTGCTGCTGGCCCGGGTACCGCGTGTCGTTTTCGGCGTGCGTGAGCCGAAAACCGGCGCGTGTGAGAGCGTGCTGTCGATACCGAACGAGCCGCGGTTGCAACACCGAATGGCGGTCATTGGCGGCGTCGAGGAAGAACGTTGCCGGGCACTCCTCCAGGAATTCTTCAAGGGGCAGCGCGAAAAGCCGAAGCGGTGAGGCGCGCCGGCCCCGGTTCGGACGGCCGGATTTCGAACCCGTTTCAGCGGAGAGATGCGAGAGCTGGCTTAATCGGCACGACTGGAAATCGTGTGAGCGCGAAAGCGTTCCGAGGGTTCGAATCCCTCTCTCTCCGCCATTCCCGCCATGCGCGCGCGGGGCCGGCACCACCCCGGGTGACTCTATAGCCCTTGCTGTTTGTGCGGCGCGTGCTTCGACGACCCTGTTCCAGGCCTGGACAAGCCGAGGTCTCCGATTCTCTCCACCCTGGAATCGGCGTGCGCCCCATACCGGCGCGCAGGAAGCGCCTTCCACTCCGGGAGGGGAACTCGTTGTAATTCCATAACTTATTGTTAATTATTTAGTTGGTTGTTGATTCGTCGTCCGGCCGCGTGGTATAATGGTCGCCACCAAAGGGCACCTTTCTTCCTTGCTCCATGTATTGCGCTCCCAAGTGGAGCGAGCCAGCAAAGGACCTCCGATCACTCGGGGAGGTAGATGGCAACTAACATAATCGTGTGGAGGTATCTCGGCTATGAGGGTAATTCGTCCGACCCTATGCTTTGCGGTACTCCTGTCCGTGCTGCTCGCTACGCCGTACACGGCTCACGCTGACAGTGTCGTGCTCAACCATTTCGGGTTCGTTTACGAAACGGGTGGTTTTCCGACCAGCATTCCAGGGGACACTCTCACCGGACTTGGCGTGGTCACCTTCGCCAATCCTTCGATAAGTTGTGATTTTGCTACCAGCGAACTAACCTGGATTATCCGCGACCTCGTCTCGGAAGGGGAGACCTCGCCGGACGGCGGCCGTACCCTGATCACCAGCTACACGGGGGGGACCATCGGTCTTCACTGTGATCCGGCGCTGAATCATGATTGGGGAATCAACCCGCCGAACGCGTCAGCCCCGTCGTCTTTTGAAGACGGCGACCCGGTTCTGATCGGTGCGTTCTCGCAGTTCACCCTGCTGATGTTATATCCGGCATGCCAACGGCTGATGATATTATAAATGTCCATAGTCC
>JBHHVD010000055.1:0-21474 GCA_046754105.1 Candidatus Krumholzibacteriia bacterium
ACTTCAGAAGAACCATTTTCTTCGTCTGCGTGAAGCTACTGGCGACCAGCTTGTAGAAGTACACACCCGAGGACACGGTCTGACCGGCATTGTTCTTGCCGTCCCATGTCACCGAGAAGCCTCCTACCTCTGGTGCCTGGACCTGATTTACCAACGTCCTGACCAACTGTCCGGCCGCGTTGTAGATCTTCAGGGACACATGACCCTGATCCTTGATCTCGTACCCGATCGTCGTGGTCGGGTTGAACGGGTTCGGATAGTTCGCTTTCAAGACGTTCGCATACTGCTGCGGCTCGAATCCCGTCGGTGTCGGAACGATGTTCTGCAGGAACTCGAGAATGTGCTGCAGGTGCGTCACACGCGCCGGAATCGCTCCCCAAGTAGCAGGTGCGAGCTCACGAGAATGCATCCAGGTCCGCGGGCGAATCGATATCCGCATAGTCTGGTTCCCGCCCCGTGGTAATCACCTGGACATCGCCGCGGTGCCTGTCAATAACCTGCATTCCGGATGCGTCGTCGTCCAGCCGGAGAAAATCGGGAAAATATCGCTTCGGGATGATCCTCGGATGACGCCACTCGCCGTTGCACTCCGGAACGATAATCGTGTCTTTGTTGTCGAAAGCGCCCAACAGGGTGTCGATCAGCGGCGGCGTGAGCCCCGGCATGTCCGCCAGCAGCACCATGGCGCCGGAGCAGTCCGGGTCCAGCGTTCGGAGCGCCGCCTTGAGAGATGACATCATGCCGCGCTGTGGGTGCTTGTTATGCACCGTTACGATTTTGTCGCCAGCCGGAAAGAGTTCGCCGATGCGTCGTTCCAGCGCCGCGTTCGCAGCGCCGGTCACGACATAAACACGCGGCAGGCTCGACTCGACGGCCGGTTTGAGACTGTGGTAGATGAGCGGTTTACCCCCGACGTCGGCCAACAGTTTGTCCGCTCCGAATCGCCGGCCGGCCCCGGCGGCCAGGAACACGCCCGCGATCATCGGTTGACAAACTCCACCAGCTCGGCCGCGATAGCGACGGCAAGCTCGGGGTCGGTTCGGGCGTGGATGTCGATACCGACCGGGGACGAGACGCGCTCCAGGTCCTTCTCGCTCACACCGTTCCTTACCATATCCGCGAAGAGCGCATCGCGCCGCGTCCTCGAGCTCAAGAGGCCGATGTAGGCCGAGCCACTGGCGAGTGCTTTTCCAAGAGCGGTCTTATCGCGCTCGAAGCTGTGGGTGAGCACTACCACCAGGGAGTCGGACGCGAACGGATAGGTGTCGTCGTGCAGCTCGAAACCGGGTCCTTCGAATGTCGCCAGGTGTGCCGCGCGCCAGTCGATAATGTGAAGACGGAAATCCATGTCCGAAACATGCCCGGCCAGCTCGCGCGCCAGAGGAGTGGCGCCGACAATAAACAGGTCGCGCGGTGGAGCAATGCTTTCTATGAACACGTTCGAGCGCGGTTCGGGTGACGCCTCATGCATCGAAATCTCACCGGTTTCCAGGTCGTGGCACAAGGATACCGACCGTTTCCCCTGCAGGCGCGCGTGGAGTTCTCGATACACCGCTTTGTGCGGGCCGTCAATAGGTTCGAGAAGAATCTTCATCTTGCCGCCGCAGTAGGTTCCGTAGCCCAGTTGAGCGTCCGAGGGATCGCTGGTGTCGATTTCGATCACCCGTGGTGCCCCGGCCCTCCAGGCTTCCTTGCCGTTGCGGACAATGTCCTGGTCTACGCACAGCGAGCCCAGGTTGCCGCACAGAGGGAACGGGTTGTCGACCTCGAAAAGGGCCTTTTCTCCCGCCTTTTTGTAGGTGTGCCCCTCGGTTTCGAGGATGGTGGCGAGGAGTCCCTTGCCGGTCTTGTCGATGGTTTCGAGCAGCGATACGTTCATCGGGTGGTCCGGTAACGGTTTGAGCAACGGCGTCGAGACGCTTCCACGGACATTATAACACTTGCGCGGGTGAAATGACACGGCCGAGAATCACGACCGGCCTCCCTTACGCGCGGCAGCAAACCAATTGCCATCGAATGCAAGTGGTCCGCCGGTGACTTCGATCCGCGAAATCTCCTGGCGTTCAGGCGCCACCATGCCGGCGGTGAGGACTACGTCGTGTCAGCCGACATCTCACGGAGCTTCACCCGAAAACGGCAAGACCTCACGGTCCGATTCGTGAGGCTGGAAACCCTGATAAAGAGGCTCACTGGCTGAAGCACCGCATCCCGACGCCGTAACGTGCCCTCACGGACTGTCCCAATTTGCGCACTTGAGGTTCCATCACCCGGCCGACACATCCGTTTGACAACCGCTGCGGGTCAGCGTAAAGTACTCTCATTCGGGGTACGTATAAAGCGATGCAGGCCTAAAGGCGGCATAACGCGCGGGGGCCGCCGCTATAATCCCTTATGCAGGCCTAAGGGCGGCATAACGCGCGGGGGCCGCCGCTATAATCCCTTATGCAGGCCTAAGGGCGGCATAACGCACACAAACCGCGGCCATAATCGGCGTATACCAGCTTAAGAGCGGCATAGCGCGCAGACACCATAAACTGGACAACAAGAGGCAGGGAATGGAAGAGACCGTGATTGCTCGAGTTCTTCGTCCCGGCGGACGGCTCGTGGCCAGCGCGTGGTCCGGTCCGAACGAGGCTGATATCGTTCGATTCCAGCAGACAGCCGGCAGTTTTGCTCCCGAGCCACCTGTGGGGGGCGTCGGTCCGGGCGGACACATTTTATTCGTGCAGAGAAACCGGACTGATCCCCATACAGGAGACCTGTGATGCGAGAAGCGATCGAGCGGCTGTGGCCGGAACTCGAGTGGATCGAAAACGAGGAGCTGCGCGAGGACGTGACCCGGACCTGGGTTACGGCCATGGAGCGGAGTCCACTCGCGCCGGGTGACCTCAACACGATTCCATTCACACTGCTCGTGCCGGATTGTCCGGCCACGTTCATGGAGCACAAGCGGTGCGTCGTGCACATCGCCCGCAGGTCCGCCGAAGCGATGCGAGAGTTTCTAGGTAAGGCGCTGCCCATCGACATCGATACGGTAATCGCCGGCGCGATACTCGCCGACGTCGGGAAGGTCCTGGAGTACGAGAAGGCGGGCGGCAAGCTGCGGCAGAGCGAGCGGGGCAGATTGTTGCGGCACCCGTTCACGGGCGTGGCGGTTGCGAAGGAGTGCGGTGTGCCCGACGCAGTGTGCCACATTATCGCGGCCCACGCAGCCGAAGGTGACCTCGTCAAGCGGACCACGGAGGCCACGATCGTTCATCACGCCGATTTCATGAGCTACCTGCCGTTCAAGAATCTCGTGAAATAGTCAGCCGCGCACCGCGGGCGTTCCCATGGGAGGGAAGGATGTCGGACACCATTACAGCGAAGATGGCGCAGTGGAGCGCCGGCGTTGAATACGGGCAACTCGGAGACCGGGCCGTCCACGAAGCGAAACGCTACTTGCTGGACTCGCTCGGCTGCGCTTTCGGCGGCTACCGCCAGGAGGATGCGAGGATCGCGCTCAAGGTGCTCGATGAGATCGGGGGCGGCGGCAAGGCGACGGTAATAGGGACGGGTGCAAAGACGGACGCGGTCACGGCCTCTCTGGCCAACGCGCTCATGGTACGCGTGATGGATTACAACGATATCTACTGGCAGCAGGATCCGTCCCACCCCTCGGACATCATACCGGCGGCGATCGCCTGTGGCGAGCGCCGGGGGCTAGGCGGCAAGGACTTGATCGTCGGGACCGTCCTCGGCCACGAGTTCGAGATGAGGCTGTGCGAGGCGGCGTTTCCCGGCATTCGCGAGCGAGGCTGGCACCATGCTACGCTCACCGCGTTCGCCGCGCCCATCGTTGCCGGGTGGATGTTGCGTCTGCCGTGGCAAAAGATCCAGCACGCCATCGGCATTTCCGCCTCGCGGCATGCCACGTACGGAGCCGTCACGGCGGGCAAGCTCACCATGATGAAGAATACGGTGGATCCGATGGCGACACAAAGCGGCGTGCTGGCCGCACTGCTCGCCGAGGAGGGGTACACAGGTCCCGAGCACGTGATCGACGGCAAGGAAGGTATCGTGGACTGTCTCGGCCCGGAATGGAAGCTCTCGGTGCTCGTTGACGGCCTCGGCGAGTCGTGGCGCATAGAGCGTTGCGGAATGAAGGCGTTTCCGACCGAAGCGCTGACGCACACCCCGATCTCGGCCACACTCGACATAATGAGCGAGAACGGCCTCACGCACGACCGGGTAGAAAGGGTGCACATCCGTTCGTTGGCGCGGGCGGCGGACATCCTCGCCGATCCGTCCAAGTACGATCCGCGCACGAAGGAGACGGCGGACCACAGCCTGCCGTACGTGATCGCCGCGGCGCTGGTCGACCGGCGGGTAACGCCTGCCCAGTTCGAACCGCAGCGGATCATGAGCCCGGAGATCCGCGCCCAGTTGAACAAGGTGGAAGTCGTGGCCGATCCGGAGATCGAAAAGGTTTTTCCCGAACTGCAGCGAGTAATCGTGACGATCCGGACGACGGACGGCGGCGAGTTCAGCAAACAACTCGATTATCCGAAGGGCGATCCGCGTAACCCGCTCACCGACGGCGAAGTGGAAGAAAAGTTTGACGCGCTGGCCGCCCCGGTCCTGTCCGACGACAAGCGGCGGCGCGTTAAAGACACGGTGTGGAACGCGGATCGGCTGGAGTCGATTTCCGGCCTGATGGACCTGTGCAAGAGCGACCGGTAGCCGGCCATGGGGCAGACGATCGCAGAGAAGATAGCCCAGGCGCACATGACCGGGGGGCCCAAGCGGCCGCTACGGGCGGGCGACGTGGTGTCGCTGAGGCCGCGGCACGTCATGACACACGACAACACGGCCGCCGTGATGAAGAAATTCGCGGCGATCGGCGCGACGGCCGTCGAGGATCCGCGCCAGCCGGTCTTCCCGATCGACCACGACATTCAGAATACCTCGGAGACAAACCTCGCGAAATACCGTGCCATAGAGGACTTCGCGCGGGCGCACGGTATCGATTTCTACCCGCCGGGAACCGGCATCAGCCACCAGGTGATGGTGTCGATGGGGTACGTCGTGCCCGGCACGCTCGTCGTCGGGTCGGATTCGCACTCGAACATGTACGGGGCGCTCGGTGCCCTGGGGACCCCCGTCGTACGGACCGATGCGGCGGCCATCTGGGCCACGGGGGAGTTTTGGTGGCAGGTTCCGCGAACGGTGCAGGTGGTGTTGACCGGCGGGCTGCGGCCGGGTGTTACGGGCAAGGACGTCATCGTCACCCTGTGCGGCCTCTACAACCGGGGGGAAGTATTGAACGCCGTCGTCGAGTTTGCCGGGCCCGGTGTGGCAGGCTTGACGATGGACGAGCGCATGACCATTTCCAACATGACGACGGAGTGGGGCGCGCTGGCGGGGTGGTTTCCGGTGGACGGAGCTACCACCGATTACTTGCGGCGGCGCGGTGAGGTGCTGGCGGCCCGAGGCGTCGCGCGTTACACGGACGACGACCTGGCCCGCTGGCGAGACGAACCGCCGGTGCCGGACGCGGACGGCGATTACGCGGGGCGCATCGAGCTAGACCTGGCGAAGGTCAGCCCGCACGTATCGGGACCCGATACGGTGCAGGTGATGCGCCCTTTGCAGGAGATCGAGCGGGAGAGAATTGTGGTGCAAAAGGCCTACCTCGTATCGTGCGTCAACAGCCGCCTTGAGGATATCGAGGCGGCGGCGCGCGTGATCGAACGCCGGAAGGTAGGCGAGGGTGTAGAGCTCTACCTCGCCGCCGCCAGCCGCGAGGTCCAGCAAGCCGCCGAAGCATCGGGTGCGTGGCAGACGCTGGTGGCTGCCGGCGCGCGCGTACTGCCTCCGGGGTGCGGTCCGTGTATCGGCCTGGGCGCGGGCCTGCTCGAGCCCGGAGAGGTCGGCATTTCCGCAACCAACCGAAATTTCAAGGGCCGCATGGGGTCGCGCGAAGCACAGACGTACCTCGCGAGCCCCGAGGTGGTGGCGGCGTCCGCGGCGGCCGGCTACATAACGGGACCCCACGGCGTGGAGGCGGTCCCGCTCGAGCCAAAGTTCGAGCCGTGCGAGCGGGCTGTGCCCTCGGGTGAGACGGTGGAGATCCAGGAAGGCTTTCCGGGGCGGGTCGCGGGACGTTTGGTTTTCGTACCGCAGGATAACCTCAACACCGACGGCATCTACGGTAAGGATTATACCTACCGCGAAGGGATGACGCCGGAGGAAATGGCGAAGGTGGTCATGGAGAACTACGACCCCGGGTTTGCCGGCAAGGCCGGGGCCGGAGACGTGCTGGTCGGCGGCCGGAATTTTGGTACCGGCTCGAGCCGCGAGCAAGCTGCGACGGCGCTCAAGTACAAGGGGATCGCACTGGTCATTGCCGGGAGTTTCTCGCAGACGTACCTGCGCAACGCCTACAACAACGGGTTCATCTGCATCGAGTGCCCCGAGCTCGTCGAACGTTTGAAAAAAGAACTCCGGCGCGAGATCGACGACGGCGAGCTTACCGTTATCCCCGGGGACACGCTCGACGTCGACTTTGCGAACGGTACCGTCGCACTTGGGAGCGAGGTGTTTCGTTTTCCGCCGCTGGGAGCGGTCCCGCAGTCGCTCGTCATCGCGGGCGGAATCGAGAATCTCGTGCGCGAGCGGCTCGCTCTCGGCTGAAATCTTCGCCGCCGGTAGAGAGGCGGATCTTGCAAATGTGGCGGGCGGCGCGCCCGTCCTGACACGGGAGGACCTCGACAATATGAAACGCACGGTGGTGACGATGCCGGGTGACGGCATCGGCAAAGTGGTCTTGCCAGAGTCGGTGCGAGTACTCGACGCGGCAGGGTTTGATGCGGAGTACGTGCACGCCGACATCGGATGGGATTTCTGGGTCAACGAGGGCAATCCGTTGCCGGAGCGCACGATCGACCTCCTGCGCGCGCACAAGCTCGGGCTCTTCGGCGCGATCACCTCGAAGCCGAAGGACAAGGCAGCGGCGGAAATCCGGCCGGAGCTGCGGGACAAAGGCTACGTCTATTTCAGCCCGATCGTGGCCATGAGACAGATTTTCAACCTCGATATCTGTATCCGGCCCTGCCGCTCGTTTCCCGGCAATCCGCTGAACTTCATCCATCACAAGGCGGGTGGCGGCTTTGAGGAGCCCAAGGTCGATGCCGTTATTTTTCGACAGAATACCGAGGGGCTTTACTGCGGCATCGAGTGGACCAACCCCCCCGGAGAAGTACACGACGCGCTCTCGACGCACTCCAAGTACAAACCGTTCGCCGCTACGGCGGGCGAAGATCTCGCCGTGTCCGTACGCCTGTTTACGCGCAACGCCTGCCGCCGCATCCTGCGCGGCGCCTTCGAGTACGCGAAGAAACACGGGTACCGGTCGGTCACCGTGTGTGAAAAGCCGAACGTGCTGCGCGAGACCTCGGGCATGCTCGAAGAGGAAGCACGCAAGGTCCACGCGGGCTACGAAGGCATCGATCTGTGGTCGACCAACATCGACGCACAGATGATGTGGCTGACCAAGAACCCGGCCGACTACGGTGTCATCGTGGCGGGAAACCTCTTCGGCGACATCGTTTCCGATGCGTTTGCGGGACTGGTCGGCGGTCTTGGCTTTGCCTGCTCGGGCAACATCGGAGATGAGGTCGCCGTGTTCGAGCCGACGCACGGATCGGCGCCGAAGTACGAGGCGATCGACCCGCCGATCGTCAACCCGATCGCGATGGTTCTCAGCGCGGCGATGATGCTCGATCACGTTGGCGAGACGGAGAAAGCGGAGAGGGTTCGCCGCGCCGTTGCGGCCGTTATCGAGGAGGGCACGACGCGGCCGTACGACATGATGCGCATTGCGGGCGGACCGGACGTAGTCGCCCGGGGAGCGGCGACGACGACCCAGACTACCGATGCCATCATCGAAAAGCTCGGCTAGGGAGATGATATGGTAGAGACCACGACGAAGCCCCGGCGCAAGGCGGGGCTGCAAACGCGGCGGGCGGGCAAGACGGAGCGAGAACCGGCCGGCGCGGCAGCGCGGAAAACGAAACGGAAGACGGCGGGCAGGGTAACGCGCAACAAGGCACCGAAGTCACCGGCGCGCGGCCGTGCAGCCGGCGGGAAGGGCCAGGCGGGACGCCGGGGCGAGGACGTCCGGTCGGACGCGCATGTCACGGTGACGCTCGGGCGTTCCGGCGGCATCGACCTTCGCGTGACGTCCAGGGTCGACGTCTATTATGGCGAATCGATTCGTGAGACGGCGGCGTCCGTGCTGGCCGCATGCGGTGTAAAGCACGCGCGTGTCGATATCGATGACAAGGGCGCCGTGCCGTTCGTGCTCGCGGCGCGTATCGAAGCGGCGTTGAGGCGAGCCGGGGTAGCCGCCGGCGATGCACGACCCGAGCGTGCGTTTGCGCGCAAGGCGGCGACCGGGAAGGACCGGCCGAGGCGATCGCGGTTGTATCTGCCGGGCAACGAACCGAAGTTCATGCTCAACGCGGGTATCCACAAGCCCGATGGAATCATCCTCGATCTGGAAGACTCCGTGCACCCGGATGAGAAGGACGCGGCCCGGCTCGTCGTCCGAAACGCCCTGCGCGCAGTTGATTTCCTCGGCGCGGAGCGCATGGTACGCATCAATCAGATGCCGCGGGGCCTGGAGGACGTGGACGCCGTCGCGCCGGAATCACCCGACCTGGTGCTGATTCCCAAGGTCGAAACCGCCGATGACGTTCGGTTGGTGCGGGATCGCATCGAGCGCGCCCGCAACCGTGGCCGTGACGGGGGCGCGGTCTGGCTGATGCCGATCATTGAATCCGCCCTGGGTGTGGAGAACGCCTTCGAGATAGCGGGTGCCGCGGACACGGTGGTGGCGTTGACCATCGGGCTGGAGGACTACACGGCGGACCTCGGCGTCAGGAAGACCAGGGAAGGGCTCGAGTCGCACTTCGCCCGCTCGCGGCTGGTCAACGCCGCCCGGGCGGCCGGCGTACAGGCGATCGATTCGGTATACGGAGACGTGGGCGATATGAGCGGTCTCGAGACCTGGGCAAGGCGTTCCCGTGACATGGGATTCGAAGGAATGGGTTGCATCCATCCGCGTCAGATCCGTGTGATTCACGGCGCTTTTGCGCCGACATCCGGCGAGATACAGCGGGCGCTCGAAATTGTGGAAGCATTCGAGAGGGCGCGGCGGCGGGGACTCGGCGTCGTGAGCATCGGCACCCGCATGGTGGACCCGCCGGTCGTGCTTCGCGCGCAGCGCGTGGTGGACGCAGCCCGGCGCGCGGGCCTGCTCGACGAAAAGTGACGGCCCGGCGCGCGCGAAGTCGATCGCGAGGCGCTCCTTGCCGACGCCTTCGGGCCCGGTACAGAGAAGGCATTGCGATAAGAAAGGTTGCGAAACGTGAGAAAGAGCGGACGCAAAGCGTGTGAGTTCGTCGTCAACGGCATCGGTCGGCGGGTGCCGACCGTCGTTAACGGCAGGGAGCAGGTAGCGTTCCGCGCCGTCGGGGCGCACAGACCCGGCGCGGCGAAGTACGGCCCTCCCGTCCGGTCCTGCCGTGACTACCCGGCGGACGGGGACAAACGGGTACGCGATCTCAAGACGGCACTCAAAAAGTGCGGGCTGCGGGACGGGATGGTCATTTCCACGCATCACCACCTGCGGGACGGTGACAAGGTAGCGCTGATGGCGCTGCAAGCCGCGGCCGAACTCGGCGTGAAGGACCTGGTGTGGTTTCCCAGTGCGTCCTTTCCGTGCCAGGCGCCGGTCGTCGATCTAATGAAGCGAGGGGTCGTACACCACATCGAGGGCAGCATGAACGGCCCGCTGGGGCGGTACTGCTCCGACGGCAGGATGCGCGGCCTCGGAGTGCTGCGATCGCACGGCGGGCGCTGGCAGGCGGTCCAGGATGGCGAAGTGAAAATCGACATTGCGGTGGTCGCCGCCCCGTCGGCGGACCAATTTGGCAACGCGAACGGGTCACATGGCCCGTCCGCGTGCGGATCGCTCGGGTTCGCACTCGCCGACTCGATGTACGCGGACAGGGTGATCGCGGTCACGGATAACCTGGTGCCGTTTCCGTGCGTGCCGTGGCAAATACAGGGAAACAACGTCGACTACGTCGTGCGGGTGGACTCCATCGGTGACCCCGAGAAAATCGTATCGGGCACGACCCGGGTTACGAAGAGCCCGGACCGTCTCTTGATTGCGGAATACGTCGCGCGCTTCCTGCGGGACGCGGGGATCATGCGGGACGGTTTTTCGTTCCAGGCGGGCGCCGGCGGCATCGCACTGGCGTTCGTGGGTTTTCTAAAGGACATGATGCACGAGTCGGGCGTGAAGGCCCGGTTCGTGCGTGGAGGTTCGACGCGCTACCTGGTGGATCTGCTCGCCGCCGGGCTTACCGACTACGTTCTCGACGGGCAGACGTTCGATCTCGCCGGGGTAGAATCGATCGGGGCGGACCCGCGCCACGTGGCGACCTCTCCGTTTACGTCTTATAATTATCACGGCAAAGGCAATTTCGCGAGCATGGTCGATGCAGTGGTGCTGGGCGCGACCGAAGTGGATGTCAATTTCAACGCCAACGTCGTGACTCATTCCGACGGTGTCCTCCTGCACGGCATCGGTGGATGGCAGAACTGCCTCTCCGCGAAGTGCACGATACTGGCACTGCCGGCTTTTCGCGATCGCCTGCCCGTGATCGTGGACGAGGTAACGACGGTCGTCGGCCCTGGAGAGCTGATCGACGTGGTGATCACCGAGCGGGGCATCGCCGTTAACCCGGGGCGGAAGGATCTGCTGAAGGCCGTCCGCCATTCGGACCTGCCCGTACGCCCCATCCGCGATATCCAGAAAGAGGTCGAAGGAATGATGGGGGGCAAGCCCCGCCGGCCGGTGCCCGGCGACAACCCCGTGGCGGTCGTGAAATGGGTCGACGGCACGCTGCTCGACACGGTGTGGCAGGTTTGAGCGACGGACGGCGGCCGCCCGGCCGCGGGTCGTGCGGACGGCACCGCGCCGAAGAAGGGTTGACATAAGCGTGAGGATAACCCATTATCAGGTAACCACCTACTAAATTGGAGCTGGTGTAGCTCAGCTGGTAGAGCAGCTCACTCGTAATGAGCAGGTCAGCGGTTCGAGTCCGCTCACCAGCTCCAGATGTCTCCCCCCCGTCCGGGTCCGGCCCATCCCGCAACCTGCCACGGCCGATGGCGCCGCGCGCCGTGATTCCGCGGTAGACCGGGCGGCTCGCTCGGGGCGTCCGTCCCCATCCACACAATCGCACCGACCGCTCCGGCGCAATCCGTCCCGCGACGTCACCGCGCGGAGATTCTTGATCTTCGTCAACAAACGAGAATAGCCCTACACTTCCGCCTCGCTTTTGGCAAAAATGATAGTCGGTGCGGAGTTGCGTCCGGCGACACACCCCACCGGCTACCCGAACGAGAGGTCTTGAAACCATGAGCGCAGGGCTCGACAAAGAAGCCCTCGATCTGACGATCGAGGCGATCAAGGAGTTTGCGGAGCGAGAGCTGCCACAGGACAAACTCCTCGAACTGGATAAGAGGGACGAGTTTCCGGAGGACGTGGTGCGGGCCATGTGCGGGGCGGGTCTGGGTATCCAGCTGCTCTTCATCCCGGAAGAGTACGATGGCATGGGGGGTGGCGCGTTCGATGTCTACCGCGTGTGCGAAGAAATGGGCCGCATCGACCTTGGTGTTGCAACCGCGGTGCTGGCCACGTTTCTCGGCGCCGACCCGATTGTCTTCGGCGGCACCGACGCGCAAAAGAAGGAATGGCTGACGCGGGTCGGCCGCGAAGGGCTGCTCATGGCATACGGCGCGACCGAGCCGGAAGCGGGGAGCGACCTCGGCGCATTGCGGACGAGAGCCGAACGGGTCGAGCAAGATGGCAAGCTGACGGGGTACAAGATCACCGGCAACAAGATGTGGATCAGCAACGGCGGTTTTGCGGACCTCTATACGATACTCGCCGAGACACCCGGAGGGCCGGGCTGGTTCGTGGTCGAAAAAGGCGCACCGGGTCTGAGCCAGGGCAAACCGGAGGACAAGCACGGCATCCGCGCGAGCAACACCGCGGCGGTGTCGCTGGAAGACGTTTACGTCGACGCCGACCGGCTGCTCGGGCTGCAAGAAGGGCTGGGGCTCGTCCAGGCCCAGCTCGTATTCGGCTACACGCGCCTGATGGTGGCGGCCTTCGGTCTCGGAGGCGGTTGGGCGGCGCTCGACCGCGCCATCCCGTATTCCGTCGAGCGCATCCAGGCGGGCGGCCCGTTGTCGGAAAAGCAGGGCTACACACACAAGCTCATCGTGCCGCACGCCGTACGGCTGGAGGTGAGCCGCGCGTTCATCGAGGAGACGGCCGAACGCATCGACGACGGCGAAGGCAACCTGAACACCGAGGGCGCTATCGCCAAGTACCTCGCGACGGAAGCGGGCAACGCGGCCGCCGAAGCCGGTATCCAGGCTCTGGGTGGCTACGGTTACACGCGGGAGTACATGGTGGAAAAGATCAAACGTGACGTTCGCATAACCACGATCTACGAAGGTACGTCGGAAATCATGGAGATGACCATCTGCCGCGACCGCTGGCAGATGCACCTGAAGACTCGCGGCGAGCACTATCACGAGCAGGCGACGAAACTCGACGCCATTCACGCGGAGCATCCGAAAGTCGGCGCCAATGTCGCCGCACTCGCGCTCCACGGCCTGGCCGAGGTGCTCGAGCGCGCGCGCATCGAACGACTCACCCGCAACCAGCACATCCTGTTCCGGCTCGGCGAGCTCATCGCGTACGCGGAAGGGGCCGGCAGCATGGCGCGCCGGGCGGCGCGGGCCGCGCAGGACCAATTGAACGCGAAAACCAAGACGCGATTCGGCGCGGACGCGCTCGCCGCGATGAGCCGTATCTGTGCGCGCGACGCGGCCCTCAAGGTGGGCGAAGAGGGACTGCGCTGGGTATGCGGCGTGGAAGGGGCGAAAGACGTCGGTGCCTTCGAAGAGAAACTCGGACTCTCCGCCGTGCACCGCGCGCAGGCGGGTATCATTGCCGATATGGACTACGTTGCGGACGTTCTCTACGATCGGGTATCGACATAGGGGTTTGGCGGACTGCCGGCCGTAACGGCAGCAAATCCACACGGAGGGAAAGAATGGACAAGCCGGCAAACAAGGCCGTTGCGATCGTGGGCGCCGGCGCGCTCATGCCGGACGCGCCGAACGCTCCCGCGTTCTGGCAAAACATCAAGGACGGGCGCTACAGCGTCTCGGAGGTTTCGAAGGACCGGTGGGACGCCGGTCTTTACTACGACCCCGACCCCAAGGCGCCGGACAAGACGTATACGAAGATCGGCGGTTGGGTGCGGGACTGGGAATGGGACCCGTTGAAGTGGAAGCTGCCGATCCCGCCCCGCGTCGGCGAGCAAATGGACCTGACGCAGAAGTGGGGCCTGGTCGCGACGCGCGAGGCGCTTTCCGATTACGGTTACCCCGAGCGTCCCCTCGACCCAGAGCGCACGGCCGTCATCTTCGGCAACGCCATGGGCGGAGACACGCACCTTTTTACCGCGACACGAATACTTTTTCCGGAGTACGCCACCGAGTTGAGCAAGGCTCCGAGCTTCTCCCGATTGCCGGCGGAGGTCCGAGACGCGGTCATAGCGGAAATGCGTCAGGGTGTCGGGAGGCGTTTTCCGCAAATTACCGAAGACACGATGCCCGGCGAGCTGTCCAATATTATCGCCGGCCGCATCGCGGCGCTGTTCAATTTTCGCGGCCCGAACTACGTGGCCGACGCGGCGTGCGCCTCGACGATGGCGGCGGTCAGCGCGGCCTTCGAGGGGCTCGAAAAAAACGAATACGATGCCGTCATTACCGGTGGAATCGACGCCAACATGTGCGCGCAGACTTTTGTCAAGTTCTGTAAGATCGGTGCCTTGTCCGGTACCGGCACACGGCCCTACGCGGAAGGCGCCGACGGCTTCGTGATGGGGGAGGGCGCGGCGGTGTTCGTTATCAAGCGCTTACAAGACGCCGAGCGCGACGGCGACAAGATCTACGCGGTGATCCGTGCGATCGGCGGATCCAGCGACGGCAGGGGCAAAGGGATCACGGCCCCCAATCCGGTGGGACAGAAACTCGCCGTCCGGCGGGCGTGGCGGAGCGCGGAACTCGCGCCCTCCGCCGGAGACATGGTGGAAGGGCACGGTACGTCCACGGCGGTCGGGGACGTCGTCGAGGTCGAGAGCATGGCCGAGGCGCTCGGGGAATTCGACGTGCCGCCGGGAAGTCTCGCGCTCGGGTCGGTGAAATCGAACATCGGGCATCTCAAGGGCGCAGCCGGGGCGGCTGGGCTGTTCAAGGCTGCGCTCTCGCTCCACGACAAGGTCCTGCCCCCAAGCGTCAACTTTCACAAGCCGAACCCCGGAATCGACTTTGAAAAGTCGCCGTTCACGGTGAGCACGCGACTCAGACCCTGGGACAAAAAGGGCGTGAGGCGCGCGGGAGTGAGCGCGTTCGGTTTCGGTGGGACGAATTTCCACGCCGTACTCGAAGAATACGTCCCGGGACGTCTCGAGAAGGAGAGGAAGACAATTATGTCCGTCGGCGTGAACCTGGCGGGACGCCCCGGTGCCGATTCGGTCGCGGCGCCGCTGAGAGGAGCCATGGTCATCGGGGCCGATTCCGACGACGCGCTCCGCAACCAGCTGTTGGCGGCACGGAAGGAAGCCGAGTCGGGGCACGCGCCGCCACCGGCACTTCCCGCGCAGGCCGCGCTTCGCGCGCCCGTGCGCGTGGCGATCGATTACGGTGACGCGGAGGAACTGGCCGACAAGGCCGGCCGGGCCATCACCGCGCTGGACAAGAGGCAGCCGGGCCGGTGGAAGGCGTTGCGTGCAAAAGGCATTTTCCTGGGCCGGGGGGCGCCGCAAAAGGTCGCTTTTCTCTTCACCGGTCAGGGCTCGCAGTACGTGAACATGCTTCGCAGCTTGAAGGAGACGGAGCCGATCGTCGCCGACACCTTCGCCGAGGCCGACCGCGTTATGAAACCGCTTCTCGAGAAACCACTGAGTGACTACATCTTTGTAGACGATGCGGACGAGGACCACATTTCCAAGGCGGACCACAAGCTCAGGCAGACGATAATCACGCAGCCGGCGGTGCTCGCCGCGGAGACGGCGCTCGCCCGCCTGCTGGCGGCGTACGGTATCTCGCCGAACATGGTGATGGGACACAGCCTCGGGGAGTACGGAGCGCTGGTTGCGTCCGGCGGGCTGCCGTTCGACGACGGCCTGCGCGCGGTAAGCGCCCGCGGCGGCGAGATGACCAGGGCCTCGAAGAGTGACAACGGGCTCATGGCCGCCGTCCACGGCCCGATCGAGGAAATCGAAAGGATCATTGGCGGCAGCGAGGGGTACGTCGTGGTTGCCAACCTGAACAGCACGAAAGAGGCCGTGATCGGGGGCGGGACCCGGGCCGTACAAGAGGCGATGGAGGCGCTGCGTGAGGCGGGGTACTCGGTAACGCAGTTGGCGGTGAGCCACGCGTTTCACACGAACATCGTCGGCGCAGCCGCCGAAGCGCTGGTCGGGATACTGAAGCGAATGAAACTCCAGCCACCGGCGATTCCCGTGGTGGCGAACATATCGGGGGAGTTCTACCCGATGGGCCCCGGGGCGGTGCCCGGGATGATCGATATTCTCGCCAGGCAGGTCGCCTCCCCCGTGCAGTTCGTGAAGGGTCTGAACACCTTGTACGACGCGGGAGCCAGGGTCTTCGTCGAACTGGGGCCGAAGCGGGCGTTGTACGGCTTTGCCGAGGATGTCGTCGGATCGCGGGAAGACGCGACAACGCTCTTCACGAACCACCCGAGGATCGGTGACGTCGTGTCGTTCAACCACGCGCTGTGCGGACTGTACGCGGCCGGCGTGGGCGCGGGCAGAGTTGATGACGCCGTGGAGACGGCCGCAGAGGAGCCCTCACACCACTTCGAGCAGGCCGCAACACCCGCCCCGCCGGTTCCAGCGCCGGTGGACCGATACGTCCAGCTGGGTCACCTGTTTGCAGAATTCCTCGATCGCGGCTTCGAAGTGTACAAGGGAACGGCGCCCCGGCGGCAAGAAGAACGTCAACCCGTGACGGTGTGTATTACGGGGGCGTCGCTGGGTTTGCCCGGTGGCGCGCGCGTGTTCGACGACGACAACGTCGAGCGCATCCTGAGCGGCGAACAGCGGATCGAGCCGATCCCCATGGAGTTCAGACGGTCGATGGCGGACAAGGGCATCACCCGGCTCGTGAAGGGTGAGGGCGGCCAGGCCCACTTCGACCGCATCGCCGATCCGGCGGACGTCGTAAAACTCGCCGCGCGCGGCAAGGGCGTCGACCTGGTGGGAGAGTTTGGTTTTCCGGAAGACCGGCTGGCCGCGCTCGACAACTCGTCGGTTCTCGCCATTGGAGCCGGTATCGATGCGCTTCGGGACGCCGGTATACCGCTGGTCATGCGGTACAAGACGACCACGACGGGGACCCGGCTTCGCGACCGGTGGATGCTTCCCGAGGGCATGCGCGACGATACCGGGGTCATATTCGGTTCCGCCTTTCCCGGCTGCGACTCGCTTGCGGGTATCGTAACGTCGTACGAGAGGGATCGGGCGCGCCGCACGCACCTGGCCGAATTGATAGACTTGCGTTCGCTCCTGACCGAAGCCGGGGGCAGCGGCGGCCGCGCCGCGCGGCGCCTCGACACGAGTATCCATGCCCTCCGCGAACAGATTGAGAAGACGCCGCATAGCTTCGACCGGCGATTCCTCTTCCGGGTGCTCGCGATGGGGCACGCACAGTTCGCCGAGTACATCGGTGCCAGGGGCCCCAATACCCATCTGGACGCGGCGTGCGCGACCGGAACCCAGGCCGTCGGCCTGGCGAACGACTGGATCCGGAACGGGCGATGCCGCCGGGTGATCGTGGTGACCGCCGATGATGTCACCTCGGACAATCTCCTGGAGTGGTTCGGCTCCGGTTTTCTGGCCTCCGGTGCCGCGGCCACCGATGCGGAGGTCGAAGACGCGGCGACTCCGTTCGACCGTCGCCGCCACGGCCTGATCGTCGGGATGGGTGGCGCGGCGATGGTGTTGGAGAGCAACGAGGCCGCCGCAGAACGCGGCGTCCGGCCGATATGCGAAATCCTGAACGCGGTCACGGCGAACAGCGCGTACCACGGGTCGCGACTCGACGTGGAGCACATCTGTGGGGTGATGGAAAAGCTCGTCTCCCAGGTGGAGAGGCGGTGGGGCATCAGCCGAGGCGATATCGCGAGGGAAGCCGTATTTGTGTCGCACGAAACCTACACGCCGGCACGAGGCGGCAGTGCGTCGGCGGAAGTCGCCGCATTGAGGCGTGTCTTCGGTGCTTCGGCCGACGCGATCGTCATGGCGAATACCAAGGGTTTTACCGGTCATCCGATGGCCGTCGCGATCGAGGAGGTCGTGGCGGTAAAGATTCTCGAGACGGGTATCGTGCCCCCCGTACCGAACTACAAAGAACTCGATCCGGAACTCGGACGCCTGAATCTATCGAAGGGCGGGAGTTACCCGGTCAGGTACGCGCTGAGACTGGGCGCGGGATTCGGTTCGCAGATCAGCATGTCGCTGTGCCGCTGGATCCCGCCGCAGGACGGACTGCGGCGGCAGCCGCGGGAACTCGGCCACGAGTACCGGATCGCCGACCCGCGGGCGTGGGAGAGCTGGTTGCGGGGTGTGACCGGCGTGACGGCACCGGAGCTCGAAGTCGTCAAGCGTACGCTGCGGATAAAGGACGATGGCCGCGCGGGCCGGGGCGCGCGCGGGGCAGTGCCAACGCAGGCGGCGGTAGCGGTGCCCGTACCCGAGATCGAATCGGGTGCCCCCGTAAAGGTGGAGCTTCCACGGTCCGATGCGCCGGGCGGCGAAACCGCGTCCGTTGCCGACGAGGTGCGGGAGAGGGTGTTGCAGATCGTGGCGCAACAGACGGGGTACCCGACCGACATGCTCGATCTCGATCTCGATCTGGAGGCGGACCTCGGGATCGACACGGTCAAGCAGGCGGAGACGTTCGCGGCGATCCGGGAAGCCTACGGGATACCGCGTGACGACGACTTGAAACTGAGGGACTATCCGACCCTCGCGCGGGCGATACAATTCGTCTTCGAGAAGCGTCCCGACCTCGAACCGGGTGCCGCCGTGGCGACCGATGCGGTAGCCGCGGCGGGCACGCCCGACGCGGCACCAGAGCAGGGGCCGCCGTTCGCGGCCGCGGGTGCGCCCGACGCGTCATCGGCCGGCACGGTCGGCGACGAAGTCGCGAAAACAGTGATGGCGATCATTGCCGACAAGACGGGATACCCGACCGACATGCTCGATCTCGACCTCGATCTGGAAGCGGATCTCGGGATCGACACGGTCAAGCAGGCGGAGACGTTCGCCGCAATTCGCGAGGCCTACGGTATCCCCCGCGACGATGACTTGAAGATGCGCGACTATCCGACGCTCGCCCACGCGATTCAGTTCGTTTTCGACAAGCGGCCGGATCTGGGCTCGCAGAGCGGAGGATCGGGCGAACCGGGGGACACGGCAGGGGAACACGGCGCTCCGGTTGCAGCAGACGCAGAGCGGGCGGCGGCGACCGCGGGAAGTACGGAATTCGTCGAAGCGACGCCGCGCCGGGTCCCCGTCGCGCAGCTGAGGCCCCATCTCGAGCTATGCAAGCCGACCGGGGTGCAATTGGACGGGGGCAGCCGTGTCGTCGTCATGGCGGACGCCGGCGGCGTGGGCAAGGCGCTCGTGGGTCGGCTGAAGCGACGGGGAGTGGACGTCCTCCTGATAGGCGACCTGCCGTCCGCGGAGGCGCACAACGAGCGCCACCGCGCGGGGCGGGCGGCGGGCCCCGTGCAAGGCGTGTTCTGGTTGCCGGCGATGGACGATGAGGGACCGGTGCAGGGGATGGGCCGCGAGGCGTGGCGGGAGGCGACCCGCGTGCGCGTGAAACTGCTCTACCAAACGATGCGCCACCTCTACGACGGGATCGGCGATGCGGGCACGTTCCTAATCTCCGCCACCCGGCTCGGCGGGCGGCACGGGTACGACGAGGCGGGTGCCTCGTCGCCGCTGGGCGGTGCCGTCACGGGATTCACCAAGGCGTTCAAGCGTGAAAAACCGGGGGCGCTGGTCAAGGCCGTTGACTTCGAGACCAGCCGCAAGACGGCCGCCTTCGCCGACCTTCTCATTGAAGAGACGCTGCGCGATCCGGGTACCGTAGAAGTAGGCTACAAGGATGGGTACCGCTGGAGCGTTGGTCTCGCGGAAGAGCCGCCGGGCCCCGACGGGGGTGTCGCGCTCGATGAGAACACGGTCTTCGTCATTACCGGCGCTGCCGGGAGCATTGTCTCAGCGATCACGGCCGACCTCGCGACGGCGTCGGGAGGCACGTTTCATCTACTCGACTTGATGCCCGAAGCGGACCCGGGTGATCCCGAGGTCGAACGATTCCGCCGGGATCGCGAGGGGCTCAAGCTGGAGGTTTTCGAGAGGCTCAAGGAGGGCGGAAAGCGCGCGACCCCGGCAATGGTGGAAAGAGAACTCAGCGCGATCGAACGCCGCCACGCGGCGCTTGCCGCCAGACAGGCGATCGACCAGGCGGGGGGCACCACTCACTACTACAGTGTGGATCTTCTGGATGGCGCCGCCGTAGAGGCGGCCATGGAGGAGATCAAACAGCGGAGCGGACGCGTCGACGTTCTCATTCACGCCGCCGGTCTTGAAATCAGTCATACGCTGCCCGACAAGAAGCCGGCGGAGTTCGATCTCGTGTTCGACGTGAAGAGCGATGGTTGGTTCAACATGATGTCCGCGATGGGTGACATGCCGCTTGGTGCCGTGGTCGTGTTCAGCTCCATAGCGGGCCGATTCGGCAACGCCGGACAGACCGATTACAGCGCGGCCAACGACTTCCTCTGCAAGGCCGTTTCGAGTCTGCGGAACACTCGCGCCGAAACACGCGGCGTCGCCATCGACTGGACTGCCTGGGCCGACATCGGTATGGCGTCGCGCGGTTCGATCCCGTCCATCATGAAACAGGCGGGCATCGACATGATTGCCCCGGATGTGGGCATACCAATTGTCCGCAGGGAACTGACGAGGGGAGAGACAGGCGGCGAGGTTGTGATCGCGAACCGTCTCGGTGCCATGCTCGACGAGTTCGATGAAACTGGAGGACTGGATACCGGTGGCGAGGCGTTCGCCGGCTTGACGGCGTCCAGGGGAGTGATGTCGGAACGCCTGGTCGGCATGGGACTCTACCGTGGTTTGACCGTGGAAACGACGCTCGACCCCAAGGCCCAGCCTTTTCTCTACGACCATCAAATCGACGGCACACCCGTCCTGCCGGGTGTTATGGGTATCGAGGCGCTCGTGGAGTCGGCGAGGTCGATTTTCCCCGGCCGCTACGTCGGCTCCGTCGAAGACGTCAATTTCATGGTGCCGTTCAAGTTCTACCGCGGGGACCCGCGTACGGTGACCGTCGAGGCGACGTTCCGGGAGGATTGCGGTGACATCCTGGCGGACTGCCGTCTCGTCGGCACGCGCAAACTCCACGGGCAGGAAGCACCGGAAATAACGACGCACTTCACCGCCTGCGTGCGGCTGGTCGCCGAGGCCCCGGGCACGCAGAAACGCGACGTGATCACCGAGTCGGAGGAAACGAGACGAGTAGGTGCGGCGGATATCTACAAGCTGTTCTTTCATGGTCCGGCCTACCAGGTCGTCGACAACTCGTGGCGGTCGGGCGACGAAGTCGTGGGAGTCTTCAAGAGTGACCTGCCGGCCAATCACGAGCCGGCGAATCTGCCGACGCTCGCCCTGCCGAGGTTGATCGAGTTGTGTTTTCAAACCGCCGGTATTTCCGAGATGGCCGGCAAGGCCCGGATGGGGCTTCCGCACCACATCGACCTGGTCCGTTTCCCGCGCCTCCCCGAGGAGTCGGGCGGCCGGTACCTGGCGGCGGTTACCCCGGATCCCGAGGGTGGGTTTGACGCCCAGGTCGTGGATGACGAGGGAAATGTGTACCTGGCCGTGCGAGGGTACCGCACGATGCAGCTGCCCAACCTGATAGAGGACGAGTTGTTGAGACCGTTGCAGTCAACCATGGGGTCACAATGATTGAATCGGTATCCGGTATTCATTGGCTGACGCGGCGTTTGGGGGATGTTCCCAGCCACAACGATTGGCTGACGCCGGTGGAACGCAAAGTACTCGCGGGGCTCGGAATCGTCAAGCGCCGCGCCGACTGGCGGCTCGGCCGCTGGACGGTGAAGTGCGCTCTTCTCGGCCGGCGTGGGGGGGCGCTGTGCATTCGACGGCACCGCGACGTCGAAGTCCTCGCGGGCGCCGACGGCGCGCCCGTCGTTTT
>JBHHVD010000056.1:0-21383 GCA_046754105.1 Candidatus Krumholzibacteriia bacterium
GACTAACTTTAATGCAATTATATTTGTGAAAGATTGCAAAATGGAGTGGGGTGTACGCCGGCGCCCATGCCGGCGCCGCCGACGTAAAGGCCTGTGACCCATGCCTCTGGCAGTCAAGTATTCGTCATTGCTGTTCCTGTTCGTTCTCTCCCTCGCCATACCGGTCATCATGGTCGGAATGGCGTCGATGATGGGACCGAAGCGCCCGACGACGCAAAAGGACCTGCCCTTCGAATGCGGTGTCGACCCGACGGGAGACCCCCGCCGCCGTTTTTCGGTGAAGTTCTTTCTGGTCGCGCTGCTCTTTCTTATTTTCGACGTTGAAACGATCTTTATTTTCCCGTGGGCGGTCATCTTCAGGCGCCTGGGCGTTTTCGGGTTGATCGAGATGACTGTTTTTCTGCTGATCCTCCTGCTGGGATTGGTGTACGTGTGGAAAAAAGGAGCGCTGGAATGGGAGTAAACGGCACGACGGTCACCAAGGCGGAATCAGGGGTCATCACGACCCGCATGGAAGAGGTGGTCAAGTGGGGCCGCAAGAACTCGTTGTGGCCGCTTCCGTTCGGCACCGCATGCTGCGCGATCGAATTCATGGGCGTGGTGTCGAGCGAGTTCGATATCTCACGCTTCGGTGCGGAACTGGTGCGGTTCTCGCCACGCCAGTCCGACATGATGATCGTGGCCGGCACCATCAACTACAAAATGGGGCCGATACTCAAACGTATCCATGACCAGATTTGCGAACCGAAATACGTGCTGTCGATGGGCGCTTGCGCGTGCTCCGGCGGTTTCTACGACAACTACGCTACGATACAGGGGATCGACCAGATCATCCCGGTGGACGTCTTTATCCCGGGATGCCCGCCCAGGCCCGAGGCCGTCCTCGACGCCATAGTGAAACTGCAACAGAAGATCGATCGGACGCGCGGGTAATGACCAACCGCGACACAGAAAAGTACGAGGAACTCCTCGCCGCCCTGGAAACGGGCGCTCCCGGGGCGGTGGAGGGGAGCGAGCGGCCGCACGGCGACCTCGTGGTGACCGTCCGGCGCCCGAAGTGTCACGAGGTCCTGAAGGTCCTTCGCCACAGGGGTTTCGATCTGCTGCTGGACATCGCCGGCGTCGACCTGCTGGAGATGGAACACGAGGACCGTTTCCAGGTGGTCTACAACCTCTATTCGCTCGCCGACGATCTGAGGCTGCGGGTCAAGGTCAACGTGCCCGAGGACGATATGAGCCTCTCCTCGGTCGCGAATATCTGGCAATCGGCGAACTGGGCGGAACGCGAGGCGTACGACATGTTCGGTTTCCGCTTCGAAAGCCACCCCAATCTGTCCCGGATCCTGTGTCACCACGAGTTCGAGGGGCACGCGCTGCGCAAGGATTATCCGATCATGAAGGGTCAATGGGCCACGAGCGCCACCGACCTCATGCGCGATCTCGACGAGGAATGACCACGACAGAAAACACAGATCATGAACGAGCCGAGAACCGATAAAATCATTTCGCTCAGCGACGACGAACTCATCGAAAAAGCGCGGCAGGTGGACGAGACCACGCTCGACGATCTGGATACGGAGCCGCTCTATATCAACGTCGGGCCCACGCATCCGGCCACGCACGGAACGTTTCGAATATTCTGCAAGATCAGCGGCGAAACCATCGAACGGGCTGCCGTGGAGGTCGGCTACCTCCACCGCGGCTTTGAGAAAATCGTCGAAACGAAGCAGTACACGCAGGTGATCCCGTATACGGACCGGCTGAACTACTGCAGCGGCCTGGTCAACAACGTCGCTTTTTGCAAGACCGTCGAGCGCATGCTGGGTGTGGAGATCACCCCGCGTACCGAGATGATTCGTGTGATCATATGCGAGATACAGCGCATCATGGATCACATGATCTGCATCGGCGCAAACCTCGTAGACGTGGGGGCACTAACGAATTTCTGGTACTTCTTCAACTCCCGCGAGCAGCTGAACAACCTGATGGAGGCCTTGACCGGCGCCAGGCTCACCTATTCCTACGTGCGCATCGGTGGGTTGGCGTGGGACCTGCCGGACGGATTCGAAGATCGCGTCAAAGCGATCATAAAGGAAGTGCCCAAGGCGATCGACGACGTCAGCGGGTTGGTGCGACGTAACCGCATCTTTGTCGATCGCTGCCGTGACGTCGGCGTGATGAGCCGGGACGACGCGATCAGTTTCGGATTCACCGGCCCGTGCCTGCGAGCCAGCGGAGTCAACCACGATCTCCGCAAGCGGCGTCCATATTACCATTACGACGAGTTTGATTTCGAAGTCCCGCTCGGAGATCACGGCGACGCGTACGATCGTATATTCATCCGGGTGGAAGAGATGAAACAAAGCCTGCGGATTATCGAGCAGGCGATAAAGATCCTGCCCGACGGACCGATCAACATCGACGACAAGACGATAATGCTTCCGCCCAAAGATGATGTCCATAGCTCGATGGAAGCGTTGATCAACCATTTCAAGCTTATTATCGAGGGAATCCAGCCGCCGGCGGGCGAGATATACGATGCCATTGAATCGCCGAACGGCGAGCTGGGGTTTTACATCATTAGCGACGGCTCGCAACACCCGTACCGCATCAAGGTCAGGCCGCCGTGCTTCTACACAATGAACGCTTTGAAAAAACTGATCGAAGGCAGTATGATGGCCGATATCGTGGCTATCCTTGGGGGGCTGAACGTCATCGCCGGCGAACTCGACCGGTAGCGTCAGCGTGCCTCGGTACAACTTTCGCACCCATAATCAACCAGGAAAGATCGACGTGAGCGAGCAGGTCGAAATGCACTCGGAAGAGCCGTTTGCGTTCAACGAGGAAACGGAGCGTAAGTTTCAGGAGACGCTGGGGAAATATCCCACGAAGATGGCCGTCCTCCTGCCCGCGCTGTGGCTCGCCCAGGAGCAGAACGGTTACCTGCCCGACTCAGCGCTCGAATACGTGGCCGGCCGTCTCGAACTTTCTCCCGTGCATGTCTTCTCGGTGGTGGAGTTCTACACGATGTACCACCGCAAACCGCCGGGCCGCTACCATATTCAGATGTGCCGGACGCTGTCGTGCACGTTGTGCCACATGGAGGACCTCGAGGCGCACCTTGCCGAGCGCCACGGTATCCGTGCCGGTGAGAAGACCGAAGACGGAATGTTCAGCCTGGAGCTCGTCGAGTGCCTGGGATCGTGCGGTACGGCTCCGGTGATGAGAGTCAACGACGTGTATTGTGAGAACCTTGACCCGGACAAGGTCGACAGGATCATCGAGAGCTGCAAGGCGGGCGCGCAGCTCGAAGAGGATCCGATGCAGCCGAATTAGACATCGGGATCGACATATGAACGTGCAAATCATCAGCGCAAATTTTGACAAACCGGACGCGAACAAGCTCGCCGTGTACGAAAAACTCGGGGGTTACCGCTCGCTGGAAAAAGTATTCAAGATGAAGCCGGAAGAGGTCGTCGAGCACGTCAAGAAATCGGGCCTGCGCGGCCGCGGCGGCGCAGGCTTCTCCGCGGGAATGAAGTGGAGTTTCGTTCCGAAGAACATCGATAAGCCCAAGTACTTGTGCGTCAACGCCGACGAGGGTGAGCCGGGGACCTTTAAGGACCGCAAGATCCTGCAGCTCGATCCGCACCGCATGATCGAGGGAATCATCACCTGTTCGTATGCCGTCGGCATCCACACGGCCTACATCTATATCCGCGGTGAATACACCCGACCCCGTCTATCTACCCAGGCGGCGATCGATGAGGCGTACGCCAAGGGCTATCTGGGCAAGGACATCATGGGGTCGGGATTCGATCTCGACGTCGTGGTGCATCGCGGGGCGGGCGCGTATATCTGCGGCGAAGAGACGGGCCTCATCGAGTCGCTGGAGGGCAAGAAGGGCCAGCCCAGGGCCAAGCCTCCCTATCCGGCCGTCATCGGCGTCTTCGGTTGTCCGACGGTGGTGAACAACGTCGAGACGCTCTCGGCGCTTCCCTTCATTATGAACGGGGGGTGGGAGGCGTACGCGAAACTCGGGACGGAAAAGAGCACGGGCACGATGCTCTTCTCCATAAGCGGCTCGGTCAAACGGCCCGGCGTGTACGAGGGAGAGTTCGGGGTAAACCTGTGGGACTTTATCGAAGAGTGTACGGGCGGTGTCAAAGGCGGCCGAAGACTCAAGGCGGTGATACCCGGAGGGTCCTCGTCGTCCATCCTGACGGCGGAGGAGGCGCGCAACACGGGGCTCGATTACGAATCGATCGCCGCCGCGGGGTCCATGGTGGGTTCCGGGGCCATAATGGTGCTCGGCGAGGACGACTGTGTCGTCAAGGCGCTGCAGGTCGTGTCGCGCTTTTACGCGCACGAGTCGTGCGGGCAATGCCCGCAGTGCCGCGAAGGCACGTATTTCATATCGCAGCTCGCGGACCGCATCGAGAACGGCCGTGGGAACGACGAGGACGTCGAGAAGATTCTCAGCACCTGTCCGATGATGTTGGGCGTGACCGTGTGCGTGCTGGCCGACTCCATCGCCATGCCGGCCAGGAGCTACATCGAGAAATTCCGGCACGAATTCGACGAGCACATAACGCAAAAACGTTGTCCCTATAACCCGGCCACTGTACCTGCGGCCGCCCGGGCGGGGGGTGGGGAACTCGCATGAGCGTGACGATTACGGTGAATGGCAAGGAATACCGGGCCGAGGAGGGCCGCTGGCTGATCGACGTCCTCAACGAGATCGGGATGGAGATCCCCCACTTCTGCTACCACCCGGGGCTCGGGCCCGACGGAAACTGCCGCATGTGCCAGGTGGAGTACGTGACCGAGCGCGGATCGCGTCTGGCCATTTCGTGCAACGCGCCGGTAACGGAGGGTCTCAACGTTGTTACCGACAGCGCAAAGGTCAAGGGCGCCCGCGCGGGCGTCGAAGAATTCCTGCTCCTGAATCACCCTCTCGATTGCCCGATCTGCGACAAGGCAGGTGAGTGTACCCTGCAGAACTACTATATGGCGCACGACATGAAGAACACCCGGCAGCAGTTCAACCGCTTCAAGAAGAAGAAGGCAATCGATATCGGGCCGACGATGGTGCTGGACCAGGAGCGCTGCGTCCTGTGCGATCGCTGCGTACGGTTTCTTCGCGACAAGGCCGAAAGCGAAGAGTTGCACATCGCCGGCCGTGGGCACGATGCCTACTTGACTCCGTTCCCGGGCAGAGAGGTCACCAGTCCCTACTCGCTGAACACGGTCGACCTGTGCCCCGTGGGCGCGTTGACCAGCAAGGACTTCCGTTTCTCGACGCCGACGTGGTTCCTGAAACGGACCCCCTCCGTCTGCACGACCTGCGCCCGAGGGTGTGCAATCGAGGTGGATTCGCGGGATCAGACCATACACCGCCTGCGCCCACGCCATAACCCATCGGTCAACGACTACTGGATGTGCGACGAGGGCCGGTTGAGCTACAAGTTCGTCAATACCGATCGCGTAACGCGCGCCGTCGTCGAACGCGGCGGGGAGAGGTTCGAGTGCTCTCTCGAAAACGCCGTGGCGGCGCTGCGGGGACTCTTGGGGATCACGGATGACGGTGAGGGCGTACGCCGCGTCCCGGTCGTGATGCTGGCTTCGGGGACTTGCACGCTCGAGGAGTTGTACGCGCTCAAGGTGCTCGCCGCGGCGCTGCCCGACGGTTCACTCTACGTAGCGAGGCACGTGCCCGACGGCGAGCAGGACAACATGCTGCGGCGGAGCGACCGCCACCCCAACATAAAGGGCGCCGAAATGCTAGGTGTCCCCGTCGTCGACCTCCGGGGAAAAGATGCGGCCGGCCCGCCCGCGGGCGTCGTGCTGCTCGCCGTCGGATTCGACTACGGTATCGGCGAAGCCCTGGAGCGTTTTTGCGGGAGCTTTGAGAAAATCGCGATCGTCGCCGCGCGAACGAGCGCGCTCGTGGAGAAGGCACACGTACTCGTGCCCGGCTTGACTTTTGCGGAAAAGGAAGGGCTCCTGGTCAATTTTCAGGGCCAGGTCCAGGAAATCGTCCCGGCGCTGGACAACCTGTGGGACCGAACGCCGCCGTGGGAGGTCATTGCATCGCTGGCCGCGGCACTAAACCGTGAAAACCGATTTGACACCATGGCGGCGCTGCGGACGTCGCTGGCCGGCACGGAAGCGGCCTTCTCCGGCGTCGATCTCAACGCCGTCGGGCCGACCGGGGTTCGACTGCAAGCGCAGGCCGTCTAGGCCGCGGGCACTGGCTGGAAGGGAAGGAAGATGGAGATCTACTTCATCGGGTTGGGAAAAGCCGTATTCATCTGGGGAATGGCGCTGACCTTGATTCCCGTGCTCATCTGGTTCGAGCGCAAGGGCAGCGCGTTTATCCAGGATCGCGTGGGGCCGAACCGGGCGGCGATACTCGGCGTGCGCCTCGGCGGATTCATCCACAACATCGCCGACGTCGTCAAGCTGATGATGAAGGAGATGATGGTTCCCTCCCGCGTCAACCGGTGGTATTTCGTCCTTGCCCCGTTCCTCGGCATCACGGTGGTGCTCTTCGCGTTCTCCGTCATCCCGTGGGCGGACAACCTGCGGTTCGGGAGCTGGAACATACCGATGCAGGTATCCGACCTGAACGGCGGCATCCTGTTTATTTTGGCCATTACCTCGCTGAACGTCTACGGCATCGTGCTCGCCGGCTGGTCGTCCAACAACAAGTACTCACTCCTCGGAGGGCTGCGCTCTTCCGCACAGATGGTGAGTTACGAGATACCCCTCGGCCTGTCCATTGTGGGTGTTTTCATGGTCTTCGGCTCCGTGCAGCTGAACGAGATCGTTCGCGGCCAGGGTGAGCTGCTGTTCGGGTTTCTGCCGAAATGGGGCGTCTTCATCCAGCCGCTGGGTTTCATCCTCTTCGCGGCCGCGGCGTTTGCGGAAACCAATCGCAACCCGTTCGACGTGCCCGAGGGAGAGTCGGAAATCGTTGCCGGCTACCACACCGAATACAGCGGAGTGCGCTTCGCGCTGTTCTACATGGGGGAGTACGTGGCCATCGTTCTGTCGTCCGCGATGATTGCCACGCTCTTTTTCGGCGGATGGCAGGTGCCGTACCTGCCGACCGAGAGTCTCGTCGCCCACGCGCCGGTGGTCTCGAGAGTGCTGCTGGGCACCGGTTCGGTTGTCTTGCTGATCGCCGGGGTGATATGCCTGGGGTACGACAAGCGCCTCGGCAACTGGGGTGACGCGCGAGACCAGGAGGGAAAGATTCTGGCCGTCTTCTCGTTCACAGGCTTCGCCGTGCACGTCACAGGACTGGTCTTTCTGTGGGGCAGGGAGCTGCCGGTGTGGGGTCCCGCGGCGGTAGCCGTCGCTGCGCAGATCGGTGCGTTTGTGGTCAAGCTGTTGTTCTTTTGCTGGTTTTTTATCTGGGTAAGGTGGACGCTGCCGAGGTTTCGCTACGACCAGTTGATGCGCCTCGGCTGGAAAAACCTGATCCCGCTGGCGTTTGCGAATATCTTCTTCACCGGCGTGGTGCTGGTGCTGATCGATCGCTTCGGGTCATGAGCCTGGTCGGGCTTGGATAGGTAATATGCAGTTGATTGTCTTTTACATTCTGGCCGCACTCGCGGTCGTCGGGGCGGCGGCCATGGTGACACGCCGCAATCCGCTCAACGGCGCTTTCGCCCTGATTCTCAGCCTCGTGTCGCTGGCCGGGTTGTTCGGTATGCTCCACGCCGAATTCGTCTTTATTCTGCAGATCCTCCTCTACGCCGGCGCGATCATGGTGTTGATCATCTTTACGATCATGCTCCTGAATTTGTCGCCGCAGGAGCTCCGCGAGCCGCCGGTGGGCCGGGTCAAGGGTCTCATCATCCTTGCCGCGTCGGCCGCGGGCCTCGCCGGGTTCATCCGCGTACTTGGGACGCTGCCCGCGCTGCACGGCGAAGTCGAGTCGGCGTTCGGCAACATCGAGCCCGTAGGGGAGTTGATGCTGGGCAAATACCTCTATCCATTCGAGATCATATCCGTGCTGCTCCTCGTCGCGGTCGTCGGCGTGGTGCTCCTGGCCAAAAAGGCAATATAGGCGGTTGTCAAGACGTGGTAACCATTCATCATTATATGATTTTGAGCGCGGTCCTCTTTTTTACCGGCGTGTTCGGCGTGTTATTTCGGCGTAACATAATCGTCATCTTTATGTCCGTCGAGTTGATGCTCAACGCCGTGAATCTTTCGTTTGTTACATTCGCGCGTTACACGCAGACCATGGACGGTCATGTCATCGCTTTCTTCGTGATGGCCCTTGCCGCCGCGGAAGCGGCTATCGGGCTGGCGATCCTCGTGATGCTTTTCCGAAACCGTTCCACCGTACAGGCGGACGAACTCAAACTGATGCGAGACTGACGACGTGCAGAACTACCTGTGGCTGATACCTTTTGCTCCCCTGATCGGGGCAGCCGTAAACGGTGCCATTGCCCTGGCGTTCGCGAAACGTGAGGGGGGCCCGCGGGAAGGCCTGGTGTCCGCGATCGGTGTGCTCGCGCCCCTCGCGTCGTTCGTCGTCGCCGCCGCCCTGTTCCTTCATTTGCTGGGGCTCGATCCGGAGCAGCGAGTTGTAACACAGACGCTTTTTCCGTGGATCGTGGCCGGCAGCCTCCACGTAGACTTCGCGTTGATGATCGACGCGTTGTCGATCGTCATGGTGCTGGTCGTGACCGGCGTCGGCACGTTGATTCACGTCTACTCGGTCGGGTACATGGCCGGGGACCGCGGATTTGCGAGGTACTTCGCGTACCTCAACCTCTTCATGTTCTCGATGCTGATGCTGGTGATGGGCAAGAACCTGCCGATGCTTTTCGTCGGTTGGGAGGGCGTCGGTCTGTGCTCGTACCTGCTCATCGGGTTCTGGTACAAGGATCTGTTGAATGCCGCGGCAGGCAAGAAGGCGTTCATCGTAAACCGGATCGGCGATTTCGGCTTTCTGATCGGGATGTTCGTCCTGTTCGTCGCGACGAGCCGCCAGGGCCATCCGACGCTCGATTTTCTCGGCCTGCGCGAAATGGTCAGCTCGCACCCGGAGGCGTTCGCCGCCACCGCGACGGCGGCGTGCATACTGCTTTTTGTAGGGGCCACCGGCAAGTCGGCGCAGATACCCCTGTACGTGTGGCTGCCGGACGCCATGGCGGGCCCGACGCCGGTCAGCGCCCTGATCCACGCGGCGACGATGGTGACGGCGGGTGTGTACATGGTGGCGCGGATGTCGTTTCTCTATCTGGAAAGCCCCGTGGCCATGACCGTGGTCGCCACGGTGGGCGCCCTGACGGCGCTCTTTGCCGCGACCATCGGCATCTGCCAGCGCGACATCAAGAAGGTGCTGGCGTACTCGACGGTAAGCCAGCTGGGGTACATGTTCGCCGCAGTGGGTGTGGGCGCGTTCAGCGCCGGCATCTTCCACCTGGTAACGCACGCGTTTTTCAAGGCCTGCCTATTCCTCGGGTCCGGGTCGGTGATCCACGCCATGAGCGGCGAGCAGGACATGTTCAAGATGGGATCGCTGGGGCGCAAGATGAAGGTCACCTCGGTGACCTTCGTGGTCGCCGGGCTGGCCATTGCGGGCATGCCGGGACTGTCCGGGTTCTTCTCCAAGGACGAAATACTGTGGAGCACTTTTACGGCCTCGATCGGCCCGGGATGGCTGTCCGGGTTCTTGTGGGCCGTGCTGTTCGTCGGCGCGGGGGTAACGGCGTTTTATATTTTTCGCGCGGTGTTCCTCACCTTCTACGGTGAAAAGCGATACTCGGCCGAGGCGGAGGCCCACGTGCACGAGTCGCCGCCGACCATGACGCTGCCGCTCGTGGTCCTGGCCCTGGGCTCCATCGCGGCTGGGTACGTGGGGATTCCCGCGGTGCTGGGCGGGGTCAATCATTTCCACCATTTTCTCGCGCCGGCGCTCGGACCGCTGGCCCGGCACGCCGCGGAGGGGCACGGGGTAGTGGGAAACGGGGAGGCCGCGCACGGCTCGCACGCCCTCGAAGTGGCGTTGATGGTCGCATCGGTGCTCGTTGGGCTCGTCGGGATCGGTGTGGCCCACCGTCTCTACATCAAGGCGCCCGCGGTGCCCGCGCGGCTCGGTGCCAGGCTGGCCGGGCTCTACCGGCTCGTATACAACAAGTACTTCGTCGACGAGGCGTACGAGAAGACGATCGTCAGCCCCGGCTATAAACTATCGAGCGGTTTTCTGTTCCGCGTCATCGATGTATGGGTGATCGACGGTGCCGTCAACGCGGTCGGCATTACCGCGCGCGTTGTCGGGTCGGCGGTGCGCCTGCTGCAAACCGGGCTGGTACGGACGTACGCGCTTTTTTTCTTGTTTGGTATCTTGTATCTCGTTTTCAAGCTGGCGCGCTGATGTGCCGTGACGGCGGTAGTCGTCCGGCGTCCCACGTGGGCGTCGCGTAAGGAAAAACAGTGGACCTGATCAGTCTCGTCACATTTCTGCCGGCATTCGGCGCGGTCGCCCTGCTCGCCTTCCCGAGAGCGGGTCACGGCGTCATACGGGCGGTTTCGTTCTTTTTGTCGCTGATCGTGTTCTTCCTGTCGCTCAAGCTCGTCACGCTGTTTCAGCCGCACGCGGACATGCAGTTCGTAAGACACCTCTCCTGGATCCCGTCGCTCGGCGTTTCGTACAAGGTGGGTGTGGACGGGTTGAGCGTGTTCTTGGTGCTTCTCGTCACTTTTACGATGCCGATTGTGGTGCTGAGCACGTTCAGGGCCATCGGTGACCGCGTGAAAGAATTTCACATCTGCATGCTTCTGCTCGAAACGGCGATGATCGGAGCGTTCGTTTCGCTGGACGTGTTCTTGTTCTACGTGTTCTGGGAGTTGATGCTCATTCCCATGTACTTCCTCATCGGTGTGTGGGGCGGCGAGAACAAGGTCTACGCGACGGTAAAATTCTTCATCTACACGATGCTCGGATCCTTGTTGATGCTGGTCGCGATCCTGGTCCTGGTGTACACGTACAAGCAGCAGAGCGGTGTTCTCACCTTCGAGCTCTCCAGGCTCTACGCCGTGCAACTCGACCCGGGCACCCAGTGGCTGCTTTTCCTCGCATTTGCGTTGTCCTTCGCCATCAAGGTGCCGATGTTTCCGTTCCATACCTGGCTGCCGGACGCGCACGTGGAGGCGCCGACGGCGGGGAGCGTCATTCTGGCGGGCGTGCTGCTGAAAATGGGCGGCTACGGGTTTCTCCGCTTCGCCATGCCGCTTTTCCCCGAGGCGGCTCTGAGAGCGGGGCCCTACATCATAGTGCTGGCCATCATTGGTATTATCTACGGGGCGCTGGTGGCGATGGTGCAAAAGGATGTCAAAAAGCTCGTCGCCTACTCGTCGGTGTCGCACCTCGGTTTCGTCATGCTGGGCCTGTTCGCGCTCAACACCGAGGCGGTCCAGGGCGCGATCTACCAGATGCTCAATCACGGGCTATCCACCGGAGCCTTGTTTCTCCTCGTCGGCGTTATCTACGAGCGGAGGCACACACGGCTGATCAACGAGTTCGGGGGGCTCACGCGGGTCATGCCCGTGTATGCGGTCATCTTCATGATCGTGACCCTTTCCTCCATCGGCCTGCCGCTGACCAACGGGTTCGTCGGCGAGTTCCTCATTTTGCTCGGTGCGTTCAAGGCCAAGGTCCTCTACGGCGTGCTGGCGGCGAGTGGGGTCGTGCTGGGCGCGATCTACATGTTGTGGATGCTGCAAAGGATGTTCTTTGGTCGGATAAAGCACGCGGCCAACGAAGCGCTGGAGGACCTGTCCCTGAGGGAGGTCGCGGTCTTCGTGCCGCTCGTCGCCTTGATCCTCTTTATGGGTGTGTATCCCAATCCGTTTCTCAGCCGCATGGAGCCGTCGGTCAACAAGTTCATCAACGAGGTGCGAAGCGAAGGAGCCGCGGCCCGCTCGGGCTCGGTGGAGTTCGACGAAGCGGTGGCGTTTGGCGAGGCGGTGACGAGCGACGAGGCAGTGACGAGAGACCCTGCGCGCGACGCTCGGGAGCCGAAAGAGGGGGATGACAGGTGAACGCGCCGACGTTTGACGCCGGTATCTTCTGGCAGTTATCGCCGATGCTGGTCCTGTTGACCGGCGGGCTCGTGTTCATGTTGGCCGGAGCGCTCACGCAAACGGCGGGGCGGATACAGCGCGGGCTTGCCGTCTCCTTTCTCGCGCTCGTCATCGGCCTGGTCGTCCGCTTATGGGACTCCGGCGGTACGCCCATTCTCCACGGCATGCTGATCGTCGACCGCTTCGCGCTCTTCTTTACCGGTGTGGTGGCGATTTGTGCGATGGGAACCGTACTCATTTCTTTCCACTATCTGGACCGCTTCGGACTGAACCGCGGTGAATTCTTTTCGATGCTGCTCTTTTCGACCATGGGGATGGCCGTGCTCGTATCGGCCTACGATTTGATATCGGTGTTTCTCGGTATCGAGCTGATGAGCCTCTCCATATACGTTCTGGTGGCGTTCCGGAGACGCGATTTCCTTTCCAACGAGGCGGCGTTCAAGTACTTCGTTATCGGCGCCTTCGCCATCGGTTTCTTTCTCTATGGCGTTTCGATTCTGTACGGCGTTTGCGGGACCACGAATTTTGGCGGTATCGCGGGTGCAATCGCCGAGCGAGGGCTCGCCCGCGAACCCTATTTCCTTCTCGCCGTGGCACTGATACTGGCCGGACTGGGCTTCAAGGTGTCATCGGTGCCGTTCCACATGTGGACGCCCGACGTCTACCAGGGGGCGCCGACGCCGATCACCTCGTTCATGGCGACCGCGGTCAAGGCGGCGTCTTTTGCGGCCTTCCTGAGGCTCTTCCACGTGTGCTTTATGGAAAGCCAGGGACAGTGGGCGAGTCTGGTGTCGGTGCTCGCCGTCCTGACCATGACGGTCGGCAACGTGGTGGCGCTCGTCCAGCGCAACCTCAAGCGTATGATGGCCTATTCGAGTATCGCCCACGCCGGCTATATCCTGATCGGCATCGCCGCACTCAGCGTCGACAACGCGAGGGCGGCTTCCGCGATCATGTACTACGTGCTGGTGTACGCTTTCATGACCCTCGGGGCGTTCGCCCTCATCGCCGCGATCGAAAAGCGCGACATGACCCGCGGGCTGGAAGAGCCGGATTACGCCGGACTGGGTCTGCAGAGGCCTTTTCTCGGTCTGTGCATGGCGGGATTCATGTTTGCGCTGGCCGGAATACCGCCGACGGCGGGCTTTTTCGGCAAGTACTACCTGTTCAGCGCCGCGGTCGAGGAGGGGATGACCGGCCTTGCGATCATCGGCGTATTGAACAGCGCACTGTCGTTGTACTATTACCTGCGAGTCATTGTCACCATGTACATGCGAAAATCCGAAACGCCCCTGGCGATACACGCCGACGCGGCTGTTCGGTTGGTGATGCTCGTTGCGTTGATTGCTATACTGTGGCTCGGACTTGGACCCACCGGTCTCATCCCCGGGATCGAAGACATTCTCCACTGGACCCGCATCTCCGTCGCCGGTGTCGCCGGTCTGGCACCGTAGCCCGCGCCACCGGCCTGCTGCCCGAATAGTCCTGGCGGAATCCAGTGCGCACCATATATATTGGGGATACCTGACCTCACTTTTTCGCCACCGGGCGGAACGCAGTACCACCCCCACCGACTGTCTCGCAGCCCCCGCAACGACACCCGCCCGCGGCGCTTCGTGCCGTTGTTCCTCTACAAAGGGGGGAGTCATGAAAGCCTTTCTGATATCAGTTTCTACCGCGCTCGTCTGCGTGTGCCTCGTCGCCACGACGGCCTCCGCGCAGGAGAGCCACATCCGCATTTTTGCCGACACGGACGGGACAGACTGCCGTCCGCAGGACCTGGTGCCCAACGTTTTTCAGGTTCACGTCGTGCAGATCCGCGTCGCCGGCTCCCAGGCGGCGGAGTTCACCGTTACGACGGGTGGCGGTTTCGACGGCGTATTCCTCGGCGAGGTGCTCTCGAGGCAGGATGCCGTTCAGGTGGGAAACGCCGAGAGTGGTACCGCGATAGGCCTCGGGATCTGCCTGGCCGGGCCGGTACATTTCCTGACGCTGAGATATTTCTGCGAGGGCAAGTCGGCCAGGTGCAGCTATTTCGAAGTGAGCGAATATGTCAGGGACAACTACCGGGGCCTGAATTACGTGGACTGTGACCTGAACATGGTCGCCGCAGCGGGCGGCCGGACCTACATAAACGGGGGACAAGACTGCCCCTGTGATATCCCGGGGTTCACAACACCGGTCGAGGAGTCCACCTGGGGTGGCGTAAAAGCCCTGTACCGGTAAAGGGCGGGTCGCGCACTGAAGGCTGGGGTGGTGACCGAGCCCCCCCGACCGACCACCGGATGCCTTTGCCCGGCCCCGCGGCCGTGGTATCATTGTGTCATGCGGCGTGTCCCCCGGCTCTCGTTGTGGATCGTACTCGTTGCGGCTTTTCTGGCCGCATCGTCCGGGTGTGGCCGCGACCGTCCCGCACTGGTCACGCCGGCCGCTCCAGCAGGCGATTTCTACCCGCTGGCCGTCGGAAACCAGTGGCGCTACGCCCTGTCGCGCACGGTTCTGATCGTACTGAACGGCGACACGCTCGCGCCGACCGTTCAGCACTTGATCGAGGAACGCGAGCTGGTCGCGGTCGACACGACGTCGGGCGATACGTATTTCGTCGAGCACAGCCGGCTGTTCGACGCCGCGGGCACCGACACCCTTCATGACACGAGGTTTCTCAGGCAGGATGACACGGGGCTCTACGCAGCCGGTGGCGCGGGAGGAGAGGAATCCACGCTGCTCAGCTATCCCCTCGAGCCGGGTGCGCGCTGGATTGTAAACCCGCAGGGACCGCCCGTGACGCTGATCGTAGAGGGCGCGGATACGCTGGGCCTCGCTGGTGGTTTCGTCGGCGCGTATCGAATCCGGCGGGAATCGCTCAGCTTAAGCCCCGAGGATTCCTCGCACGTGTGGTACGGCTACTGCGGCCGCATCCGTTCGGCCGTGCACCGTGAAACCATGGCGATGGACGTCCTTACCGGAGATATCGCCCTCATCGTAACGGACGACGCGACGGAACTCGCGGGGGTCAGCCTGGTGAGCCCGGGTCGGTGCCCGGTCTTTCCGTAGCTGCGGGGCTCCCGGGGAGGTGCTACTTGAGAACCGTAAGCTTGATGTTACGGTTGCCGGTTTCCGTCTCGATACGCATGAAGTAGACGCCGCTTACCACCCGCCGGCCGCTCGCCGCGTTGGCGTTCCATTCCACAACATGCAGGCCGGCGGCCAGCGGCGCGTTGACGAGCCGGGCTACCAGGCGCCCCTGCACGTCGTAGACGGTCACGCGTACGATCTGCCGGCGCCCGAGCTCCAGGGTGAGGCGCGTGGTGGGGTTGAACGGGTTCGGGGAGACACTCGCCCGGACGCCCTGCGGCTCGGGGGCTGCCGGCGCCGCACCGCCGCCGGCGACCGGCGACCTCAAGAAACCGTTTACCCGTGTAAAAGCGAGCGACTGACCGCGGTAACGGACATCCGCGAGGCCGGGGCCGTACAACACGAACTCCGCTTCTTCGCGGTCGACGTCGATAGTCGCACCGTCCGAAGCGCAGCTAGCCCTGCCGTCCAGTATTCGTATCCAATCCGTCCTGTCTATCGAGAGACGGCGGACATTCGACGCGATATAGCGGTGCGTGCCGCTTCCGTCGAAACGGATCAACACGGACACGGCGTCTGTCCTTACCAAGGGTCCGCCGGTCCCCGAAGTCGACACCGGCTCCTCCCGCCGGTCTCGATGCGAACGGCGTGACCGCAGCGCGGTCAGGTCCAGTGTTACCAGCCGTCCCAGCGGGTTATGCACGAAACAATCGGTAATCCCGCCTTCCCAATCGATCACCGTACCCGATCCCCACGTGTAACCAGCCCGGGACACCTCTGCCGAGGCCGTTCCGCCGTCACCGGGAATCAGAATGAACGCGAAGCGGGGGTTCACCGCGACCCGGGTGAAGCTCAGCACGTTGGCGTTCGGATCCGTGGTCTGGTTGTCGAAAGGCGCTATGCCCAGGCCCAGCGGATCGAGCCCGGAGCCGGCGGGGTAGACGTCCAGGTAGCTCGATCCTCTCGATATCCGTACGGGCACCGAAGTCGTATCGATCGAGTTCTGATCCGACGTGTGCAGGCGCCACTCGTAGTTGTGCGGCAGGCCGTCCTTGTCGATGTCGTCGGTGATGATGAAGTAGGGAGGCGCGTCGTTTCCGTGCACGGCGAGCACGTTGCGCACGGCGTGGTCGACCGGGTTGGCGCCGTTGTATCCCCACGACCAATCGATGCCCGGAACCGGCTGGTTGGGATCGTTGAAGGAGCTGTGTGTCGTGTAGGCATCGCTCGCGTCGCCCTGCACGTAGTCGGCGAACCCGTTCATGAGGAATTCGCTGATGCGACCGTCGGTGCCGATCGAAGAGCCGGCGTTGTGCTGCCCCGCACCGTCGATCAGGACGATGCTGTGCGCCTCGCTCTGTTTGGCGGTCGAACCCGGGCCGTGGTCGATCGCGAATTGTGCGCCGTACCCGTGCAGGGTGAACTGATTCTGGTCCTCCTGCGCGTGTCCGCCGTGAAACTTGCCGGAATAAAACGTGAACACGATATCCTGCGAGCTCGCGCCGGACTGCCACCCCGAACGGTAGTTGTACAGGCCGCGGTCCTTCCACAACTTCGACTTCGGCAGCACCGTTCCCGGTTGCTGGGGTGTCAGGTCTCGATGCCAGAGCGCAGTCGCAACCTTGTCTGCCGATTGGCCCATGTCGACACCGTAGACGCCCGACGTGTGCTCCCAAATCCAGGCCGAAAGACCGCTGTTCCACTCGCTCCCGGCCCAGTCGAAATACGTGTTATTCATGCTCAGGGGAAAGTTGCCGTACGAGGTGTCGTTGATATTGTTGATTCGCGCGATGCCTTCCGGGAGGACCTCGTAGGCCAGCCACCGCTCCAGCGCGCGGATTTTCGGATGGTCGGCGTAGCGGAAACCGTCGTAGACCTCCCGCGCGTGGAAATAGTAGACCAAATGCCTCATCGTCCACGCCGCGTACAGCGATCCCTCGTTGTACGAGCCGTCATCGTCGAACTGGTGAGTGAGGAGGCTGTCGATGATGGCGTCGGCCCTCGCCAGTGACTCGCCCACCAGGACCGGGTCCACCTCATCCCGCAGGCAAATCGCCGCCAGACCCAGCGCCCCGGCGATCATGGCGCTGTGGTTGGCGAGGTAGGGCCGGTACATGAAAATCTCGTAGGGAAGCGTGCTCACCATCGTCTGCATGTAGGACACCATTTCGTCCCGAATCTGTTCGCGCAGCGCGTCGTCGGTGTCCTTCATGAACATGTCGTAACCGATCGCAAGCGCCCGCAGACGGAACGCCGAGTTGGCCTCGTTGAAGTCGACGTCGTAGGCGTCCTTGATATAAAAGGTCAGGTCGCGGCCCATGTCGCGGGCCTTCTTGTCTTCCTTCTTGGGCACGTACATGGCGATCCCGATCATGGGCATCGTCGTCGAGCCGAAGTCGTTCCATGCAAGAGCGCTCAGGCTCCACAGCGGGTATACGTCGTCCACCATGAAGCGAATGAAAGCATACGCATCGTCGTCGTCGCCGCCGTCCCGGAGCCTGGCGCGCAGGTCTCCGCGGTCGGATTTCCGGAGCAGCAGCCCCGGGTGGTTGGCCTTGTAGAGGGAATCGCTGACGACGACAGCGTGGACGTCCACGGCGGCGGATGCCGCGTACAGAAACGGGCCCGCGAAAAGGATCGCGCGGGCGAGCATGAAAGGCCGGCGCAGCATACAAAAAGGATAGCGCAAAAACCTCACCCGCGGGAAGAAATCGTCCAGACCCCGTTGTTACCGCGTGGAAGAAAAGGGGTTAGTCCACAGGCGTCAGGCGAGGGTCCTGAGATCGAAATCCGGGTTGCCGAGCTCGGCGTCTTTGCCGGTGAGGTCGGTGCGGGTCCGTATCAGGCGTTGCAAGCGGGGAAACTCGCGCGAGTTCGCGTTGACGGCGAAGTAGGCGGTCAGCCGGTCGTCTTTGAGGTAGAGGACGGTGAACGGCGGCTCGCCCGGCGTGCCGCGAACCACAACCCGGTCGCGCTCGCCCTCGTCCCCGGCGCAGTCGATACGCAGGTCGAAGACGTCGGACCACACGTAGCTCAACAGATCGTAGCGGCGGTCGCCCCCCGCCATGTTGAGACCGGCCACCTGGCCGCCGTACTCGGCGTGGCCCCAGTGTTCCACCCGGCGGCGCTTGCCGGATACTGGATCGGGGAAACTCACAGCGTCGCCGGCCGCGTAGACACCCGGGTGCGATGTCTGCATGTGATCGTCGACGACGATGCCACCCTCCACTCGAATGCCCGCCGCCTCCGCCAGCCCGGTCTCGGGGCGGATGCCCACACCCACACAGACGTAGTCGCACGGCACTTCCCGGCCCGAGGAGGTCACGGCGCCCTCCACGCGCGAGCGGCCGCGGAGGGCGGTAACCGTCTCGCCGGTGACAAAGCGAACCCCCCTTTCCTCGCAGTACCCCTGGACAAAACCGGCCATCGACTCGTCCAGAAAACGGGGCCAGACGTGCGGCATCGCTTCGATCACCGTAACTTCCCGGCCGAGTGCCGCAAGCGACGCTGCCGTTTCCATGCCGATGAAGCCGCCACCGACGACGAGCGCACTCTTGGCCTCGGTGGCAAGACGCGAGATGTGGGCCGCGTCGTCCAGCGACCGCAGGTAGCGCACACCGTCGAGATCCGCGCCCGGGACGTCCAGAGGGATCGGCTCGCCGCCGGTGGCGAGCAGTGCCTTCTCGAAGGTAACCGTGCCGCCGCCTGCGAGCCGCGACGTACGCGTGTCGAGATCCAGCTCTGCGACCGGATCACCGAGCACGGTCTCGATATGGTTCTTGGAAAAGAACGCCGGCGGTTCGTAAAAAAGCTCGGACGCCTTCTTGTCGCCGCGCAGGAACTCTTTGGACAACGGGGGCCGGTCGTACGGCAGATGCGGTTCGCGACCGACCAGCGTTATGCCGCCCCCCGGGTCCTTCATGCGGATGAGCCGGGCCGCCTGCATGGACGCCAGGCCGCCGCCGATGAGCAGGTATGTGGCCTTCATGTTCTCCGAGCCCATGTGCGGCCGTCCGGTGGAATCCCCACACGCGGTTACTCTCGCCACGGAATGGGGAGGTTCAAGCGCTCGAGCTTGGCTTCCAGCTCGCTGCGCTCCCGGTTGCGCTTCCACCCCTTTTCTCCCCGCTTCAACCAGCCGAACTCCGTGGCCAGCGCCGTCGCGCGCTCCAGGTCGCCGCCGCCCAGGGCCGCGATGATCTCGGCGTCGAGACGGGTGAGATTCAGGGTCTGCCGGTGGTAATCGAGAAATGCCTCCCACACCGTCGGGCACCAGCGGCGGACGATCTCGTTACCGATCACCCGCGAGTATGCGCGGATCTCCTCCTGGGCGTGGTCGTCCATGCGCAGCGACAGGAAGTGGAGCAGGTTGTGAAGGTCGATCTTCCAGTACGCCTCCGTGTACGTGGAGAGCGGCAGGTCCTTGCGTGCCTGTTCGCGTGCGACGCCGGCGTCCAGGCGTTCCTGGTACACCCGGCGGCTGAAGTCCTGCAGTTCGGCCTCTTGCCGGCTGAGCTCGGCGCCCCGCTCCTCCGCTACCCATCCCTCGCTGCCCTGTTTGCTGGACGCGGACTGCCGGCGCCACCCGCCCGCGGGAGTCTGTTGGGAGGAATCGATCGCGATCGAGTAGCGCGTGGAATACTCGTTGACGTTGGCCGTGCGGTGGCGGATCCACTGACGCCAGCAGTCCATGGGGACCCGTACGTGCAGCTTGATCTCGCACATCTCAAAAGGCGTCGTGTGACGGTGTCGCAGGAGGTAGCGGATCAGGCCGCGGTCCTCGGAGACCTTCTTCGTCCCCCTGCCGTAGGATACGCGCGCCGCCTGCACGATCGACTCGTCCGAACCCATATAATCGACGACGCGGACGAAGCCGTCGTCGAGTACCTTGATGGGCTCGCCCAAGATGTCATCGAGCGCCGGGGCGCCGGGTCTGTCGAGTTTTTCGGAATCACCGCTCATCGCAACGGGGGCTCCTCTTTTTCCAGAGTGAAAAGCCTATAATAGATTGAAAAAGCGACGTTTGTCAATCGGTCACTCGCCACGGCGAAGGGCCAGCAGGCGCCGGTCGTAGCGAGGCGCCATTTCCTTCCAGTCGTAGCGGCACGCGGCGGCGCGCAAGTGATCCGTCGGCAGGGAACGGAAATTGCGGATCGCCGAATCGAGTTTCTCGACCAGCTCGTCGAACTCGCCGTAAAAGCAATCCGCGTAGCGCTCGCCGGCCAGCAACTCGGGGTAGGCGAGCCGCCGTGGCAGGATCGGGTGGCACCGGCAGTACATCGCTTCCATGACGCTGCCGCCGAAGAAATCCTGGTCGGATGTGACGGGCAGGATGTGCGAGCGCCGCAGCCACGCGGCGTACTCGCCGCGGTTCTCCACGTAGCCGGAGTGAACGATACGGTCGCCGAACTCCGCCGCCGCGTCGCGGAACGGTTTGGGTACGACGTCGAACACCTCTCCCACCAGGGCCAGGTCGAACGCCCGGCCGCGCCCGGCCACGACTCGCAGGGCGGCGAAGAAATCCCCCGGGTTCTTGTCGTATTCCCAGCGATGATTCCATACGACCAGCGGCCGCGGGTGTTCCGGAGCCGTCTCGGTTTCCGGCACATCGAGCGAACGCAGGTCGAAGCCGAGGGGAAGCACCTCGCATTTCTCGCGAATAAACGCCACCCGCTCCAGCTCCTGGTGATCGGGAAACTTGCGGAGAAAGACCGGCAGCGCTTCCAGGAACGAATCCATGTGGAATCTCGAATTGAAGAGCACGCGGTCGCTCGTGAGCGCGGAGACGAAGTTGATAAAACCGTAATGCCGGTCCCACGCGCGTCGCCGGTCCCGGTCCTTCGGTGACCACGGGTAGGTCAGCTGGTTCTCGTGAAAGTAGACCGCCGCCGGCACGCCGGCCGTGACCTTGCGCGTCAGCGCCAGAAAGGCGCCGAGGTCGATCATGTCGCTCGCCAGCACGACGTCGGGACGGTAGCCGCCGGCGAGGAATCGCCGGGCGAGGGTTACGGCGCCGCCGTGCATGCGCCATTTCCAGTGACGTCCGGCGAGCTCCAGGATTTCGACGTCGTGGCGGCGGTGCGCACCGTGGTCGGAACGAACTGATGGAGGCACCATGGCCCATGACGTGATCCTCCCCAAATGGGGCCTCACCATGGAAGAGGGCACGATCCTGGAATGGACGAAACAGGTCGGCG
>JBHHVD010000057.1:0-21362 GCA_046754105.1 Candidatus Krumholzibacteriia bacterium
GGTTTGTGGGCGGTCGGCGCGCTGCGGAACTCGCCGTCGACCCCCGTCCTGGCGCCCGGCCTGCGTTTCGCCGGTCCTTTTTTGACGCTACGCAGATGAATCCATTTCAAAAGATACTCGCCGGCTTGCTCGTGACGAGCCTCGCGCTCGCGGGCTGTACGAACACGCGAAAGACCGACCCCGGTCCTTGGGGCGGCGAGCGAGCGGGTGCCCGCACGCAACTCCCCCCCTACGCCGCCGCGGGAACCGGCGGCATGGTCGTCACCGAAGACAGCCTTGCCACCGGGACCGGCGTGCGCGTGCTGCGCGCCGGTGGTAACGCCGTCGACGCGGCGGTGGCGGCGGCTCTGGCGCTCGCCGTCGTGTTTCCCCAGGCGGGCAACCTCGGCGGCGGCGGCTTCATGCTGGCCTACGACCCCGGAGCACGCGACACCTGGGCGGTCGACTTTCGCGAGACCGCACCCGGCGCGGCGCACCGGGGGATGTACGAAGCCCTGGCGCTGAAGGGCATCGAGGACGCGTCCACGTTGGGGCCGCTTGCCGCCGGTATCCCGGGCTCGCCAGCAGGGCTCTACGCTGCCTGGAAAAAGGGCGGGTCGCTCCCGTGGCGGGATCTCGTCACTCCAGCGGTGCGGCTCGCGCGCGGCGGCTTCGCCGTGCGCGAACTGCTTCGCAAAGACATCGGGGACAAACGCTCGGGCCTCGAACGATACGTTTCTTCAACCGGCATCTTTTTTGTAGATGGCGAAGTGCCGCCGCAAGGCGCGCGTCTCGTGCAGCCGGACCTCGCCCGCGTGCTCGAAGCGCTGGCCGACCACGGACCCGATGCGTTCTATAATGGAGACATCGCGAACACGCTCGTAAGCAAGGTGCGAGAAGCGGGCGGTATATGGACGCTGGAGGATCTCGCGGACTACCGTCCGGTGTTTCGTGAGCCGGTGACGATAGCGCTTCGCCGCGACATGCGCCCGCCGTTTCGGCGCGGCCGGCGGGGACGCGAACTGCCGGGGACGAGCCGTGGCCGCTGGCCCGGGGACTGGCCGGTGGGCGGCGTCGGTCGGCGGGTGAGCGAGGCGGATGTGACCATCGTCACCATGCCGCCTCCCAGCTCGGGCGCCCTCGTCTTCGCCGAGACGCTCGCACTTATGAAGGCCCAGCGGGCGCTGCGCTGGGGCCGGGATGATCCCAGACGGGCGGTTGCGTTTGTCGAAGCACTGCGGCTCGCCTTCGCCGACCGCAACACGCAGCTCGCCGATCCCAAGCACATGCCGGTGCCCCTCGACTCGCTGATCGGGCCCAAATACCTGCGACGGCGCGCGGCGCTCCTGCCCAAGGAGCCCCCGGGGGATTCGAGTAAGCTACCGGGCGCGAGAAGCGTGCCAATCGGCACGGGCGTACGCAACACCACGCACATTGTCGTCATCGACGACCGGGGCGGAACCGTATCGCTTACCACGACGCTCAACTCACTCTTCGGCTGCAAGTGGGTCGTACCCGGTACGGGGATATTTCTCAACAATGAGATGGACGACTTCGACACGCGTCCCGGATCACCCAACATCTATGGACTCGTCGGCACCGGTGTCAATTCGGTGCGGCCCGGCGCCCGCATGCTGAGCAGCATGAGCCCCACCATTGTCATGCGGAACGATGAAGTGTGGTTCGCGCTCGGTGCCCGGGGCGGGCCGAAGATCCTGACCGCGATTCTGCAGGTCATCCTGGGCCGTTGGCGTGACGGGATGAGCCTCGTGGAAGCGGTCGAAGCATCGCGTATCCATCACCAGTGGCTGCCGGACCGTGTGATTTTCGAAGAAGAAAACATGGTGGAGTCGCTCTTCGAGAAGCTGAAGGGAATGGGTTACGAGGTGGGGTTCAAAGTCGGTATGAAGCCCACCTTCGGCAAGGTGATGGCCGCGGAACGGTTGGGCGAGGGGAAATACCTGGGTGTGACAGATCCACGGACGATGGGCAAGGCGATGGCGGTGACGAAGTGACGGCCGTCGTTCTTTGACATAGATCAAATCGTCATTCCCGCAGCCTTCGTTTAGAATATAGTTCAAACCACGCATTTCTTTTGACACCACGACCGCCGGGGGGGAGGCACCCCGCACCGTCGGAAAGCCGGTGGGCGCCGACGACCATGCGTGAATAACTCATCGATGTCGCGGCACCATAGGCAAGCACCGGCATGATCCTGTTCGTGGGGTGATGGCGGCCGCCGACGACTAGTGTCCGGTCGATGTGACGAAGAGAATCACCGAACGACGGTGAGTTTGCGGTGCGCCGTCAATCCCGAGCCGGTTGTCAAACGCACGAAGTAAATCCCCGAAGGGATCCGCCCGGCGTTCAACGTGATGCGGTGCTCTCCCGGTACGGCAAAGAACTCGCGGGCGCGGTGGGCGATCCGTTTTCCCCCTATGTTATAAAGCCCGACCGCGACGGCATCCGGGCCGGTCAGATGAAATGAAACGGTGGTCGTCGCATCACCACGGCCGCTGATCGGGTTCGGCCACAGTCGCTTCAATTGAAACGCCTGGATCGTTGGCGGCTCGCCCGTAATCCCCGTCGCCTTGGGTACATCATTGCCCAGCGCCATCACGTTCAGCTGGTTTATCGACCCGACAACGCTCCAATTCGTCCCGTCCGCCGAGGAGGCGATCAGCCCTTCGGTTGTTGTTGCCACGAGGCCGCCGGGAACGTGCGTCATGCTCGCCACGTGCACTTGCGAAATCGCGCCCACGATTGTCCAGTTGACCCCCAGGTCGGCGCTCCTCGCAAGATTGCCGGTGCTGTTGAGGACATAGACGGTTTGGCCCATGGTTCGGATCTCGACGGCGTCGGGGGTAGTGACCGCGCCGCCGGTTACCCACGACGTGCCGCCGTCCGAACTCCGGGAAACTTCACCGGTTCGAGTCAGCGCGTAGAGATTGCCGCCGCCGTCATCGGCGGTCAGACTCACATGGTCGGGGGCGGTGAGCGTGGCAACCGAAGTGAAAGTCGCCCCGTCGTTGTCGGATCGCCAGAGGATTCCGGTCTCGGTGAGAAGCAGGATGCTGCCGTCGGTGCGGCTCAACATGGCGGCGACGTCGGACGCCGGCACGGCACCCGCGGCGGTCCAGCTGACACCGGTGTCGGTCGAGCGGTACACGGTGCCCGACCGCGTGGCGAGGAAAAGCTCGTCGGCGGTCTCACCGGCTCCGATCGCGATCGCGTCCGGCGTGGACAACGCAGAGCGCACCGTCCAAGTGACACCTCCATCACCGGAGGCAAAAAGCTCTCCCGTGTCGACGAGGCCAAAGAGCGTCGCACCGTACGCCTGGGTTCGGAACGCGACAAGCACGGCAAACACGAGCAGTGTGTGTATCGTACGCCGGATCATCTGACGATCAGCACCTTCTTGGTCTGCGCGATACCGCCGCTCGTGGCCTTGAGAAAATAGACGCCGCCCGGCACCGTGGCACCGTTCGCGTTGCGGCCGTCCCAGATCGTGGTATGAACGCCCGCCGTATAGTCATCATTTACGATTCTTCGAACCAGCGCCCCGCGGACATCATAGATCGACACTTCCACGTGGCCGCTCCCGCCACCCAAGCCACCCGTCGCTGCAAATGCGATGGAAAGATCGCCCCGCTGGTATGGGTTCGGCCAGGCCGCAAGACGTGGGGACAGCTGCGGGCCGGAGCCACTCTCGCCCAGGTAGAATTCCTCACCGAGTTTGTTGACGGCAAAGAGCCGGTACCGGTCGCCGGCTGTGCCTCCGGGATCGAGGTAGGACGTCTCGCGCGTCCGGGAAACGACCGTGGACCAGGCGGCACCGCCCCGTCGTTTTTCCAGGCGGTAGCTGTCGAGGTCGCTGGGGCCGGGATCCGTCTCCCACGAGACGACGAGTCCGGGCGAGCTGGGCGCCGGGCCAACGAGCAGGGCGAGGAGGGCGATGGAAGTTTCGATCGCAAAAAACGAGTCGGTTGCGGAGAGCGAATGCGGTACATCGCGCGCAACCTGAACCCGGCAGAACCGCGACGGTGTGTGGGGTACCGTCATGTTGTAGACGCCACCACCAATATGAGAAGCCAGCACGGTGTAGCTCGCCCCGCCGTCCACCGACAGCATCACATCGACCGGGCCCGTACCGTTCCAGCGAACGGTACGTTGCGCGCCCACCGGCCAGGTATCCCCCGAGACTGGCGCGGTGAGGTCCACGCCAACGGAGGCATACTCGAGGCTCTTGCTGGTTGCGTCGTGATAAGTGATGTGCGCGTTTCCATCGGCATCGAGGTCGATCGACGTGTCCCAGCCGACGATCCCTGTGGCGTCAATAGTCTCGATTGCCCACCCGCCCCCGGTTCTGACCGCGTGCTTGAGGTCGCCGTTCGCGACGTCGTAGTAGCTGATGTGGGGCTCTCCGTTGCTGCCCAGGACAAGCGACGTATACTGGCCCACGTCGCCGAAATCCACCGTCTCGATGGTCCACGAGCCGGCGCGTTTGACTGCGTACTTCAGTGTGGCGAAGGTCCAATCGTGATAACTGATGTGTGGATTCCCGTCGGGATCGATCGCGAGGGAGGTGAAATCGCCCAGAACACCCACGCTGTCTACACGTTCGAGGGTCCACGCCCCACCGGTTTTTGACGCGTATTTCAGATCCCGATTGGTCCAATCGTGGTAACTGACGTGGGGTTGCCCGAATGCGTCGAGAGCGAGCGACGTGTGCAGGCCGACGATGCCCGTTGCATCGACCGTCTCGAGGTTCCACGAGCCGCCTGTCTTCACCGCGTACTTGAGATCGAAATTCGTGCCATCGTAATAAGTGATGTGGGGATCGCCCTGCGTATCCACGGCCAGCGAGCTGTAAGAACCAACAAAGGCCGTGGCATCGACCACCTCCAACGCCCAAACCCCTCCGGGCTTCGCCGCATACCTGAGCTGGCCATTGATCTGGTCCCAGTAACTGATGTGGGGCGCTCCCTGGGGGTCGAGGTCAATGGACGTGAACAATCCCACGTCTCCCACCGAATCCACCGCTTCCGTGGTCCAGGCGCCGCCGCTCTTCATCGCGTACTTCAGGTCACCGTTGCTGAGATCGTAATAACTGATTTGGGCGTCCCGGTCGCCGAGGGCGAGCGATGTGTACTGGCCAACGTCTCCGGGGGCATCCACGGTCGCATGCCACCAGGGCGTCCCCGATTCCAGAATGGAGAACACCGACGGCGACTCGGAACTCGAAAACGGCGCGTTGCGCACGACCCTCACCCGCGCCGATTCGGTGTTGGTCATGGGCACGTTGATCGAGGCCTCGCCGCCGGTAACGACGTTCGAAGCCGCGGTCTGGTAGCTGACCCCGCCGTCGAGAGAGAGTTCGACATCCACCGCGCCGCCCCCGGTCCACCGCACCGGGGCCTGGCCGCCGGATTGCCAGCGCTCGCCGCCGAGTGGGGAGGTCAGGTGGATCGCCGCATCGGCATACTTGAGAATACCGAAGTCGCGTTCCCGGTAGCTGATGCGGGGCACGCCCTGCGAATCGAGAACCAGGGACGGGTACTGGCCGGTGAATCCCAACCCATCGACCGTCTGAGCTTGCCACGTGCCGCCGGTCTTGACGGCGTACTTTAGATTGTCGTCAGTGCAGTCGTGGTAACTCATATGCGGGGTGCCGGCGGCATCCATCTCCAGTGAGAGCCACTGGCCGCAGGTGCTATCGACTGTCTCGATTACCCAGCCGTTGGAACGCGAGGCGTACTTGACGACGAGCGCACTATTGTCCGCGTACGCAATGTGCGGAGTCCCCTGCGTATCGAGAACAAGAGACGGATGTGATCCGGTGCCGAGAATCTCGAAATCCCAAAACCCGCCAAGCTTAAAACGGTAGTAGATCGAGCCAAAGTGGTAATACGCGATGTGAGGGTTTCCATCGGCATCGAGTGCGAGAGACGTCCATTCGTTTCCGGTACTGCCTCCTAAGAGTACCACTGTCTCGGCGGTCCACACCCCACCGGTTCTGACTGCGTACTTCAGGCCCACGCCTGTGACATCGTAATAACTGATGTGGGGCACTTCCTGATCATCGAGGGCCAGCGATGTGTACATCCCGACATCTCCCGTCGCGTCGACGGTTTCGATCGCCCACGAACCGCTGGATTTAACGGCATATTTCAGATTGCCATTAAGCTGGTCATAATAGCTGATGTGGGGCACGCCCTGTGCATCGAGCGCAATCGACGTATATCCACTGAACCCGAACACAGCCTCAATGGTCTCGATCACCCACGCGCCGTTGATGCGCCTTGCGTACTTTACCTGACCGGTTGTCTGGTCGTAATAACTGACGTGGGGATTCTCCTCGGCGTCGAGCGCGAGCGAGGTCCACTGGCCGGTGATTCCGGTCGCGTCGACCGTCTCGATGACAAAGGGCGTCACCGCCCCGGCGAGCGAGGCCGATATGCCGAGCCAGATGGCTGCGATCGTTATCAGGAGCGAGAGCGGCCTAGAAGAGCGAATCATCGTGTCCTCCTTGCGATGCGGCAGTCTGGCGTAGCGTTGCTTGATTCCCCAGAGTCGGAGAAAAGCCCTTTGCTATGCCTCAAACACAATATTTTACCATACTTGCTGCGGCGATATCAGGATTATCTTTTTCGGAGGCAGCGGCACCGCCGGGGCGCCGCGACAGCGCAGGGGTATGAAGGAGATACGGAAGGAATCCGCCCCGCATTCCGCGCTATAAGGTGGTCACCCGCGCTCAGAAGTCGTAGCGGAGCGTGAACCCCTTGTAGTCGCCGGAGACGTTCATGCCGAGGGCAAGCCCGCCCGTGTCCGCCGCGGGGTATTCGGAGTTGTGGGCGGACAGTACCTGCCTGGCACTCCCGTACCCGATGAGGCCGCCGACCACTACGTCGGAGAGCCAATGGGCGCCGACGACCATCCGCGAGTAGCTCATCGCCGTCGCGGTGCCGTAGGCGAGGACCGGCACAATCCTGTGCGCGGGGTACTGGTGCGCCAGAATGGTCGCAGCCGCCCAGATACCGGTTGCGTGCCCGGAGGGAAAGGAACGCAGGCCGTCTCCGGCCTCGTAATCGTCGGCAAGGAAGCTGGGACCTTCCCACTCTGCAACAGATCCTTCCCGCGCCCGCGGTCGCTCGCGCCCGCTCAGTTCCTTGAGTACCCCCGTCCACGTTGCGGACGAGACCAGGGCTTCCAGCAGCATGACACTCGTTTGGCGCTCGCGCCGCGAGTCGGTGAGCAGGCCCAGCGCGCCGATGCCGAAGACGAGGGGAATCGCGGAATGCGCCCCGCCCCATTTCGACAGGCGTGCCGCGGGGTCGACGAGGGCGTTCTCCGCCTGGCCGGCCCTGGGCGCGAGAGCTTCGTAGGTCCACTGGTCGGTGACGATGAGCGTCAGCACACCGGCGGTGCCGAGCAGGAAGCGCCCGGGGCGCTGCCTGGCGTACCGAAACGGAAACCGGAGTTGGGTCGAGTAGTCGTGCCCGAGGCGTCCGATGAAGTCCACTGCGAAGCGGTCGATGCCCATACTGGGACGGATCGGTGGCACCGGCCATGGCCGGGGCACCTCGAGAACCTCCGGGCGGGCGGGGAGTGCCGAGCCGAGGGTCACCACGACGGCCATAAAGGCGACGATGGCGAGCACAAACCGGCTTTCGGTGCGGCGCAGAGTGGGCATGGAGATACGTCCTCGGGAAAAGGCAACCGAGCGCGAGAATCCGCAGCGTCTCGCGTGAGAAACAACACGGCAATGCAACTACCGGGCCAAAACAAGTGGGGTCGGCACGGGGCGACGGCGTGTTGCCGGCCCGCTATATGTTCGCATAGTAAGACGGACGCGTAACGCATGTCCACATGGAAGAGTATGACCTTTGTCAATGATCGCGGGCGCCCGCCGTCCTGCGCACGGGCTACTGCTTCACGAAGCGGACGCGGAAGTCTCTCGTGTTCGCGTAGACGAGGCCGTTTACCAGCTTGCCGTAGGCGTCTTCGGGGTCATCGGCGCCGAAACGAACCGGCCCCCTGGGGGTGATTCCCACGTGCGCCACGTTTTTCTTGCCGCGCACCGAGTTGGTCCAGGCGGTCGCGCCGCTATCCGTTTCATAGAGCCGCGTGGTGAGCGACGCTTCGACGTCGGCCGATACGCTCATCGTCGCGAGTATCGCGGACAGGTCGACGGTCGGTTTCACGTCGGTCACTTCCAAGTGGCCGACGATGAGCGCTTCGACATGGTATCTCTCTCCAATAGCGCGAATGGTCTCGTGGTCGAACCGCTCCCCGCGCACCGACGCGAGAACGTGCGCCTTCGGGCCGAGTTCGAGGACCCGCACGCCCGCCTGCGATGACTGCAGCGTTTCCAGGAACTTCTGGCCGGCGAACTCCGCCAGGTTCCCCTCCGAATTGGACGAGAAGGCGACGAAGCCGATCGTGCGGTAGGCGTCCAGGTCGACCCTGGGCGGCACCATCACGGTCTTGGCGCATCCGGCCACCACGGCGAGGGCCATTGCCGCGGCCGGCAGGAAGATTTGGTATGAAATGCGTTTCAAAAGGATCACCCCGGTGTGGTGGATTGCCTCGTTGCTCCCTCCCGGCCTCCGGCCGGCGCCTCGTTCCGGGCCGCCGAACCGTGCAAAGATCACGCCAATCACGCCACCCCCGCCGACGTCTTGTTACCGGCTGAATGGCTCGTAGAGCAAACGGAGAACCGGGTCCACGAGGCGCGCTATGACTTTTGCCGATGATTGGGGGGCGGCGTTGCAATGCGCAACCTCGGGAAGGTACCCGGGTCCCCGCCGGCCGGTACCATCCGTTCGGCGGGCGGGTGGAACGAACGGGAATTGGTTCGACCGCCGGCCTGTCGCTGCCGCCCAGTTCGGTCGTGGTCCTTCTCGCCGGGGGCATTGCCGCCGCCATCAGCTGGAAGGTCGAGAATCCAAACGAAATCGAGAGTTTCCTGGACGTTTCCGCCTTCGAATATGGCCCGCCCGCTGCTGGCGGCCGGTGGCGGAGTATCGTGCCGCCACCCCCCACGGCCGTCCCCGTGGTTGCATCTGCAAGAAACACTCCATTTAGATAGTTCGTCGTACCGCTGGCCTGGCGCACCCACGTAATGCCCCCGTCCGTCGTCCGCAGGATCGTACTGGCGTTTCCAACCACCGTCCCCGTGTTCGAGTCCGTGAAGAGGATGTCGAAGAGGAGGGTGGTCGTTCCGCTGGCCTGTTGGTATGGGTTTACTCGCAAAGCGCATCCCCCGTGGGTTTTTTCAGCTCGCCCCTTTTGTCTGTGATAGACTCCCGGGGGAATGTTAGCGGCCCCCGGTAACGGCATGATTGGTAAAACCGTATCCCACTATAAGATTCTAGAGAAGCTCGGCGAGGGCGGGATGGGGGTCGTCTACAAGGCCCAGGACCTCAAGCTCCCCCGTTTTGTCGCGCTCAAATTTCTCCCGCCTCATCTGAGCGCGAGCCCGGATGCAAAGAAGCGTTTCATCCACGAGGCCGAAGCGGCCTCGTCGCTCGAGCACTCCAACGTCTGTGCCATTCATGAAATCGATGCCTCGCCCGATGGCCGCACGTTCATCGTCATGCCGTGTTACGAGGGGGAGAGTCTCCAGGAAACGATCAAGCGCGGCCCGATGAGCGTCGACGAGGTCATCACGATCGCGATCCAGGTGGCCGCGGGGCTGGCCAGCGCGCACGAAAAGGACATCATTCACCGGGACGTCAAACCGGCGAACGTTTTCGTCACGAAGGATGGAACTCCAAAGGTTCTGGACTTCGGCCTGGCGGTGCTGGGCGGCCAGACCCGGCTCACCCGGCCCGGTACGGCCGTGGGCACGGTCGCGTACATGTCGCCCGAGCAGGCACAGGGGCACGGCGGAGACCGTCGAAGCGATATCTGGTCGCTGGGCGTGATGCTCTACGAGATGCTCTCCGGCACCGTGCCCTTTGCCGGCGATCACGAGCAGGCCGTGATTTACAGCATCATCCACCTGGACCCGGAGCCGGTAACGCGACTCCGCCCCGGCGTTCCGGTGGAGCTGGAGCGGATCGTCGCCAGGGCCATGTCCAAGAGCGTTCGGGACCGCTATCAACACGTGAACGATCTGCTGACGGACCTGCGCCGGCTGAGCGACGACGTCGCCTCCGGCACGGCGAGGCAAGTGCCGCTCCACCGGAGATTTCTGCGGAGAAAGCCCGCTCCCCTGGTTGCCGCCCTCCTGGTCGTGGCGATCGCGGCCGTCGTCGCGCGATACGTCTTCTTTCTTGGAAACGTGGCGGCCATCGAGTCCATCGCCGTCTTGCCGCTCGAAGACCTGTCCGGTGACCCCGGGCAGGATTACTTCGTCGACGGGATGACCGGCGCCCTGATTACCGAGCTGGGCCAGGTCCGTACGCTGCGTGTCATCTCCAGAACTTCCGTGATGCAGTACCGGGACGCCACGAAACCGGTGTCTCAAATCGCGGAGGAGCTGGGCGTGGACGCGGTGGTCGAGGGCACGGTCGAGCGCTCCGGCGACCGGGTACGCATCACCGCGCACTTGATCCGGGCGGATCCGGAGCGGCAGCTGTTCGCCCGCACGTACGACCGCAACCTGCGTGACGTTCTGGCCCTGCACAGCGAAGTGGCACAGTCGATCACCGAAGAGATCAAGCTGAGCCTGACACCCCAGGAAATGGCCCGACTGGCCTCTTCCTACCCGGTGGATCCCGACGCGCATGACGCGTATCTAAAAGGCCGGCACCAGTATGAGAAATGGGCCTATCCGAGCAACGGTGTCGCCATCGAGTATTTCGAGAAGGCCATCGAGATCGATTCGAGCTACGCATTGGCGTACGCCGGGTTGGCCGCGGCGCATGCCTGGATCGTGGGTGAGACGGCGGACTGGAAGGATTCGACGCCCAAAGCGATCGCTGCGGCAACGAGCGCGTTGGAGCTGGACGAGTCGCTCGCCGAGGCGCACGCGGCCCTGGCCATGGTCAAGTTCCACACCGAGTGGGATTGGGAGGGTGCGGAGAGAGAATTCAAGCGTGCCATCGAGCTGGGACCGAACGACGTCGACGCGCACCATTGGTACGCCCACTACCTGATGGCGATGGGGCGGGTCGAAGAGGCGCTCCGCGTGAGCCGGCGGGCGGTAGACCTCGATCCGCTATCCCCCGCCATGAACCTGCAGCTGGGGTGGGAGTTGTATTACGCGCGCATGTACCCGCAAGCTATCGAGCAGTTCAATAAGACATTGGGGATGGATCCCAACTACCTCTCCGCCTACGGCGGCATCAGCTGGCCCTACCTGTTGAGCGGGATGGAAGACGAGGGCGTCACCGCCTGGCAGCACGTGATGGCGCTGCAAGGTGCGAGCGAAGAAGAGGTGGCGGCGCTGCGGAAAGCGTACGAGGACGGGGGCGTGAAGGGTTTCTTCCGGTGGCGGTTGGAGTGGACGCGGAAAATGTCCGGGTCGACGCACGCGCCCGCCTACGCCGAGTTGATCAGTTACGTGGGCATGGGCGAGACGGAGAAGGCGTTCGAGTGGCTGCAAAAAGCGTACGAGGAACACGAGCCGAAGCTCCGCGAGCTCAAAGCAAGTCCCTTCCTCGAGCCCCTGCGCTCCGACCCACGGTATTTCGAGATGCTCGAGAAATTGGGTTTGGACGAGTGACGGCATACGATTCACGGGACGTCCCGGCGATCGTTCCCGTTTTGGCAATCCAGCGGGAGTATGGTGGGTGGTGAGGGAAAAACCCGGCTACCGCTACCGAAGCAGCACCATCTTGCGTGTCCTCTCAAAGCCGGGTGCTTTCAACCGGCAGAAATAAACACCGGTCGCCACTTGTTGACCGCTCGCGTTCCGGCCGTTCCACTCGACGCGTTTTTGGCCGGGCGTCTCCGTGCGATCGACCAGTGTCCGTGTCAGCCGCCCCGTCGCATCATAAATCATCAGTGTAACCCGGCCGCCACCAATCGGCACGTCGTATCGAATGAGCGTCGTGGGATTGAACGGATTCGGCACGTTCTGATGGAGGGCAAAGCGCGCCGGGATCACCAGATCTTTGACGCCGGTCGCGGTTGCCGGGGAGGCCGGGGCGCTTTCGTTGCCGGTATCATCCACTGCGGACACCTTGTAGTACACGTTCCAGCCGTCGAAGTCGGGATCGAACCAGCCGTTCGCGCTGGTGGAGTGAACCAGGTCCCCCGGGGCCGGTGTGAAATTCGGATCCGTCGACCGGTAGATCCGGAACAGTTGAAAGTCAGGATCCGACGAGGGTTGCCACGTAAGCCGATTGCCGCCGCCCGTGAAGTAAGAAACGGTGAACTCCTGTGGTACCGTCGGGAGCAGGTTGTCCACCGAGTACCCACTGTCCGGCGGACTCGCATACCACACCGACGGCGTGGGTGTGTGTGCTGTTACCACGTAGACGAAATACGGAACGCCGCTGCCAGAGGAATCGGCCGCCGTGGATGCGGTGTGAATGTATTGGTCCTGCTGAACGCCCGGAAAACTCGTGACAACCTCCCAGGTACCCGGTGGGAATCCACCGGCCAGGAGTCTCGGGGACGAGCGCACGAAGAATCTTCCTTCCCACTCGATAAGCGGCAGATCCGCCGGCAGGCGGGCGCCGGATGTTAGCCGGGTGCCCGGTTCCAGGCCGGTGCCGGGTTCCAGCCGGGCGCCGGATCCCCGGGACGGATCTCCACCCGTACCGTCGGACAGACTCGCGTCTGCCAATCGTTTGCCTTCCGCAGCGAGCGATCGGACGGTCGCCACATTGTCGACACGCCGCCAGACATAATAGGTAACGATCGGGCTCAGCAATTCATCGGCAAAGTCGTAGCCGGAGCGGGTGGCGTGGATCCGTATCCAACCGCCCTGATCGTTACGGACATCCACAACGGAATCGACCACAGCGAACCGGTAGAGCCAATCGAGCTGAAGCGAGTTTACGGTGGGGCTCATGAAGTTGGGCAGTCCGCCCCATAACAGGCTCATTCGCCACAGGAGAACGTTGCCCGGCGCGGGTGGCTTTCGCCACACGTCGTCGTACGGCCACAGGGTCCAGGTGGTACCGGTGTCCACGCTGGCGCTGAGGTCAGCGATTTGCATCGGTACGTCCGCGTTGGCACGCACACGGATGATGTCATCGTCCGTCTGGTTAACCCGCAGCGACTGTGCTACGTTGTCTTCGAGGATGAATTCGCGCTGGAACACCTGGATCACCTGAACGCCAGAGGAATCATCCGAGACCAGGGCGTAATCACCGTGGATCTCGATGTGCCGCGCCCGGTCCGGCGTGTCGTACCGGGCCAATCGCGCCGGATTCGCCGGATCCGAGACGTCGAGGACGATCAGACCGGAATCCGCCGCCGCCACGAACGCGTAGTCCCCCTCGATGGTTATCCCGAGTAATTTCGTATTCATTGGGTAACTACCGGCCAGAGAAGGTGATGCGGGATTGCTGACGTCGACTACCTGGACGGCGGTGCTCTCGACCGCGACGTACGCATAGTCGTCCGCTACGGCCACGTCGTTGGCCACTTTCGGTGTGGGGAAGCTGCCGACCAAAGCCGGCACCCGTGGGTTGGTGACGTCAACGATATTCATGCCGCCGCTGAAATCGGCCAGGTAGATGAGGTTGCCGGAAACGGCCAGGTCACGCGCGTTGCCCGGCGTCGTGAACGAGATTACGAAGGACGGATTGGCGGGGTCGCTTATGTCGACGACTCCCATGCCACCCAACGGCCCCAGCAGGTAGAGCGTATCTCCTTCAACTGCTGCCTTCCAGGTGTCCGAACCGATGGACAGAGTGGCGACCACGAAGGGATTCGCCGGATCCTTGATATCGATCACTTTGAGACCCGCCGCGCGTGCGGCGACGTACGCGAAGTTTCCCGCCACCGCAACCCCCCTGGCCTTATCGACCGTTGCGACACTGTTGACGATGACCGGAGCCGAGGGAGCGCTAATGTCCAGCACCTGGAGACCCGATGCCAGGTCGGCCACGTAGGCGTAGCTGCCCGAGACGGCCATGTGGAAGGCCACGTCAGGGGTTTGCACGCTGCCCACAAGATTCGGGGGCTGAAAGAGACGGCCGTGGCGAACAATCTGGACACCGGCGCTGCCGTCTGCCACATACGCGTGGTCCCCATGAATCGCAGCCGACCAGGCCTCGCCCGGCGTAAGGTAGCTGTCCACCAGGACGATCGCGGCCGGGTCGCTGATATCCAGCAGCATGATCGAGCCGGAGCCATTCGTTACGAAGGCGAAGTTACCGAACATCGTCACACCCCGGGCTACGTCGCCGGTTGCGTAGCTGCCCACCTGCGTGGGGGCCGCCGGATTGCTGATATCCAGCACCTTCAGGTTCTGCGTAATGCCGCCCGCTGCCACGTAGAGCAGGTCGCCCGAAACGGCCACATCGGAGGCCACGCCACCAACGGCAAACCCGCTGACAAAGGACGGGCTCGACGGGTTACTGATATCTACGACCAGAAGACTGTTACCACCGACCGAGAATGACAAGTTCCCGTCCACGGTGATGGCACTGGTCGCGCTACTGCCGGTGACGCTCCCTACCAGAAGCGGGTTTGTTGGGTCACTGATGTTGATCACACGAAGCCCGCTTTGTGTGCCCGCGATACCTACGTATGCATGGTTTCCCGAAACGGCAACGGATCTTGCCAGGACAGTCGGTATCAGCCACGTTCCCACGGCAAAGAGGTTGTGGGTGCTCACGTCGTATACCTTGAGTCCGTCGGTGCCGTAGGCCACGTAGAGGAAATTGCCGGCAAGCACCAGGTCGGTGGCCTCGCCGAAGAGCGAGGAGGTGCCCGCCGCAACAGTCGGGTTGGCCGGGTCGCTGATATCCAGGATGTGCACGCAACAGTTGTCCGCCACGTATGCGAAGTCGCCGTCGATCACGATCCTGCGCGTGTCACCGGATGCGGGGTAACTTCCCACTCCCTGCATGGAGAATGGAAATAGCTCGAGATCGCCGGAGGTAGTATTCCACCAGGCGGTGGTGCGTGCCGCATCCAGGTACTGTGTGGTGGAGAAATCCTCTACATAGCGATTGGTGGCCGCTTGCGAGTGCCCTACGGAAAGTAGCAAGAATAGAAAGGTGATCAGGACCGTGCGCGGCAGCGAGCGCGTGCCCTTGGACGTGGCCATAACATTCCTCCAACGGTTGGGTGGGGTTGCATACGTCAGTGGGCCCGCGTGAGTAGCCCGGCACACAGGCTGGTGGCGTCGAAGGGTTGATGGAGCATCCCCTCTGCTTTTAGCGTCTATTATACCTTTATCGCGCGGCGGGTACCACTTGACTTACGTCAACAATCAGTCGCATTGGTGAGCCTCTCTTGACGCGGTGATCCTGCGTATTTTTCCGCGCCAAGGGGGTTCGGTGCGTTCCTATTAAGCGGATGATTGACGGTTGTCCTGGATATCCTCTCCCTGCCGCGCCATCATGGAGACACTTCGGGGCGGAGTGGAGATCCGCTCCCCACGCCTTTGGCTGGCACCCTCACTTGCGCCCCGCTCGGTTCTACTTATCTGACTGACAGGAGGTTAGATTATGAAACCGCGTGCGATGGCGCTCATCCTATTTGTGCTGCTGGTGGCTCTGTGGTGGCGGAGGGAACTCCTCAAATCATCATCATGGAGAATCACTGCAAGTGCCTGGATCCAGCCAGGGCGCCAGTCTTGTCACGGCTCGATTGGGGCGGGAAACAGATGAACCAGAGCGGGCTCCGAATCTCGGGTGACTTTGCCGACACACTTGCACTGAGAATTGCGCATGCGAACGATTCCTCGCCAGACGAGTAAGCTTCATGAATGAGCCAGGTCGTTAGACTTCGTAGACTATGCCCCATCACTGACAACTCTACCGGGACCACAGAAGGCAGGAGGATGTCTCCGTTGGCTGCTTCGACGGAAACTCAATTGTCGCCTGAACGGCCGCCCGAGGTCGGCCAACTGGTCCAGGTGCGGTCAAGGAGATGGCTCGTCTGGGCCATCCGCAACCGTCTCCGTGACCCACCGTCATGCAGGTGTGATTCCCAGGCGATCGCGCACATCCTCATAGTCCGGATCTCCTGCGTAGATTTTTTCGAAATCACCGCGGGCGCGTTTTTTCTGGCCCATCGCTTCGTAGAGCAGCGCACGCTCGTAGCGGAGCGCGTGCAGCAGCTCGGCCGTACGGCCCGCCCGGCGCCGGAGTGTCTTGCCTAAAAGGTCGCGGGCCGCCTCGGACAGGCCGAGGCCGCGAAGGGCCTTCGCCTTGTAGAGCAGAAGCGCCGCGTGGAGGTCGGACTGGTTTCGCACGTCCTTTGCGAGCCGCACGACCTTCTCGCAGCTCGTCCTGTCCTCGGGCGCGCGCTCGAGGAGGAGTTCTGCGAGCGAGAGCTTGATCACCAGGTCGTTGGGTTCGAGGCGCTGGAGGCGCTCGAGGGTTTCCAGCGCGCGGTCCCATTTCTCCTGCAGCTGATACGTTTCCACCAGTCCCAGCAAGGTGCCGCGAAGGTCGGGCGCGAGGACGGCCAGAAGCTCGCCCGTGATCGGCACCACCATCTCGGCGGTGATCCCGTACTTGCGGAAATAACCTCCCAGCCGCCGGTGTTTTTCGGCGGCGCTTTCGAAATGGCGGGCGGCGGCGGAGAGGCGGTTTCTCTTGAGCGAGAGAAAGCCCGCCAGAAACGCGCTGTCCGCCAGGTGCGGCGACTTCTCGAAAAGCTCGAGCGCCGCATCCTCGTTACCGAGGACGTGCTCGCGAAGACCGGCGACGAGGGTTTCTTCGTCGTCGGGAGTGACCAGGCGTTTGAAAAAGCCAAGGGTGAGCCGCCGGGCGGCGGCTTCTTTTTGGTCGCCGGTTGGCGTGTCTGTGGTGCGGGGGTCTCCGGCCGCCCGGGCCGCCGCGCGCCGCCGCCGGCCACCGCTGCGGGCCTTCTTGCCGCCCACCCGTTGCGTATAGAAAAGCCCCGAGCCGGGGATGCCGAAGCTGGCGCGCCGGCCCCGCGGTCCGACGGTGAACTTGCTGCCCCGGGGTCCGAAGGAGAGCGAGCCGCCGCTCTTGCTCAGGTTGAGCGTCACGCCGGGGACAAGTTTGATTCTTCTCCAGAAACGAAAGGCCATGGGTCCGGTTGAAAAAAGGGTGGAGGTCCCAGCAAGTCCGAAGCGCCGAACCGGATATCGGCCCGCGGTACTAGAGGCGCCCCAGCTTGATCGAGTACGCCGCCCAGGTGAAGGGGTGGCGCACTCCTTCCTTTCCCATCATAGTCGCGCGCCGCGCCGCGCACAAGGCCGCAACGGCCGAGGAGGGGGAGATACGCCTCCCCATTCGAGATATCCACAGCTTCAAAGGGGAGAAAGCCGAGAAAGTCATCCGCCGAGATGAGCAGGTTGTACCGCGACGGCGCTTCGCCTTGTTGGAAAACTTCGGGCGGCAGCAGCGCCCGCGCCAACCGGCGCAGATTCGAACGTAACTCCGCGCCCGGCGGCGCATCCTGCCGTCCCGGGTCCTCCGCCATCATGGCCACCGTCGACGTGACCAACTCCCGAAGCTCGCCCGCCGGCGCCGGGACCACATCCCGCCTTATTCCGGCGCGAGACACCACCCACCGCCACACCTCGTCTCCACGGATCGAGTACAGGCAGTGGTAGCCGTTCGTTTCTTCTATGCGGCGGCGGGCGCCCGCGGACAGGCTGCGGACGAAGTCCACAAAAGATTCGGCGCTCGCCGCCCGGGCGGGTCCGCCGCCCAGGAGGCGGGGCAGGTCCCGCCAGTACCATTCGAAGCCGTAACCCGTGGATGGATCATCGCGGTTAAGCTCGTGAAAAAGCTCCCGAAGTTCCTGACACTCGGCGAGCCACCGGATCACTAAAGAACGTTCGCGGGTAGGCAGCATCCACACGGTTTGCCGCGCGGGGCCGGTGGGCGCGGCGAACGTTGACATACGGCGGTTTGGCCGTCATAATCAGTGCATTGACGTCCCGGGGCCTCGCCCTGCCGACAGGTCGACCTCGGCAAACCACCCCAGGTATCCGCCGCCATCGATTTCCTTCCTCGTCCGGCCCACGGCGTGGCCGACGTCGTTCTCGACCAGGAGGTGGCCGAAGAGCGACTGGTACCGGTCGCTGCCGAATGTCCTGTGGGACAACGGCTTGCCGCTATCGAGATCGAACTTCGATACCAGGCCGTATCCGAACGATTCCCGCGAGGACAGAAGTAGAAACGTGCCCGCGCTTCCCACTGCGTAGAGCCCGCCCGGCGTAGGGAACACGGTGAAATACTGATCGCTGTTATTGGTGAGCCACGCCAGCGTGGTCCAACGTTTGTCGCCCCCGGTCGTCAGGGAGGCGACGAACCCGGTACTCCAATACGAGCCGCTCGCCGTGGATGGTTTTCTGGGATCGCGGAAGTAGCCGGCGACATAGAGGTTGCCATCGTAAAGGGCTATCGACCCGGCGCTGCTGGCGAACGTTCCACGACCTTCGTTCATCCACAGCCCGCGGCTCCACGTTACGAAAGAGCGGTCACGTCTCCATTCGGGATCGAGAACCGGTCGATGGCGAGCACATCCAACTCAGCGCGCGGGCTGATCGCGAACGCCGTGACGTCGCCGCCGGGCGCCGCCTCCGTTACGATGTCGGAGATGAACTGGTCCGCCCGGGCGCCCTGGACCACAGCTCCGGCCTTTTCGAGCACGCCCTGCCCCGTCAACTTGATGGCGGCCACAAGTGGCAAGTAGGTCCGCGAGTTATCACTCCCCCCGCCCAGAATCGCCGTCGAATCCGATGTCAGCGCAATCGTGTTGACCCACAGGCCGGAGGACGCATCGCTGAAGGACACCTGGCTAAGGAGAGCGCCGTCGGGACCGATCAGCGACACGCTGGCGGAATAGCTGTCCGCTTTCGGCTTGCCGGACAGGACGCCCACCGCGATGATGCCGTTCGGTACGACGGCGGTTGCCGGCAGCACGACGTGGTCTCGCACGTCATGACCTACCTCTGTGAACCAGGACATTTCGCCGCCGGCGGACAGCCGTCCGACGCCGTGCTGGTCGTTGACCCGGCCGTGCACGAAGTAGCCGCCGGAGCGGTCGGGCTCGATGCGCCGGATGTAGGTCGGCATGGCCGGGTCACCGTAGGTTCTTTGTGACATGATGCGGCCATTGGAGTTGGGCGTGGCCGGGTTGATGTATTCTTCCGATTCCTCCTGTGAGGGGTCGGTTGTGGTTTCACAGCCGGTACCGCACAAGAGGAACGCACAGACCAGCGGACCCGATATGTAAGCGCGCATCATGCCCCCCTTGTACTAATTACCGAGTACAGGCGCCCGGGTTGGTATGAATCCACGAGAAGCGGGTCGCGGGGAGAGTTAACCTCAATGCGTCAAAAAAGGATGCGGTTTTCTGGACGGGCCGGTCGCCAGGACGGGGCGCTTCGGCTCTAACCTTTGAAGATCTCCTCATTATGCCACGCCACAAAATCCGGCGACGGCCGCTCGGCGTAGTTGGCGGGAACGACCTGTAGCTGTTTTCCGCGCAGGGCGTAGTAGTCGCGGCCGTTCTCGTACTCCTCCCGGATGCGCCGGCTGACTTCGACCCGGTGATCCTTGTCGATCGTAAGAAACCCCCGGTCGAACAAGATATGCAGGTCCGAGCGGAGCAGGAGACCGTTGTCGACCCGGTTGGGGCCGGATTCGGCGAATGGTTTTATGTGTGCCGCCTGCAGGACGGGCAGCGTTCGCTCACCGGTAATCGCACAGCGGCGCTCGTAGGCGTCGGTCACGAGGACGCGGAAAGCGCCCTGGCCGAGGCGGGCGCGGGTCAGGTACTCCGAGCCGTAGAGCCCGGGCGGTTCGGGTGTTGGCATGGGGAGCTTTGCGGGATCGCGGTCGTGCTGGTAGCGGGGCAGCCGCTCCAGGACCTGTTCCATTATAGCGCGGCCGACCGGTTCTTCCGTGTCGTAGGTCTTGCCCTGTTGGATCGACGGGCGCCAGTTTGACGGAGCGGGGATCCAGTCCGTGCGCTCGAAGAAAAACGGCTCGGCCAGGATCGTGCAGCCGATCGAGGGGTCGAGGTCACCCGATTGTTTTCGCCTGCGGGTGATGGATGTGCGGAAGGCGTCAAAGGTGCCGGCCCCATTCTTGTCGCCGAATGCCTCCCATGCCAGCGAGAGCGGCAGGACCGTGTGGCGCACGAAGAAGCCGCCGCCGGCGATAAAGTTTTCCGGGCTGTGGAGTTTGAAGAGAAACGGGGACCCGGGCTGGATCGCGCGAAAGGCCGCCTTGCCGCCGGGACGCCAGAAGTTCACCTCGTCGGGCTCCCGCTCGGCGAGGAAACGGAACCAGGAGTTGTCGGTAACGCCGATCCAGTATTTCATGTCGTTGGCCTGGTGCGGAGTGTGCGCAGATACCGCGCGAGCATAGCCCGCCATAGGCGCCCTATATGGATTTATAACCGCTGTCGAGGGGGATCCTATTCAGGTATAAGCCGCCATTATCCAGTTATACCGCATTATAACCCTCACAAGCGGGATCCTATCCAGGTATAAACCGCCATACAGGTTATAACCCTATCATAGAATGACAACCGTGAATAAGACGCGATTATGACGGGTAATACCTATGACCGCCCGCAACCGGCGGCGGTCTTCCGACAAACGAAAAGGAGGATGCCGATGGCTACTCTGGAGTGCACCGATGTCGATCGTAGTAAGGTCAGGGAACTCTACTGCTCTGACGTGGTCGCGCAAACCGTATTTGATTACTTGAAAAGTCACGGTGCCGGCGCAAGCGAGACGAAACTCGACGACGTCGAGCACGGGCTCGCCGAAGGGGGCGCGGCCCCGTCGAGAAGCGAGCTGATTGATTTCTTCAAGGCGCTCGAGGAACTCGGTCTCGGCACCTACATCGTGGGACGCCGGGGACGCACATCGAGATTCCGGTGGGCGACCGACCCGGTGGAGGCGGCCGTTGTCGCCGCCGGTGGTGCCCCGCATGCGGGCGACTCCGGGATGGACGACGCGGGAAGTGACGGCGCGGATGGCGCCCTTACTGGCACGATCACCCACGAGTTTGTGCTACGGTCAGACTTCACGGTCAAGCTGATGCTGCCGGCGGATCTTTCGACCGATGAGGCATCGAGATTGGCCGGCTTTGTGAAAACGCTGCCGTTCGAATGAACCGGCTAACACCGTGTATGCCGTGCAAAAAACTCACGACGCCTGATATTCGAAGCGGAGCGGGCATTGGCCGCGGGATCATTTTCGCGCCCCGGTGTGCGCAGCACCAAAGCGGACCTAGTCAATTGGCTCCGTACCCACGTCGAGGATCCGCAGGTACGGTTTGTACACGTAGATCCGGTCTCGCAGC